>JBFGEI010000022.1:0-20064 GCA_041580155.1 Limimaricola sp.
ACCCGGCGCTGGCGGCGCTGGCGGGCTGGCTGCGCGCCGACCCCACGCGGCGGCTGGCTCTGGTCGGGCACACCGACACCAGCGGCACGCTTGACGCCAACATCGCGCTGTCGCGGCGCCGGGCGGCGGCGGTGCGCGACAGGCTGATCGACGCGCATGGCGTGGCCGGCGACCGGATCGACGCCCGCGGCATGGGCTGGCTGGCGCCGATCGCGACCAACGCCACCCGCGAGGGTCGCGAAGCCAACCGCCGGGTCGAGGCGGTGGTCGTCGCGCCCTGAGCCGCGCCGCAGCCCCGCGGGGTTGATTCCGCTGCCACGGCCCCGCTTATCTAGGTGAGAGCACCCGGCTCCGGAGGTCTGCCCGATGACCCAGAACGGAAAACGGCCCGACGGCGGCAAGCATCGCCACGGCCACGCCGGGCATGGTCACCACCACATCGATCCCGGGGCCGGCGACGCCCGGGTCGCGGCGGCGATCGCGGTCAACCTCGGGCTGACGCTGGCGCAGATCGTCGGCGGCGTGCTGTCCGGCAGCCTGGCGCTGATCGCCGACGCGCTGCACAACCTGAGCGACGCGGTGTCGCTGGTGATCGCGTTCTGGGCCCGCAGGATCGCCCGCCGTCCGGCCGACGACGTGATGACCTTCGGCTATGGCCGGGCCGAGGTGGTCGCGGCGCTGGTCAACTACACCACGCTGATCCTGATCGGGCTCTACCTGGGCTACGCGGCGGTCGCCCGGCTGTTCGCGCCCGAGCCGGTGCAGGGCTGGATCGTCGTCTGGGTCGCCGGCATCGCGCTGGCGGTCGACCTTGTGACCGCGGCGCTGACCTGGAGGATGTCGAAGCACAGCGTCAACATCCGCGCCGCCTTCCTGCACAACTTGGCCGACGCGCTGGGATCGGTGGCGGTGATCGGCGCCGGCGTCGCGGTGCTGCTGTTCGACCTGGCCATCGTCGACCCGTTGGTGACGCTTGGCATCGCCGGCTACATCCTGTGGATGTCGGCGACCGAGATCGGCGGGGTGATCCGGATCCTGATGCTGGGCGCGCCGCCCGACCTGGATACCAGGGCGGTGCTGCGCCACCTGCGCGGCATCGACGGGGTCGCGGGCGTCCACCACCTGCACCTGTGGCAGGTGCAGGAGCACGCCGCCGCGCTCGATGCGCATGTCGCGGTGTCGCCGGGCCGCTGGTCCGAGGCCGACGCGATCAAGGCCCGGATCAAGACCGCGCTGCGCGACAGCTTCGGCATCGGCCACGTCACGCTTGAAATGGAGTGTGCGCTGCACCCCTGCCCCGCGCCGCAGGCGATCGGCAGCGGTCCGTGAGGCGCGGGAAAGCCAGCACTGGAAAGGGTGTCGTCGAAACGCGTGTTAGTCAGTTTCGAGCCCTCTTTCTCAAGGTCATGCACTACAGCGAGTGCCCGCTATCAGGCGGAAAGAGACTTCAAGATTGCTCAGATTTTGAATGGCAATTTTGCCCGCTTAAAAATCGACCGGATTGCAACCAAGCCAATAATGAACACTTTTGAACGCGATGAATACGATAAAATTCTGAGCAGTCGCTATAATTACGTCGAAAATAGGCGTCTTTCTATCGACGCCGCAAAATGCGTTAGAACATTGTCCAGTGCTCCAAGATCATCGATCCTGTTCTTCCAATACACATGCATGTGAGTGCTACTGGCTTGCGTCTTAGCCATTCTTACAAAGCCATTATTGATCAATACTTCTTCGTCCAATCGGTCAAGTATTATGTTTGATGAGATAAAATTGTGTTTGTGGCCTCGATTTATGCCTCCGATTTTTACACCCCTGTAGGTAATAGCGATTTGCATTTTTCCGCATTGAAATTCAAAAGTGCCTGCATGACGCAGGTCCATCACATAGGCCTGCATATCTGCGCTCAATTCAGCAATGGCATCCTCAAGCGTAACTCCATTTCTTCGAAAAAATTGCACCCCACCGCCGATGAGCACACCAGCCTCCACGCGTTTCCCGAGCAATTCTACTTCTGATATCCCCGATGCATTCATTATCTCTGGATAGTCTCTTTCGGGTACTGCCAGTGTTCGAACCAGGTTGCTGCGGGCATAAGTGTCTGTCTGTTCTGGGATTTCGTTAGCTACAACCCACCCTTGAACGATGCCAGCACCCTGTAACCTTAAGTCACCTACATAACGCGCGACTTGATCAACGGCGTCTGGTTTCGCCTTGTCTTTCTTCACTTCCACCACGTGCTTTGTGCCGTCTTGATGGCGCAGCAACATATCAATGCGTCCACTTGGAAGTGTCAGTTGCTGAGCGATAAGCGAATATCCGTCGCCAAAAACTTGAGCCACGGACCGGGATAGAAGGATTTCAAAATATCGCTCACTTGCCATATTCGCTCTACTCTACTGAGTTGGATTAATCTTCGCGCGAGTCTACGTTGTCTTGAAACAGACCAAGGTCAAATGGTCATGCCTTTGATACAGAAAGACGAGGGCACATGTCTAACTTATTTACTGCAAGACGTAATAAGAGTTGCGTCGCTGTACTCTGTGCCCACAAAGATCTCTCCAAAAAATTTGGAGCAGGCACTATGGCACGCTTAAACCAACGCTTTGAACATGTCACTGAACCAGATGTTCACGCACTTGCGGCGAAGGCTATGAATGTCCGCAAAGCCGACCACCACACCCCGCAATCACCAAAAAAAAATGCGCGACTCCAGCGGAGCCGCGCAAGTCGCAGGCGTGCAGGTTGCCTACGGGACAGGTCTACCAGACGTCGGGGCCCTTCTCCGAAAAGGCGTCGACCAGGAAATCGATGAAGGCGCGGACCTTCGGCTGGGTGAAACGGCCCGGCGGATAGACCGCGTAGATGCCGTGGGTCTCGACCGGCAGATTCGGGATCGCTTCCTCGACCAGGCCCTTCGCCAGCGCATCCGCGTAGAGGAAGCTTGGCAGGTAGGCGATGCCGAGACCGCCGACGCAGGCGTTGAGCAGCGATTGCCCGTCGTTGACGGTCAGCCAGCCGGCGGTGCGGACCTGGCGCTTTTCGCCTGAGGGCGCGGTCAGCTTCCAGACCGCGCCGTTCGACGCGTTCGAATAATGCAGCAGCTTGTGCTCGTTCAGATCGTCGATCTTCTCGGGCCGGCCGTAGCGCTCGAAGTAGCTGGGCGCGGCGATCATCCGCCGCGTGGTGTCGGTCAGCTTGCGGGCGCGCAGCGTGCTGTCGTCCAGCTCGCCGATCCGCACCGCCATGTCGAAGCCTTCGGAGATCAGCTCCACGAAGCGGTTGTTCAGCACCATGTTGACGGTGATGTCGGGGAATTCCTGCAGGAAGTCGCCCAGCACCGGCGACAGGTGATTGACCCCGAAATCGGTGGCCACGCTGATCCGCAGCAGCCCCGAGGGCGCCGATTGCATCGAGGTGACCAAGGCGTCGGCCTCGCCGGCGTCGTTGAGCACCCGGCGGGCGCGGTCGTAATAGGCCAGGCCGATCTCGGTCGGGCTGACCCGTCGCGTCGTGCGATTGAGCAAGCGTGCCCCAAGCCGCGCCTCGAGCGACGAGACGTGCTTGGAGACTGCGGATTTGGATATCCCCATCTTCCGCGCCGCGTCGGTGAACCCGCCCTGGTCCACCACGGTGGCGAATGCCTCCATTTCCGTCAGACGATCCATGTCGCCGCCTCCGCTACGAATTCTACAGACTTGGTTGTCGTCTCAGATTCGGGCGGGAATGGGACTGGCACCTGACAATATAACGGTTTCGCCGAGACTGGATCGAGACCGGAAACAGCCAGCTACAGCCGCGCCGCCAGCCGGGTGCCCTGGTCGATGGCGCGTTTCGCGTCCAACTCGGCCGCCACGTCGGCGCCGCCGATCACGTGCACCTCGCGCCCGGCGGCGATCAGCGCATCGGCGAGACGGCGCTCGGGCTCCTGCCCGGCACAAAGCACCACGGTGTCGACCTCGATCAGCCGCGCGCCCTCGGCGGTGGTGATGTGCAGGCCGTTCTCGTCGATCCGGTCGTAGCTGACGCCGGGCAGCATCTCGACCTGGCGCATCTGCAGCCCGGCGCGATGCACCCAGCCGGTGGTCTTGCCAAGCCGCTTGCCCAGCTTCTCGGGCTTGCGCTGCAGCAGCGTCACACGGTGCGCCGCCGGTTCCGGCTGCGGCCCTTCGGGCGCCAGCCCGCCGCGCGCGCGGTCGGGGTCGGTGACGCCCCATTCGCTGCGCCAGGCCTGCGGGTCGAGCGTGGTGCTCTCGCCGGCGACCAGGAACTCGGCGACGTCGAAGCCGATGCCGCCGGCCCCGACCACCGCGACCCGCGGCCCGGCCTTGGCCCGGCCCGACAGCAGGTCGGCGTAGCCGATGACCGTCGGCTGGTCCTGCCCGGCGATGCCCGGGTCGCGCGGCCGCACCCCGGTGGCGATCACCACCGAGTCGAAGCCGTCGAGATCCGCCGCCGTCACGGTTTGCCCCAGCCGCAGCGCGATGCGGCTTTCGCCGACCTCGGTGCGGTACCACTCGATCAGCCCGAGGAACTCTTCCTTGCCGGGAATCGCCGCCGCGTAGTGCAGCTGGCCGCCGATCCGGTCGGCCTGGTCGAACAAGGTGACGTCATGGCCGCGCTTGTCCGCGGCAAGCGCCGCCGACAGACCGGCCGGACCGGCACCGACCACCGCAACGCGGCGCGGCGCGACGGTCGGTTCCAGCACCAGTTCGGTTTCGTGGCAGGCGCGCGGGTTCACCAGGCACGAGCTGACCCGGCCCGAGAAGGTGTGGTCGAGACAGGCCTGGTTGCAGGCGATGCAGGGCGCGATCCGCCGGGCGTCGCCGCGCGCCGCCTTGGCGACGAAATCCGGATCGGCGAGGAACGGCCGTGCCATCGACACCATGTCGGCCATGCCGGTGGCCAGCAGGTCTTCGGCGACCTGCGGCGTGTTGATCCGGTTCGAGGTGATCACCGGAATCCCGACCTCGGGGCGCAGCTTGCCGGTCAGATGCGCGAAGGCGGCGCGCGGCACCGAGGTGACGATGGTCGGCACCCGGGCCTCGTGCCAGCCGATCCCGGTGTTCAGCATCGTCGCGCCGGCGGCCTCGATGGCCCGGGCCAGCTGCAGCACCTCGTCCCAGCTCGATCCGTCGGGCACCAGGTCGATCAGCGAAATCCGGTAGATCACGATGAAATCGTCGCCGACCGCGGCGCGGACCCGGCGCACCACCTCGACCGGCAGCCGCATCCGGTTCTCGTAGCTGCCGCCCCAGCCGTCGTCGCGCCGGTTGGTCCGCGCCACCAGGAACTGGTTCAGGAAATAGCCTTCCGACCCCATCACCTCGACGCCGTCATAGCCGGCCTCGCGGGCGCGCACCGCGGCGGTGACGATGTCGGCGATCTGCCGTTCGATCCCGGCCTCGTCCAGCGCCTCGGGGGTGAACGGGCTGATCGGCGACCGGATCGCCGAAGGTCCGACGCAGTTCTTGGAATAGGCGTAGCGCCCGGTGTGCAGGATCTGCATCGCGATCAGCCCGCCGGCCTCGTGCACCGTCCGGGTGACCCGCGCGTGGTTGGCGATGTCCTCGGCGCTGAACAGCCCGGCGGCGCCGGGATAGACGCCGCCGTCGCGATTCGGCGCCATGCCGCCGGTGACCATCAGCCCGACGCCGCCGCGGGCCCGCGCGGCGTAGAACTCGGCGACCCGCTCCCAGTCGCCGGTCTCTTCGAGCCCGGTGTGCATCGACCCCATCAGCACCCGGTTCGGCAAGGTCACATGGCCCAGCGCCAAGGGTTCAAGAAGATGCGGATATTCGGTCATGGCGGCTCCCCCGTTTGGCGGCAGAATGGCCTTGGCTTCCGCGCAGGTCACCCGCAACGCGGCGTCACCCGGCCGCGCCGCGCCCGGTTACTCGGCGGTGTCGTCGCAATGGCGCCGAAACGCCCGCTTCAGCAGATCGAGTTCGGCGCGCATCAGGTCGATCTCGGCGCGCAGATCGCCGTCCAGCGCCGCGCCGGCGATCACCGCGAAGCTGCCGATCCGAGCGCCGGTCGCGGTGTCGGTCACCACGAAGCTCTGTACCCCGTCGGACAGCGCCGCCAGCGGCACCGCGACCTCGATCCGCCAGCGCCCCGGCCCGTCGGGCCGCAGCACCACCCCGTCCAGCGGCGTGCCGAGATGCGTCACCACCGGCACCGGCGCGGTCGCGGACTCGATCACCGCGCGCCAGACGCCGCCGCTGATCCGGGCCTCGTGCAGCACCGGGCTGCCGTTGGGGTGGCTGGTCATCGGGCGGTCTCCTGTCACAGCGCGGCGCGCGGCTGGCGGCTGAGCACCAGGTCGCGCAGCAGCACCCGGTTCATCGCAGGGTCGGTCAACATCAGGTCGATCCAGGCAGCCTCGACCCGGCGCCCCGCAAGCGCGGTCTCGGCGAGGTCGAATTCGACGAAGCCGGCCCCGGCCCGCGGCGCCGGCCGCGACGCCAGCCGTTCGACGTTGGGCCCGTGCCGCAAATTGAGCCGGGCGCTGATGCCGAGCGGCGCCTCGGTTTCGATCACCGTGTCGAGCCGCAGCAGATGCCGGGTGCCGAGTCCGTCGCAGGCCGCCTTGGGCAGGTCGATCGCGAGACCGATGAAGCTGCCCGAGAAGCCGAATACCTCGAGTTGCAGAGCGAAGGGCGCGGCGCCGCCGCAGCGCAGCTGGCGCAGCGCCATCTCGGCCCGGTCGCAATCGTGGAACAGCGCCAGCGTGTCGCCGAGCCGGGCACCGCTGCGCGGCGACACCAGCCCCGGCTGCGGCAGCGGGCCGCGCCACGGCTGCGGCCGCAAGGCCCAGTCGGCGCCGGCGGGCGGGGTGGGATCGGCGTCGGGCAGCAGCCGGGTGTCGGCCACGGTCAGCAGCGCATCGAGGATCGGCCGCAGCGCCCGGGCGGCGCGGCGCTGCCGGCGCAGGGTCGGCAGGTCGACGCGGTCGGCGCGGCGCGCCGCGGCGGCCCAGCGGCGCAGCACGCGGCGCGCCAGCAGCCGTTCGAGAACCCGTGTCGCGCCGCCCGCCATGTCGCGGCCCCTCCGCCGAAATGAAAAGCCCGCCGCGGCACCCCGCGGCGGGCTCAGGACCTACTGATCCATGTAGACGTGGGATTCGCCCTCGGCGCCCGGGTGGGTCACCGCGCCATGCCGCGCCGACCCGACCAGCCGCGCGTATTTCCACAGCGCGCCCGAGGTGTAGTCGTTCTTGCGCGGACCGCCCCAGGCGGCCTTGCGGGTCGCCAGCTCGGCCTCGGTCAGATCGACGCTGATTTCGCCGGTGATCGCGTTGAGGGTGATCATGTCGCCGTTTTTCAGCAGCGCGATCGGACCGCCATGCGCCGCTTCCGGGCCGACATGGCCGACGCAGAAACCGCGGGTCGCGCCCGAGAACCGGCCGTCGGTGATCAGCGCCACCTTCTTGCCCATGCCCTGGCCCGACAGCGCCGCGGTGGTCGACAGCATCTCGCGCATGCCGGGACCGCCGGCCGGACCCTCGTTGCGGATCACGATGACGTCGCCTTCGGAATACTGCCGCTTCTGCACCGCCTCGAAGGCCTCTTCCTCGCATTCGAAGACCCGGGCCGGGCCGGTGAAGGCCTGCTCTTCGGGCTTCATGCCGGCGACCTTCACGATCGCGCCGTCGGGGGCGAGGTTGCCGCGCAGGCCGACGACACCGCCGGTCGGGGTGATCGGGTTGGCGACGGTGTGGATCACCTTGCCGTCGGCCTCGCGGTCGATCAGGTCCAGCTCTTCGCCAAGGCTGCGACCGCTGGCGGTGATGCAATCCTCGTGCAGCAGGCCGGACTTGCGCAGCTCCTTCATCACCACCGGCACGCCGCCGGCCTCGTGCAGATCCTTGGCGACGTATTCACCGCCCGGCCGCAGGTTCACGAAATAAGGCGTGTCGAGGAAGATGTCGCAGACGTCGAGCAGGTCGAAGTCGATCCCGGCCTCGTGCGCGATCGCCGGCAGGTGCAGGCCGGCATTGGTCGACCCGCCGGTGCAGGCGACGACCCGTGCCGCGTTCTCGAGGCTCTTGCGCGTGACGATGTCGCGCGCCCGGATGTTCTTCTCGATCAGCTGCATGACGGCCTGGCCGGAGAAATCGCCATATTGGTCGCGGCTCTCGTAGGGCGCCGGCGCGCCCGAGGAGTTCAGCAGCGCCAGGCCGATCGCCTCGGAGACGCAGGCCATGGTGTTGGCGGTGTACTGGCCGCCGCAAGCGCCGGCGCTGGGACAGGCGATGCGCTCGAGAATCGCCAGCTCGGCGTCGGTCATGTTGCCGGCGGCGTGCTGGCCCACCGCCTCGAACACGTCCTGCACGACGACATCCTTGCCGTTCAGACGCCCCGGCAGGATCGACCCGCCATAGATGAACACCGACGGCACGTTCAGCCGCACCATCGCCATCATCATGCCCGGCAGCGACTTGTCGCAGCCCGCAAGGCCGACGATCGCATCGTAGCAATGGCCGCGCATCGTCAGCTCGACCGTGTCGGCGATCGCGTCGCGCGACGCCAGCGACGACCGCATGCCCTCGTGCCCCATGGCGATGCCGTCGGTGACGGTGATGGTGGTGAATTCGCGCGGCGTGCCGCCGCCCTTCTTCACGCCCATCTTCACCGACTGCGCCTGCCGGTTCAGCGAGATGTTACAGGGCGCGGCCTCGTTCCAGCAGGTGGCGACGCCGACCCAGGGCTGATGGATTTCCTCTTCCGAGATGCCCATCGCGTAGAAGTAGCTCCGGTGCGGCGCGCGCTCGGGTCCCTCGGTGACGTGGCGGCTGGGCAGTTTCGTCTTGTCGAAACGGGCGTTCTTCATGGGGCGGTCCCTCCCGGAGCTGATGTCGCGACAGGGATAGACAGAGGCTCCCGCGACGGCAAGCGGCCTTGCCGGTGCCAAGGGGCCGCGCGCGCAGGCCGCCTTACACTGGCCGAATTGCATTCCGCCTGCCTCCGGCTTATCTCGGGGCGGATCGAGAGGCTGCCGGAGACGCGACCATGAACTGGATTTCCAACTACGTCCGTCCGCGGATCAACTCGATCTTTTCGCGCCGCGAGGTTCCCGAGAACCTGTGGACCAAGTGCGACGAATGCGGGACCATGCTGTTCCACCGCGAGCTGGCCGACAATCTCAACGTCTGCCCGAACTGCAGCCACCACATGATGATCACCCCGCGCGACCGCTTCAAGGCGCTGTTCGACGGCGGCGTGTTCACCGAGGTGAAGGTGCCCGAGCCGATCACCGATCCGCTGCACTTCCGCGACCAGAAGAAATACGCCGACCGGATCAAGGACGCCCGCCGCAAGACCGGCGAGAAGGAAGCGATGCTGGTCGCCGAGGGCGAGATCGGCCGCACGAAAATCGTCGCCGCCGGCCAGGACTTCTCGTTCATGGCGGGCTCGATGGGGATGTATGTCGGCAACGCGATCATCGCCGCCGCCGAACGCGCGGTGAAGCTGAAGGCGCCGCTGGTGCTGTTCTCCGCCGCCGGCGGCGCGCGGATGCAGGAGGGCATCCTGTCGCTGATGCAGATGCCGCGCACCACCGTCGCGGTCGAGATGCTGAAAGAGGCCGGCCTTCCCTACATCGTGGTGCTGACCCATCCGACCACCGGCGGCGTCACCGCCTCCTACGCGATGCTCGGCGACGTGCAGATCGCGGAGCCGAATGCGCTGATCTGCTTTGCCGGGCCGCGGGTGATCGAACAGACGATTCGCGAAAAGCTGCCCGAGGGCTTCCAGCGGGCCGAATACCTGCTCGATCACGGCATGCTCGACCGGGTCACGCCGCGCGGCAAGATGCGCGAAGAGCTGATCGCGATCACCCGGATGCTGATGGGCCTGCCGCAGGCAGCGCTGGGCGATCTGCCGGCGCCGGAAACCCCGACCTCGGACGCGACCAAGGCGGCAGAAGCGGCAGAAGCGGCGAAGCCCGCCGACAAGCCCGCGGCCGGCAAGCCGGTGCCGGAGCCCGGTCCGAAGAAATGACCGCCTCCCCGGCCGCCGATCCGTTGTCGGACGCGCTGCTGGCGCGGATGATGACGCTGCACCCGAAGATCATCGACCTGACGCTCGATCGGGTCTGGCGGCTGCTGGCGGCGCTCGACCACCCCGAGCTGCGGCTGCCGCCGGTGATCCACCTGGCCGGCACCAACGGCAAGGGCTCGACCCAGGCGATGATCCGCGCCGGGCTCGAACAGCGTGGCGACCGGGTGCACGCCTATACCTCGCCGCATCTGGCGCGGTTCCACGAACGGATCCGGCTTGCCGGCGAGCTGATCTCCGAACCGGCGCTGACCGCGCTTCTGGATCGGACCCACGCCGCCAACGGCCCGGCGCAGATCACCTATTTCGAGATCACCACCGTCGCGGCGCTGCTGGCCTTCGCCGAAAGCGCCGCCGACTGGACCCTGCTCGAGACCGGGCTCGGCGGCAGGCTTGACGCGACCAACGTGGTCGACAGGCCGGCGCTGACCGTGATCACCCCGGTCGACCTCGACCACCAATCCTATCTTGGCGACACGCTGGAACAGATCGCCGGCGAAAAGGCCGGCATCCTGAAGCGCGGCGTGACCTGCGTGGTGGCACCGCAGCACGAGGCGGCGCTCGGGGTGATCGAGGCGCGGGCGGCGCGTCTCGGCGCGCCGCTGCTGGTGCATGGCCAGCATTGGCACGTGACGACCGAGCGTGGCCGGCTGGTCTACCAGGACGATCACGGGCTGCTCGACCTGCCGCTGCCGCGGCTGCGCGGACCGCACCAGGTGATCAACGCCGGCACCGCGATCGCGGCGCTGCGCCATCTTGGCGCCGACGAGGCCGCCTGCGAGGCGGCGCTGACCAACGCCGACTGGCCGGCGCGGATGCAGCTGCTGCGCCAGGGCCGGCTGGCCGAGCTGGCGGCGCCGGCCGAGCTCTGGCTCGACGGCGGCCACAACCCGGCGGCGGGCGAGGTGCTGGCGCAGACCCTCGCGGCGCTGCCCCGGCGGCCGACGCATCTGATCTGCGGCATGCTGAACACCAAGGACATCGCCGGCTACCTGCGGCCGCTGGCCGGAGTCGCCGACAGCCTGCACGCGGTGTCGATACCCGGCGAAGCCAACACGATCCCGGCCTCCGAAACCGCGACGATCGCGCGGCAGGTCGGGCTGCAGGCGCAGGAAGCCGACGGCGTGGCGCAAGCGATCACCACGATCACCGCCGCCGACCCGCAGGCCCGGATCCTGATCTGCGGCTCGCTTTACCTGGCGGGGCACGTGCTGCGGCAGAACGGATGATCCGGTCGCTGGCGCTGCTCGCCGCGCTGGCGGCATCGCCGGCTGCCGCCGCCGAGCTGTTCTTCTGCTGGGTCGGCAACGCCGGCTACACGATGACCGGGCGCATCGGTTTTCCCGACGCGCTGCTGACGGCGCCGCGGGTGACCGAGGCCGACCTGACCCGGTTCGAGATCTCGGGCTATCGCGACGGCGGCTATCTGGGCAGCTGGGACATGCGCGACAGGCGGCCCGAGACGTCGTGGCTGCTGAGCTTCGATCCCGCGACGATGCGCTTTCCGATGTCGGGCATCGGCGTGTTCCAGGCCTGGAACGCCAACGGAGCCGTGACCGATTGCGGCAGCCCCGGCTTCGGCTTCAACGCCGGGTCGGCCGGTCAGGACATCTGTGTCGACGGTCGCTTCATCAGGGCCTCGACGATCCCTTGGCATACCCCGCTGACCGCCGTCCCCGACCCGGTGTCGCCCGACTGCGGCGGCCCGGCGCAGCTGTCGGGCCGGATCGCCCGGCACTCCGCACCGGGCCGATTCGTGCTAGACTAGGCCACGGTGTCCAACAGCGAGGACCGGGCCATGACGCCGCAGCAAGGGGGCTGTCTGTGCGGCCGCATCAGATTCGAGGTCGATCAAGCGCCAGACTGGGTGACCGTCTGCCATTGCAGGTTCTGCCAGAAGGTGACCGGAAGCGCCTACATGATCGAACCGATGTTCAAGCTCGAGGCGCTGCGGATCATCGCCGGAAGCCCGATCCACTACAGCCACCACTCGGGCGGCAGCGGCATGCTGGTGCATGTGCATTTCTGCCATGACTGCGGCACGAGGCTGTACCTGACCTTCGAACGCTGGGAAGACCGGCTGGGGGTGTTCGCCGGCGCCTTCGACGATCCGGGCTGGTTCGAGATGTCGCCGAAGACCACCAAGCACATCTTCGTCGCCAAGGCACAGCGCGGCACGCTGATCCCGGCCGGATACCGGACCTTCGGCGCGCATGCCGCGACGCCGCAAGGCGTCAGCCTTGCGCCGGAAATCCTTGCCGAGACGCTGGAAATCAGGCGCTGACACCGCGAACGAATCGACGACGGCATCGGCGAAATACACGCAAAGGTTGACCAAAGCGCCTTGAAAGGCGATACTGATCCCGAGGAGACGGCCACGACAAACCCGGCGATGATCGGAATCGCGGCCGAGGGCAGTGACGGAGGGGGCCACCCGACAGGCCCCCTTCACCACGCGGCCTCAGGCCGCGGTGCGCTTGCCGCCCCAGCCCTCCGCCTGCATCTCTTCAAGCCGGCTCGCGGTGCGCTCGAACTCGAAGCTCCCCTCGCCCTCGACATAAAGCATCCCCGGCGCCGCGGCGGCGCTGGCGACCAGCTGCACCCTGGCCTCGTAAAGCGCGTCGACCAGCGTCACGAAGCGCTTGGCCTCGTTGAAGTTCGACCGTGACAGCCGCGGGACGCCGTCGATGATCAGCACCCGCAGCGCGTCGGCCAGCGCCAGGTAGTCTGCCGGGCCAAGCGGCCGACCGCAGAGATCGTGGAACGGCACCCGGCCGACGCCGTTGCGGAACTCCGGCAGGGTCACGTCGCGCCCCGACACCCGCAGCACCAGCGGCGCGGTGTCACCGGCGCCGGCCAGGCTGTCCCAGGCCGCGTCCAGCTTCTCGCGCGCCGCGGCGCCTGCCGGCACGATCCAGGACTCGCCGCCGCGGATCCGGCCCTGCCGGTGATCCCTGGGGCTGGCCAGCTCGACCACCTGCATCCGCGCCTTCAACGTCTCGATGAACGGCAGGAAGAGCTGCCGGTTCAGCCCGTTCTTGTACAGGTCGTCGGGCACCCGGTTCGAGGTCGTCACCACGGTAACCCCGGCGGCGAACAGCTTCTCGAACAGCCGGCCGACGATCATCGCGTCGGTGATGTCGCTGATCTGCATCTCGTCAAACGCCAGGAACCGCAGCTCGCCGGCCAGATCCTCGGCAACCGGCGCGATCGCGTCGGACACACCCCTGGCGCGGGCCTTGTTCATGTCGGCATGGACCCGCTGCATGAAGGCGTGGAAATGCCAGCGCGCCTTGGGCACTTCGACATGGTCGTACAGAAGGTCCATCAGCATCGACTTGCCGCGCCCGACCCCGCCCCAAAGATAGACGCCGCGCACCGGCTCGGCCGGCTGCGCCCGGCGGAACAGCCCGCCCCGCCGCGGCTCGGGCGCCCGCGCCAGGTCGGTCAGCACCCGGTCGAGCACCGGGAGCACCGCCAGCTGCGCCGGATCGGAAGTCAGCGCGCCGGTGTCGAGGCGCGCGCGGTAGGCTGTTTCGATGTCCATGGAGAGGCGACATAGCCGCCGATCGGCACATTGCAAAGCCGCTGGCGCAGACGCAAGCTGCGGCCATGCAGATCAGACACGCCCGCCCCGAAGACGCGCCGATGCTGGCCGGGATCCACGTCGCGGCCTGGGCCGAAACCTACCACGGCCTGCTGCCCGACACCGAGATCGCGCGCTACGACCACGAACTCCGGACCCGGCAATGGGCGCGGCAGATCGCCACCGGCACCAGCCGGATCCGCCTCGCCCCCGGGCTCGGCTTCGCCCAGGTCGGGCCACAGCGCGACCCGGCGCTCGCGGCGCGCGGCTACCGCGATGAATTGCTGGCGCTCTACCTGCTGGGCGCGGCGCAGGGGCGCGGCCTCGGCCGGGCGCTGTTCGCCGCGGCGCTCGGCCCGCGGCCGGACCTGATGTCGGCGCTGGTGCTCGACAGCAACGCCCGGGCCTGCCGCTTCTACGAACGCAGCGGCGCCCGCCACGCCGACACGCTGTCCGAAACGGTTGACGGCGTCGACATCCGCGACCGACTCTACCTGTGGGACGCCGGCCCGTCGCTGTGACGCCCCGGTTACTTTGTCCCTGAAATACGCAATCCCGGCGCCGGCCCGGCAGCCCGGCGGCCACCGCTCCGGGCGCCGATTGACAGTTCCGCCACGGCAGAGCTTAGTCCGTGAATGACACGCCAACCCTTGTTCACCCCGGTGCTGATCGCCGGATGCATCATCGTGATGGTCGGATTCGCGATCCGTGCCAGCTTCGGCGTGTTCCAGATCCCGATCGCCGAGGAGTTCGGCTGGCCGCGCGCCGAATTCAGCCTCGCGATCGCGATCCAGAACCTGGCCTGGGGCTTCGGTCAGCCGCTGTTCGCGGCGATGGCGGAAAAGGTCGGCGACCGGAAGGCGATCGTGCTCGGAGCTCTGGCCTACGCGCTGGGGCTGGTGCTCTCGGCCGGCGCCACCACGCCGCTGCAGCACCAGATGCTCGAGATGCTGGTCGGCTTCGGCATCGCCGGCACCGGCTTTGGCGTGATTCTCGCGGTGGTCGGCCGCGCCGCCAGCGACGACAACCGATCGATGGCGCTGGCGGTGGCGACCGCCGCCGGATCGGCCGGCCAGGTGTTCGGCGCGCCGCTGGCCGAGCTGTTGCTCGGCTGGATGAGCTGGAGCCAGGTCTTCCTGGTCTTCGCCGGGCTGATCCTGGCGACGCTGGCGGTGCTGCCGATGATGCGCAGCCCGACCCCGGCCTCGACCGCCGAGTTGCAGGAAAGCATGGGCCAGATCCTCGGCCGCGCCGCGCGCGACCCGTCCTACGCGCTGATCTTCCTGGGGTTCTTTTCCTGCGGCTACCAGCTGGCCTTCATCACCGCGCATTTCCCGGCCTTCGTCACCGAGATCTGCGCCCCGATCGCCGGTGGCGGGCTGTTGGCGTCGCTCGGCATCACCACCACCTCGGGGCTGGGCGCGCTGGCGATCGCGCTGATCGGGCTGGCCAACATCGCCGGCACCATCGCCGCCGGCTGGGCCGGCAAGCGCTACAGCCGCAAATACCTGCTGGCCGGAATCTACACCGGCCGCACGCTGGTCGCGGCCTGGTTCATCCTGACGCCGATGACGCCGACCACGGTGATCGTGTTCTCGGTGGCGATGGGCAGCCTGTGGCTGGCCACGGTGCCGCTGACCTCGGGGCTGGTCGCGCATCTGTTCGGGCTGCGCTACATGGGCACGCTCTACGGCATCGTGTTCTTCAGCCACCAGCTCGGCAGCTTCCTCGGGGTCTGGCTTGGCGGCCGGATGTACGACATCTACGGCAGCTACACCGCGGTCTGGTGGTTCGGCGTCGGCATCGGCGCGTTTTCGGCGATCGTGCACCTGCCGATCCGCGAACGCCGCTCCCCCGTCGCCGTCCCGGCCTGACCGCCGTCCCGGCCTGACCGGCGGTCAGTCGCGCGCCCCGAAGATCGCCGAGCCGACCCGGACATGGGTCGCGCCCTGCGCGATCGCGGCCTCGAAATCGCCGCTCATCCCCATCGACAGCCCGGACAGGCCGTTGCGTTCGGCGATCTCGCGCAGCTGCGCGAAATGCGGCACCGGGTCCTCGGCATCGGGCGGGATGCACATCAGCCCGACCAGCGGCAGGTCGAGCGCCCGGGCTTCGGCGACGAATCCGTCGGCCGCCTCGGGCAGCACCCCGGCCTTCTGCGGCTCGGCGCCGGTATTGACCTGGATGAACAGATCCGGCGATGCGCCGCGCTCCTGCGCCAGCCGTGCCAGCGTCGTCGCCAGCTTCGGCCGGTCGAGCGAATGGATCGCCTGCGCCATCTCGACCGCCTGCCGCGCCTTGTTGGTCTGCAGCGGTCCGATGATGTGCAGCGCGATTCCGTCGTAGCGCTCGCGCAGCGGGGTCCAGCGGCTCGCGGCCTCCTGCACCCGATTCTCGCCGAACACCCGCTGGCCCTGGTCCAGCACCGCGATCACCCGCGGCTCGGGCTGCATCTTCGAAACCGCGATGAGAGTGACCGTCGCTGGATCGCGGCCGGCGGCCCGGGCGGCTGTGGCAATCCGGTCGTTGATCTCAGCGTAAGCCATCCGCCACTCCTGCTCGGGCCGCCGCGCCATTGGCGCTACAGCGGTCACTTGCCAAGGGTTTCACCGCCGCGAACCGCAGCATGACGTGTGTGACCCCATTGCATCATTCGATATTCAGCATCCGGAACATGGGGCAAAAATCTTGAGTGTGAAGCCTCTGATGCCGCATGAAACCTCCAATGCTGGCTGGACTAGCATTCTTGGGAATGCAAACACGAGGGAAATCCATGAAACGCATCCTGCTCGCCTCGGCTTCGATCGTCGCCTTTGCCGGCGCCGCCGCTGCCGAAGTGTCTTTCGGTGGCGAAGCCACCCTGGGCTACAACGACACCGACACCATCTCCGACGCCGATGACGACATGGGCTTCTACTGGGACCTGCAGCTGGCGACCACGCTGAGCCAGGAGCTGGACAACGGCCTCACCGCCGCCGCCACCTTCGAGTTCGACGTCGCCGACAATGATCTCGGCATGGAGCTGGAAGCCGACAGCTATGTTCTGTCGCTGACCTCGGAAACCGCTGGCCTGTTCTTTGGCGACACCGGCATGGCCGCTGACCGTCACTTCGTGAACGCCGGCGACATGGCGCACGACAACTTCTCCGAGACCGACGGCGAAACCGTCATCCGCGGCGATTTCATGGCCTACGGCGTCGACGCTTCCGTGTCGTACCTGGTCGATGACGTCACCGACGATGCGGCCGCCGGTGAAGGTGACACCCTTGACCAGCTGTCGATCGGTGCCGCTGCCGAGTTCGGCATGTTCAGCATGACCGCTGGCTACCAGGAAGAAGAGAACGACTACACCGGCATCGTCGGCGATGACCTGAACACCGACGAAATCGCTGCCGTTTCGGCCAGCGCTGCCTTCGCCGGCGCCGACATCACCCTCGCCTACGCCCGCAACATGACCGACGAGGAAGACTCGACCGGCATCGAAGTGGCCTACCCGCTGGGTCCGGTCACCGTCGGCGCCTACTACGTGGTCGAATCGGGCGACAACGACGACACCTACGAAGTGTCGCTCGACTACGTCTCGGGTCCGATCACCGTCGCGACCTACTACCAGCACGAGCAGGCCGGTTTCGACGACTGGGCGATCGAAGGCCAGTACGACATCGGCAACGGCATGATCGTTCTCGCCGGTGTGGCTGATGCGGGCGACGACTACTACGTTGCCGGCACCATGGAACTCGGCGGCGGCGCTCAGCTGCTGGCGTCCTATGCCGACGACAGCGACGACGACTCCGAGGACGAAGTCGGCGATCCGGAGTACCAGGACGGCGCGACCGTCGAGATCTCCTTCGAGTTCTGATCCCGCAAGGATCGAGACTTGAGGCAAGGGCGGTCCTTCGGGGCCGCCCTTCGCTTTTGCGGGCCGTGGTTTTGCCCGGCGCGCCCGCCGTTGCAGTGGCACCCGGCCCCGATGTGCAGTATCACCGCCTGCGGACCCGCCGGGGTCCGGCTGACCAGCTGAGGGACCATACATGTCGCGCTACACCGCCGCCGAGATCGAAGCCAAATGGCAAGCCGCCTGGACCGAGGCCGGCCTGTTCACCGCGCGGCGCAGCGCCGACAAGCCGAAGTACTACGTGCTCGAGATGTTCCCCTACCCCTCGGGGCGGATCCACATGGGCCACGTGCGCAACTACACCATGGGCGACGTGATCGCGCGGCACCGGATCGCCACCGGCCACAACGTGCTGCACCCGATGGGCTGGGACGCCTTCGGGATGCCGGCCGAAAACGCCGCGATGGCGTCGGGCGGCCATCCCAAGGAATGGACCTACAGCAACATCGCCGACATGCGGGCGCAGATGAAGCCGCTGGGCCTGTCGATCGACTGGAGCCGCGAATTCGCCACCTGCGACCCGGAGTATTACGGCCAGCAGCAGGCGCTGTTCATCGACATGCTCGACAAGGGCCTGGTCTACCGCAAGAACGCGGTGGTGAACTGGGACCCGGTCGACATGACGGTTCTGGCCAACGAACAGGTGATCGACGGCAAGGGCTGGCGCTCGGGCGCCGACGTGGAGCGGCGCGAGCTGACCCAGTGGTTCTTCAAGATCTCCGAATATTCCGACGAGCTGCTGACCGCGCTCGATGGGCTCGACGACTGGCCGGCCAAGGTCAAGCTGATGCAGGCGAACTGGATCGGCAGGTCGCGCGGGCTGCAGTTCGCGTTCTCGCTGACCGAGCAGAGCCACGGCTTCGACCGGCTCGAGGTCTACACCACCCGGCCCGACACGCTGCTTGGTGCCAGCTTCCTGGGGATCTCGCCGGACCACCCGCTGGCGAAGGCGCTCGAGGCCGACAACCCCGAGGTCGCGGCGTTCTGCGCCGAGGCGCGGCGCGGCGGCACCACCGAAGAGGCGCTGGAGACCGGCGAGAAGCTGGGCTTCGACACAGGGCTGACGGTCCGGCACCCGTTCGACACCGGCCGCGACCTGCCGGTCTGGATCGCCAACTTCGTGCTGATGGACTACGGCACCGGCGCGATCTTCGGCTGCCCGGCGCATGACCAGCGCGACCTCGACTTCGCGCGCAAATACGGCCTGCCGGTGATCTCGACCTTCGCGCCGGTCAAGGACGACGGCAGCCCCCTTCCCGAGGATGGCGGCGCCGCCTTCGTGCCGCAGAAGACCGATCCGGTGATCTACATCCGCGGCTTCGCCGGCGACACCGAACAGACCGGGGCACAGGCGATCGACGCCGCCATCGCGTTTTGCGAACAGAACGGCGTCGGCCAGGGCGTGACCCGGTTCCGGCTGCGCGACTGGGGCCTGTCGCGGCAGCGCTACTGGGGCTGCCCGATCCCGATCGTGCATTGCGACGATTGCGGCGCGGTGCCCGAGCGCAAGGAAAACCTCCCCGTCCGGCTGCCCGACGACGTCAGCTTCGACGTGCCCGGCAACCCGCTGGACCGGCACCCGACATGGCGCGACGCCGCCTGCCCGTCCTGCGGCAAGCCGGCGCGCCGCGAGACCGACACGATGGACACCTTCGTGGACAGTTCGTGGTACTTCGCCCGCTTCACCAGCCCCGGCTCCGCAACCCCGACCGACGCCGAGGACGCCGCCTACTGGATGAACGTCGACCAGTACATCGGCGGCATCGAGCACGCGATTCTGCACCTGCTCTATTCGCGCTTCTTCGCCCGCGCGATGCATGCCACCGGCCACCTGCCCGAAAAGGCGATCGAGCCGTTCAACGCGCTGTTCACCCAAGGCATGGTGACGCACGAGATCTACCAGACCCGCGACGCCAACGGCCGGCCGGTCTACCACCTGCCCGAGAGCGTCGAGAACGGCGCGCTGAAGGCGACCGGCGAGCCCGTCGAGATCATCCCTTCGGCGAAGATGTCGAAGTCGAAGAAGAACGTCGTCGATCCCGACGCGATCCTGGCGCAATACGGCGCCGACACCGCGCGCTGGTTCGTGCTGTCCGACAGCCCGCCCGAGCGCGACGTCGAATGGACCGCCGCCGGCGCCGACGCGGCGCACAAGCACCTGGCCCGGGTCTGGCGCATCGCCTCCGAGATCGCCGAGGCCGAAGCCGGCGCGGCGGTGCCGCAGGACGACGAGGCGCTGACGCGGGCGCTGCACCGCACCATCCAGGACGTGACGCTCGGGCTCGAGAGCTTCGGCTTCAACGCCGCGATCGCCAAGCTCTACGCCTTCACCTCGGTGCTGGCCAAGTCGACCGCCGGCGTCGCGGCGCGGCGCGAGGCGGCGCTGGTGCTGGCGCAGCTGATGGCGCCAATGACGCCGCACCTGTCGGAAGAGGTCTGGGGGTTGCTCGGCGGCGACGGCTTCGTCACCGCCGCCGCCTGGCCGGTGGCCGAGCCGCGCTGGCTGGTCGAGGACAGCGTGA
>JBFGEI010000023.1:0-19788 GCA_041580155.1 Limimaricola sp.
GAGGTCGCCGCCGTCGCGCCGCGCTACACCTCCTACGAGGTCGTGCCGCGCCAGGTGTCCTTCGTGCCGACGCCGGGGACCGAGCGGGTTTCGCTGCCGCTGCAATACTGGTCGCTATGGCGCGCCAGCCTCGATGGCGACACGCCGCTTAAGATCGCGGCCAACCCGGAGTTCGGGATCATCGACGTCATCGCCCCGCCGGGCGGCTTCACCGGGCAATCGGTGGTGCTGACGATCCCGCAGCAGCAAAGCGAGATCGTCGGCTGGGCGGTGACGCTGGCGACGCTTCTGACACTGGGTGCGGCGACGATCGGATCGCGGCGCATGCACGCGCAGCGCCGGCAACTGGCGGTCTGACGACACGCGGCCTCGTCGGGGCAGGGGCCAGTCACCCGCCCGTCCGACGGGGCGGCGCAGCCAACCCGGGCGCGCGGCGGCAGGGATGTCGACCCGACGCCGGGCTGAACGCTTCACGATTTCTTCAATAAGTCGCTGCGACCGACGGAAACCTCGCGCGCGGGGCTGGTCGTTTTCGCTCGGCTCCGCGATAGTCGCGCCATGTCACTATTCATCATCGTAGCCCTCCCGTTCATTGGCGCCCTGCTGCCCGGTTTGATGATCCACTCGGGTCGACGAGCCTGCTTCATGACGACGTTCCTGACCACCGCGCTGGCCGCGGTCGGGCTGATCGCGCATGCGCCGGCGGTGCTGCGCGGCGAAACCGTCACCGCGCGGCTGGACTGGCTGCCGGATCTCGGGCTGAACGTGAACCTGTTTCTCGACCCGCTGGGGCTGATGTTCGCCGGGCTGATCCTCGGGATCGGGCTGCTGATCATCGCCTATGCCCGCTATTACCTGTCGCGCGACGACAACATGGGCGAGTTCTTCAGCTACCTGCTGCTGTTCCAGGGCGCGATGGTCGGCATCGTGCTGTCGGACAACATCCTGATGCTGCTGGTGTTCTGGGAGCTGACCTCGCTGTCCTCCTTCCTGCTCATCGGCTTCTGGAAGCACCTGCCGGAGGGCCGCCAGGGCGCCCGGATGGCGCTGACCGTCACCGGGCTGGGCGGCCTCGCGATGATCGGTGGCATGCTGTTGCTGGGCCAGATCGCCGGCAGCTACGATCTCACGGTGATCCTGAGCCAGCGCGAAGCGATCCAGGCGTCGCCGCTGTTCCTGCCGGCGCTGCTGCTGATCCTGCTGGGCTGCTTCACCAAGTCGGCGCAGTTTCCGTTCCACTTCTGGCTGCCGCACGCGATGGCGGCGCCGACCCCGGTGTCGGCCTATCTGCACTCGGCGACGATGGTGAAGGCCGGGCTGTTCCTGATGGCGCGGATGTGGCCGGTGCTGTCGGGCAACGAGGTCTGGATCTACGTGGTCTGCACCGCCGGCCTGACGACCATGGTGCTGGGCGCGGTGATCGCCTTCTTCAAGGACGACCTGAAGGCGCTGCTGGCATTCTCGACGGTGTCGCATCTTGGCCTGATCACCTTCCTGCTGGGCACCGGCACCGGTTTCGGCGCGATGGCGGCGGTGTTCCACATCCTGAACCACGCCAGCTTCAAGGCGGCGCTGTTCATGACCGCGGGCATCGTCGACCACGCGGTGCACACCCGCGACCTGCGCCGGCTGGGCGGGCTGCGGCGGCTGATGCCGATCACCTTCGCGATCGCCGTTCTGGCGGCGCTGTCGATGGCCGGCATCCCGTTGCTGAACGGCTTCCTGTCGAAGGAGATGATGCTCGAGGAGGCGCTGCACACCACGCTGTTCGGCGCGCCGCTGCTGGTGGCGGTGGTCGCGACGCTGGGGGCGCTGTTCTCGGCGGCCTATTCGTTCCGGCTGATCGTCCATACTTTCTTCGGCCCCGAGCGCAGCGATTACGACGCCAAGCCGCATGACCCGGAGTTCGGGCTCTGGCTGCCGCCGGCGCTGCTGATCATTCCGGTGGTGGTGATCGGCCTGGCGCCGTTCCTCGCCGAGCCCTTCGTGCGGGTGGTGACGCAGGCGGTGATCGGCGGCACCGTCGAGATGCCCGACGCGCATCTCAAGATCTGGCACGGGCTGACGCCGGCGCTGGCGATGTCGGGCATCGCGGTGCTTGGCGGCGCGCTGCTCCTGGCGCTTTACGCGCCGCTGGCGCGCGGTTGGCTGGCGGCGCGACGGCCCGAGGCGAAGGCGATCTTCGACGCGCTGATCCGGGCCGCGGCCGGCGCCGCCCGGGCGATGACCGACCGGCTGCATGACGGCGCCTTCACCCGCTACGCGGCGATCATGGTGCTGACCGTGATCGCGATCGGCGTGCATGCGTGGAGCACCGGGGTCGGCGCCGCGCCGACCCGCGAGATGCTGCCGGTGACGCCGGTGGCGCTGGCCGGCTGGGCGATGCTGATCGCCGCGGCGGTGTTCCTGGTGGCGGTGCAGCGCAACCGGCTGGCAGTGCTGATCCTCATGGGGATCATCGGCCTGATGGTGTCGGTCGGCTTCAACTACTTCTCGGCCCCGGATCTTGCGTTGACCCAGATCTCGGTCGAGGTGGTGACGATCATCCTGCTGCTGCTGGCGCTGAACTTCCTGCCGAACCGCAGCCCGGTCGAATCCGGCGCGCCGCGGCGGATTCGCGACGGCGTGATCGCGCTTGCCGGCGGTGCCGCCTCGGCGGCGCTGATCTACACCATCCTGATGTCCGACTTCCCGCTGGCGCCGATCTCGGACTACCACCTCGCCAATTCCTACAAGGGCGGCGGCGGCGACAACGTGGTCAACGTGATCCTCGTCGACTTCCGCGGTTTCGACACCTTCGGCGAGATCATCGTTCTGGGGATCGCGGCGCTGGTGATTTACGCGCTGACCGAGACGCTGCTGTCGGGCCCGGTGCGGGCGCGGCTGCTGACCCGCGGCCATGAAGAAGACTACGCCGGCGACGCGCATCCGCTGATGATGGTGGTGCTGACCCGGGTGATGATGCCGATCGTGCTGATGGTCGGGGTCTACATCTTCCTGCGCGGCCACAACGAGCCCGGTGGTGGCTTCGTCGCCGGTCTGGTCGTCGCCATCGCGGTGGTGATGCAGTACATGGCCAGCGGCTTCGAATGGGCGGCCAAGCGGCAACGCTTCCCGTATCACGGGATCATCGGCGCCGGGGTGCTGGTCGCCGGTCTGACCGGCATCGGCTCGTGGTTCGTCGGCGCGCCGTTCCTGACCTCGGCCTTCGGATATTTCCGGATCCCGCCGATGCAGGAATTCGAACTGGCCACCGCGATGGGCTTCGACCTCGGGGTGTTCCTGGCCGTCGTCGGCGCGGTGATGCTGTCGCTCGAGAGCTTCTCGCGGCTCGGCCGCCGGGCCGGCGAAGAGGTCAGCGACCACCCGATGGATATCGACCCGTCCCGCGACGGCGCCGAGGCGCTGGCCGGGCTGCGGGAGAAGGAAAACTGAGATGGAACTACTGATCGCCTCCGCCATCGGCGTGCTGACCGCCGCCGGGATCTACATGGTGCTGCGTCTGCGCACCTTCCCGGTGATCATCGGCACCTCGCTGCTGAGCTACGCCGTCAACGTCTTCCTCTTCGCCTCGGGCCGGCTGGCGCTGAACGCGCCGCCGGTGCTGCGCGACGGCGTCGAGACCTACACCGACCCGCTGCCGCAGGCGCTGGTGCTGACCGCCATCGTGATCTCGTTCGGGATGACCGCCGTGGTGGTGATCATCGCGCTCGGGTCGTGGCTGAGCTGCGATGACGACCTGGTAGACGTGCCGAAGGCCGAACCCGAGCCCGCGCGCGAGATGCGCCAAGCCGAGGCCGCGCAATGAGTCACTGGATCGTAACCCCCGTCGTGCTGCCGGCGATGCTGGCGGCGATGCTGGTGCTGGCGGCCCGCTACCAGCTGGTGCCGCAGCGGGTGCTGTCGATGGCCGGAACCCTGGCGCTGCTGGCGATCTCGGTCGGTCTGTTCTGGCAGGCCTCGGATGGCAGCATCACCCTGTACCAGCTTGGCGACTGGCCGGCGCCCTTCGGCATCGTGCTGGTCGCCGACCGGCTGTCGACGCTGATGCTGCTGGTGACCTCGACGCTGGCGCCGCTGGTGCTGCTTTACGCGATCGGGTCGGGCTGGGACAAACGCGGCCGGCATTTCCACCCGCTGTTCCAGTTCCAGCTGATGGGGATCTGCGGCGCCTTCCTGACCGGCGACGCCTTCAACCTCTTCGTGTTCTTCGAAGTGCTGCTGATCGCGTCCTACGGCCTGATGATCCACGCCGGCGGCGCCGCACGGCTGCGCGCCGGCACCCAGTACGTGCTCTACAACCTGCTTGGCTCGACGCTGTTCCTGTTCGCGCTCGGCACGATCTATGCCCGGACCGGGACGCTGAACATGGCCGACCTGGCGCTGCGGGTCGCGTCGCTCGACGCCGGCGACAACGCCGGCATCCGGGTGGCGGCGGTGCTGTTGCTGATGGTGTTCGCGATCAAGGCCGCGATCCTGCCGCTGCACTTCTGGCTGCCGGCCAGCTACGCGCAGGCGCCGGCGCCGGTGGCGGCGCTGTTCGCGATCATGACCAAGGTCGGGGCCTATGGCATCATCCGCTTCTACACGCTGGTGTTCCCGCCCGACCTGGCGATCACCCAGGGGCTGTTCGACACCTGGCTGCTGCCGGCCGCGCTGCTGACGCTGGCGCTTGGCATGATCGGCGTGCTCGGGGCAGGGCGGATCGACCGGCTGGTGGCGTTCTCGGTGATCGGATCGATGGGCATGCTGCTGAGCGCGGTGGCGGTGTTCACCCCGGCCGGCATCGCGGCGGCGCTGTTCTACGCGATCCATTCCACCTTCGCCGCGGCGGCGCTGTTCCTGCTGGTCGACGTGATCCGCGACCGCCGCGGCGCCATCGGCGCCGCGCTGAGCGATGCGCCACCGATGGCCGGTGGCGCGCTGGTCGCCGGGATGTTCTTCACCGCGGCGATCGCGATGACCGGCCTGCCGCCGCTGTCGGGCTTCGTCGGCAAGCTGCTGATCATGGACGCGGTGACCGGCACCGCGCTGATGTGGTGGGTATGGGGTGTGATCCTGACCGGATCCCTGATCGCCATCGTCGGGTTTTCGCGGGCCGGGTCGCTGATCTTCTGGCGGGCGCACCAGCCGGTGGAGCAGCCCGACCCCGAACCCGTGGCCGCAATGCCGCTGCCGGTGCTGCCGATGGTGGCGATCGGCGGCCTGCTGGCGCTGCTGGTCGCGCTGACGATCGCGGCCGGGCCGATCAACCAAGTGCTCGCCGCGACCTCGGCGCAGCTGTTCGCGCCGGGCCCCTACATCGAGACCGTGCTGAACACGCCGGGCAAGGTCATCAAGGACGACGCGCACGCCGAGGATGCGCATGGCGACGCATCGCATGCCGACGACGCCACCGGACAGGAGGATCACTGACATGCCGTTGCAGCTGACCCGTCGCTTGTTTCCGCACCCGCTGCTGACCGCGACGCTGGTCGTGGTCTGGTGCCTGCTGAACAACTCCGCCAGCCTCGGGACGCTGGTGTTCGGCCTGATCCTCGGGCTGCTGATCCCGGCCGCCACCGCGGCGTTCTGGCCGGATCGGCCGCATGTGTCGCGGCCGGGGCGGCTGTTGTCCTACGGGCTGATGGTGATCTGGGACATCGTCGTCGCCAACGTCCAGGTGGCGATGATCGTGCTGTTCAAGCGCAACGCCGACATGGCGCCGAACTGGGTGGTGATTCCGCTCGACCTGCGCACCCCCGAGGCGATCACCGTGCTCGCCGGGACCATTACCCTGACGCCGGGCACCGTCAGCGCCGACCTGTCGGCCGACGGCAGCGCGCTGCTGGTGCACGCGCTGGACGCGCCGGACCCGGACGCGGTGCGCGACGACATCAAGCAGCGCTACGAGCGTCGACTGAAGGAGATCTTCGAATGATCGACATCGCACTCTACCTGTCGCTTGGCGCCGTCGGTCTGGCGCAGCTTCTGGCGATGGCGCGGCTGGTGGTCGGGCCGAACATCGGCGACCGGATCCTGGCGCTGGACACCATGGTGATCAACGCGATCGGGCTGATCATCCTGCTCGGGGTGCTGCTTGGCACCCAGATCTATTTCGAAAGCGCGATAATCATCGCAATGCTTGGCTTCGTCTCGACCGTGGCGCTGGCGCGCTTCGTGTTGCGCGGCGACATCATCGAGTGAGGGTGGCATGCTGATCGATTTCCTCATTGCCGCACCGCTGCTGGTCGGCGCTTTCTTCACTCTGGTCGGCTCGATCGGGCTGCTGAAGCTGTCGTCGCCGATGTCGCGGCTGCACGCGCCGACCAAGGCCTCGACGCTTGGCGTCGGGTCGTTGCTGCTGGCCGCGATGATCCATTCCTTCGCATATGGCGAGGCATCGCTGCACGAGATCCTGGTGATGGCCTTCCTGTTCGTGACCGCGCCGATCAGCGGCAACTTCATCGCCAAGGTGCATCTGCACCGGCAGCGCGGCACCAAGGAAATGCCGGCGCCGCCCGAGGAAGACAGCTGGGCGACCTACGCCAAGAAGTGACCCCGCCCGGATCGGCGACGATCCGGACGGACGCTTGGCGCTTGTCGGCATTCGGTCATCACGATCGTGCCGGCGCCGGGGCGCGGGTCGCATAAATTCCTGTAGCCACCGGGCACGCCGAGCGTCTGGCGATGGATGCCGCTGGCCTTCATGTCACCGGATCGGGCGAAAAGCGCGGAATCGGCTGTGTCTCGATGACCGCGGCGGTGCCGGGGCCGGTATCACCGGAGCGCTGGTGGCGCAGGCGGCGACAAGGAGCAGGGGCGCGAAAACAACCAAAAGCGAATGGATCATCGGGGCAACTTTCACTGGAATACGCCCCGGCAACCCCCGGGCCCCGGTTTCGTTCCCTGCCGGCCCCGCGCCGCGACCGGCGGCGCGGGCCGGTGACTCATTCGGCGACGACCGGCCGGGCCTCGGGCCGCGCCGCGGCCTTGGGCAGCCCGCGGCCCTTCAGCAGCGCGTAGAGCGCCGGGATCACCACCAGCGTCAGCAGCGTCGACGACACCATGCCGCCGATCATCGGCACCGCGATCCGCTGCATCACCTCCGAACCCGAGCCATGCGCCCAGAGCAGCGGCAGCAGCCCGGCCATGATCGCCACGACCGTCATCATCTTCGGTCGCACCCGTTCGACCGCCCCGATCATGATCGCGTCCTGCAGGTCGCCGCGGTCGAAGACGCGGCCGGTCCGCGCCACCGCGGCGCGCGCCTCGATCAGCGCGTGGTCGAGGTAGATCAGCATGATCACCCCGGTTTCCGCCGCCACCCCGGCCAGCGCGATGAAGCCGACCGCCACCGCTACCGAGGTGTTGAAGCCCATCGCCCACATCAGCCAGATCCCCCCGACCAGCGCGAAGGGCAGTGACAGCATCACGATCAGCGTTTCGGTCATCCGCCGGAAGTTCAGGAACAGCAGCAGGAAGATCAGCGCCAGGGTCAGTGGCACCACCAGCGCCAGCCGCGCCTTCGCGCGTTCGAGAAACTCGAACTGGCCGCTCCAGCCCAGCGAATACCCCTGCGGCAGCACCACCGACGCCGCCACGGCGGCCTGCGCCTCGGCCACATAGCCGCCAAGATCGCGGCCGGCGATGTCGACGAAGACATAAATCGCCAGCTGGCCGTTTTCGGTGCGGATCGAGGTTGCGCCGCGGTTGCGTTCGACGGTCGCCACCGCCGCCAGCGGCACCGTGCCGCCGCCGGGCAGCGCGATCTGCACCTCGCGGGCGATCGCCTCGGGGTCCGAGCGCAGCGCGCTCGGGTAGCGGATCGCCACGCCGTAGCGTTCGCGGCCCTCGACCGTCGAGGTGATGACCCTGGCGCCAAGCGCCATCGCGATCACCTCCTGCACATCCGCGACCCTCAGCCCGTAGCGCCCCAGCGCCTGCCGGTCCGGCGTGATGTCGAGATAATAGCCGCCGATCACCCGCTCGGCATAGGCGCTCGAGGTGCCGGGAACGGTGCGCAGCACGGTTTCGACCTCGCGGGCGACGCGCTCCATCTCGCGCAGGTCGGTGCCGTAGACCTTGACCCCGACCGGGGTGCGGATGCCGGTCGACAGCATGTCGATGCGGGCCCGGATCGGCATGGTCCAGGCGTTCGACACGCCGGGGAACTGCAGCGCGGCGTCCATTTCGTCGCGCAGGCTGTCGATCGTCACGCCGGGGCGCCAGTCCTCGGTCGGGCGCAGCTGGATGATCGTCTCGAACATCTCGGTCGGCGCCGGGTCGGTCGCGGTCTGCGCCCGGCCGGCCTTGCCGAACACGGTCTCGACCTCGGGGAACGACTTGATGATCCGGTCCTGGGTCTGCAGCAGCTCGGCCGCCTTGGTGACCGAAAGCCCGGGCAGCGTTGTCGGCATGTACATCAGCGTGCCCTCGTTCAAGGTCGGCATGAACTCGCTGCCAAGCTGCCGCGCCGGCCAGATCGCGGTGACCAGCGCCGCCAGAGCCAGCAGGATCGTCACCCCTTTGGCGCGCAGCACCAGGGCGATGACCGGCCGGTAGACCGCGATCAGCGCGCGGTTCACCGGGTTGCGGTGCTCGGGCACGATGCGGCCGCGCACGAACACCACCATCAGCGCCGGCACCAGCGTCACCGACAGCAGTGCCGCCGCCGCCATCGCGAAGGTCTTGGTGTAGGCCAGCGGCCCGAACAGCCGGCCTTCCTGGCCCTCGAGCGCGAAGATCGGCAGAAACGACACGGTGATGATCAGCAGGCTGAAGAACAGCGCCGGCCCGACCTCGGCGGCGGCCTCGATCAGCGTCTCGACCCTAGGCTTGCCCTCGGGCGCGCGCTCCAGGTGCTTGTGGGCGTTCTCGATCATCACGATCGCGGCGTCGATCATCGCGCCGATCGCGATCGCCACGCCGCCGAGACTCATGATGTTGGCGCCCAGACCAAGCGCCTTCATCGCCGCGAAGGCGATCAGGATGCCGACCGGCAGCATGATGATCGCGACCAGCGCGCTGCGCAGGTGCAGCAGGAACAGGATCGTCACCGCCGCGACGACCAGGCTCTCCTCCAGCAGCGTGGTCTGCAAGGTCCGGATCGCCGACAGGATCAGGTTCGACCGGTCGTAGACCGGAACGATTTCGGTGCCCTCGGGCAGCGTCTTGGCGATCTCCGCCAGCTCGGTCTTGGCACCCTCGATCACATCGAGCGCGTTGGCGCCGAAGCGTTGCAGCACGATGCCGCTCGCGACCTCGCCATCGCCGTTCAGCTCGGCGATGCCGCGGCGTTCGTCGGGTACCACCTCGATCCGCGCCAGGTCGCTCAGCAGGATCGGCACGCCGGCCTTGCTGCGCAGCACCACGCTGCCCAGGTCGGCGGCGCCCGACAAATAGCCGCGGCCGCGCACCATGAACTCGAACTCGGACAGCTCGACGGTGCGGCCGCCGGTGTCCATGTTGCTGTCGGCGATGGCGTCGCCGATCTCGGCCAGCGTCACGCCCTGCGCCCGCATCCGGTCGGGATCGACCACCACCGAGTACTGCTTGACGAAGCCGCCGACGCTGGCGACCTCGGACACGCCGTCGGCGCGGCTGGCGGCAAAGCGCACCACCCAGTCCTGCAGGCTGCGCAGCTCGGCCAGCGACAGCTCCTTGCCGGTCAGCGCATATTGGTAGACCCAGCCGACCCCGGTGGCATCCGGCCCCAGCGCCGGCGTCACCCCGTCGGGCAGCCGCGCGGCGGCGGTGTTGAGGTATTCAAGCACCCGCGAGCGGGCCCAATACGGGTCGACGCCATCCTCGAAGATCACGTAGACGAAGGAAATCCCGAAGAACGAGAAGCCGCGCACCACCCGCGACCGCGGCACCGTCAGCATCGCCGAGGTCAGCGGGAAGGTCACCTGGTCCTCGACCACCTGCGGCGCCTGTCCGGGATAGTCGGTCAGCACGATGACCTGCACGTCCGACAGGTCGGGGATCGCGTCGATCGGCAGCGTGCGCAGCGACCAGATCCCCGCCGCTGTGGCCAGCGCCGCGGCGAAGAACACCAGCATCACGTTGCGCGCCGACCATCCGATGAGCCGGGCGATCATTGCGCCGCCTCCGGCGCGGTCAGCGTCGCCAGTGCCGCGCGCAGGTTGCTTTCGGCATCGAGCAGGAAGGTCGCCGAGCTGACCACGCTGTCGCCTTCGGCGAGGCCGCTGCCGATCTCGACCATGCCGCCGCCGCGCGCCCCGAGCGTCACCGGCTGCGGCGCGAACCGCCCCTCGCCGAGATCGCGGATCACCACCTGGCGGTCGCCGCTGTCGATCACCGCGCTGTCGGGCACCTGCACGACCGGCCCGGCGCCTGTCGAGGTGATCTCGACCGAGGCGTACATGTTGGCCATCAGCAGGCCGTCGGGATTGGGCAGTTCGATCCGCAGCCGCGCGGTGCGGGTCTGCGGGTCGACCTCGGGGTAGATCTCGTCGACGGTGCCGGTGAAGCTCTGGCCGGGCAGCCCGACAAGCTCGATCAGCGCCGTCGCGCCACGTTTCACCAGCGCGATGTCGGTTTCGCTGACATCGGCCATCACCCAGACCACCGAAGTGTCGGCGATCCGGAACAGCGGCGCGCCGGCTGCGCTGCGCATCCCCTCGACCGCCATCCGTTCAAGCACGACGCCGCCGCGCGGCGCCACCAGATCGACGGTTTCGGGCGGTTTGCCGGTCTCGGCGATCCGTTCGATCACCGCCTCGGGCAGGCCGAGATTCGAAAGCCGTCGGCGGCTGCCGTCGGAGCGGCCGTCGCGGGCCTTGAGATCGGCGGCATAGAGCGCCGCGGCCGACGAGAAGTCGTCGGAATACAGCGTCACCAGCGGCGCGCCTTCGGCTATGACGCTGCCGGTGGTGACGTCGGCGACGCTTTCGACAAAGGCGTCGGCGCGCAGCGCCACGACGCTGATCCGCCGTTCGTCGAGCATCACGACGCCCGGCGCGCGCAGCTGACGTTCGATCACCGCGCGGGTCGCCAGCGCGGTGCGGACCCCGGTGCGTTGCAGCCGCCCGGCGGCGACGGTCACGGTGCCGGCGTCGTCATCCTCGCCGTCGAACACCGGGATGTAATCCATCCCCATCGAGTCCTTCTTCGGCACCGGCGAGGTGTCGGGCAGCCCCATCGGGTTGCGGTAATAGAGGATCTGCCGCTCGACGCCCGCGGCTGCCGGGGCAGGGGCCGGGGCAGGGGCCGGGGCACCGGGGTCGAAGGACACGTCCTCGCTGGCCAGCACCGCGACGAAGTCGCGCCCGTCCTCGGTGGTCGCCGGCTTCGCCGACCAGCGCGCCAGCCCGTCCGGGTGGCGGTAGTAGATCACCGCGCCGCCAGCGGGTGCGGGGTCGGCCGCCATCGCATCATCCCCCGTCCACGAGGCGATCAGCATCCCGGCGTGGTCCGCCAGCATCGCCGCGCTGATCCCGTGACGCCCGGCGGCGAGCCCGGCCCAGCCGGCAAGTCCGGCGACCAGGACCGCGCCGGTCAGCCCGAGGGCCCGGCTCACGGCTGCACCTCGAAGTCGATCCGCGACACCACGGTCTCGGGTTCGTCCTGCAGCTTGGCCGCGACCGAGATCCGCCACCCCCCGGCCATCGCCAGATCGGCGCCGAACCGGTAAAGCCCGGGCCGGTCCGACCCGAGCGGGGTCAGCGGCGCCGCCATGCCTTCCATCCCGTCCGGCGCCATGTCGAGCCGGGTCGCGAACAGCACCGCGCCGTCGACCGGGTCACCGCTGCGCCGGTCGGTCAGCCGCAGCTCCAGCACTTGGTCGTCACCGGTCCGCAGCTCGGTCGGCACAAGGTCGAAGCCGTAGTCGTCGGCGCCGGCCGGGGCCGGGGCTGGCAGCGCCAGCAGGGCGGCCGCCACCAGTGGCAGGCCGATGAAACGTCGGTGGGTCATGTCGATATCCGAAGCAAGGTCGCGGGATCGCGCAGGCTGCGCGGTTGCGGGCCGCCGGGGGGGGCGGCGGGCCGGACGCCGTCGGCGTCCGCGCGTCAGGCTTTCGGAGGTTGGAACCGCGCTTCGAGCACCGCGAGCGGCGGATCGGCCAGGTCGGCGCTGCGCCAGGCTTGCGTGCCGCTGTGACGGGGGTCGAGCAGCATCGCCGGCTGCCCGGGGTGCAGGCTCGCCCCGGCGCCGCATCCCGCCATCATGGCGCAGCCCGTTGCCGGATCGGCGCCGTGGTCGCAGTCGCTGTCGCAGCACGGATCGGCGGCCTGTTGCGCCGCGGCCACCCGTGTCGCGCCATCGGCGACGGGCGCCATGCCCTGCGCCACCGCGGCCGAGCCGAGCAGCATGATCAACATGATAAGGCGCAGGATCGCGGTCATGGCCCCGAGGTAGCCGCGCCTCGGGGGCAGCACAAGTCACGTTGTCGGGACGCGTGCGCCCGGGGCATGGCGCGGCCCCGGGGCGGCCGCGGCGCAAGCGTGATTGCACCCGGGACCGCTTCGGTCGATTATGGCCGCCGGGATCGGCTGGCGCTGCGCCCGAAGCCCATTGCTACAGGCTGCAGGAGCAGGCGAATGACCGACACCGAGCGCCCCGAGATCGGGGCCTTGCGCAGCGCTATTGCACGCGGTGGCGCGCTGCTGTCGCATCCGGTGGTGACGGCGGCGCTGCCGATCATCGTGATCATCCTCGGCATCGTGGTGCTGCGCGGGCTTGCGCGGGACGTGACCATGGCCGAGGTCCGGGCCGATCTGGTTGCGGCGCCGGTGCTGTCGCTGATCGCCGCCACGGCCTGGATGCTGGTCAGCTTCGCTGGCATCGCGGGCTACGACGTGCTGGCGGTGCGCGGCACCGTGCCGGGCCGGGTGCCGATGCCGGTCGCGGCATTGGTCGGCGCCGGTGGCAACGCGATTTCCAACCTGCTCGGGTTTTCCTACGTGACCGGCACCGCGTTCCGCTACCGGATCTACGCCGGTCTCGGGCTGGATCTCGGCGCGGTCGCGGCGATCCTCGCCACCGCTTGGCTGGCGTTCTGGACCGGCATCGCGCTGATCCTCGGGATCGTGCTGGTTGTGCAGCCGCTGGGGCTGGCGGCGCTGCTGCCGCTGGGCCGCGGCATCGAGCTTGGCATCGGCGCGGCGCTGCTTGCGGCGCTGGCCGGCGGCGGGTTGTGGATCGCCACCGGGCGCCGCCGGGTGCGGTTTGGCCGGCTGGCGTTGGCGCTGCCGTCGATCGGCGGCGCCGGGATGCTGGTCGCGGCGGCGCTGGTCGACGTGATGGGCGCGGCGATGACGCTCTGGGTGCTGATGCCGGACGATCTGCCCGGGCTGACCCTGCCGTGGTTCATCGTCGTGTTCATCGCCGCGATGGCGCTGGGCATCGTCAGCCACGCGCCGGCAGGCCTCGGGGTGTTCGAGGCGGTGCTGCTGACCGGGCTTGGCGCCACCGGGCGCTCGGACGTGCTGGTGGCGCTGCTGCTGTACCGGCTGATCTACACGGTGCTGCCTTTTGTGCTGACCATCCTGATCCTGCCGCTGGCGCGGTTCGGGGTGCGGGGCCGCCGGCTGACCGAGGCGTTGCGGCTGAGCTACCGGATCGCCGGCATCGTGGTGCCGCCCGCCGCCGCCGGGATCGCGCTGCTGTCGGGGCTGGTGCTGCTGCTGTCGAGCAGCCTGCCGGTCAACGACCTGCGGCTGGCCGAGCTGCGCGAGCTGCTGCCGCTCGAGGTGGCCGAGGTGTCGCATCTCGCGGCCAGCGTCGCCGGCATCCTGTTGATCGTGGTGGCGCGCGGGCTGAACCGGCGGCTGTTCCGGGCCTGGATCGCCGCGATGGCGCTGCTGGCGGTCGGGGTCGCGGCGACGCTGGCCAAGGGTTTGGACTGGGAAGAGGCGCTGCTGCTGCTTGCCACGATGGCGCTGCTCGGGGCGTTCCGCCCGGCGTTCTACCGGGTCGAGGACGGGCCGCTGTTCCGGCTCAACGCCAAGTCGCTGGCGGCGACGCTGGCGCTGGCGGGGGCGGCGATCTGGCTTGGCTTCCTGGTCTACGACCGGGTCGAATACCGCGCCGAGCTGTGGTGGAACGTCGCCTGGTCGGGCGATGCCTCGCGGTTCCTGCGGGCCGCGCTGGCGGTGCTGCTGGTGCTGGCGGCGGTCGCGGTCAATTCGCTGATCTCGAGCCGCGGCCGGCGGGTCCGGCCGGAGCCGATCCCCGACGCGGTCCGCCGGCTGGTGGCGCAAAGCCCGGCCGCCGAATCCGGCCTGGCGCTGCTGGGCGACAAGGCGTTCCTCGTCGACCCGCAGGGCCGCGCCTTTCTGGCCTATGCCGACACCGGCCGCAGCCTGATCGCCAACGGCGACCCGGTCGGCGATCCCAAGGCCGGCGCGGCGCTGATCTGGCGGCTGCGCGAGATGGCCGACCGGACCGGCCGGCGCTGCGCCTTCTACTCGGTGTCGACCGATTACCTGCCGACCTATCTCGACCTCGGGCTGTCGATCCTGAAGATCGGCGAAGTGGCGAGCATCGCGCTCGCCGGCTTCACGCTCGACGGCTCGGCGCGCAAGGATTTCCGCCACGCCCGCAGCCGCGCCGCCCGCGACGGGCTGGTGTTCGAGATGCTGCCGCCCGAGCGCGTGCCGGAGATCCTGCCCGAGCTGCGCCAGGTGTCGGACGCCTGGCTGGCGTCCAAGCAGGGCGAGGAGAAGGGCTTTTCGCTGGGCGCCTTCGAGGAATCCTACATCGCCAATTTCGACGTTGCGGTGCTGCGCCGCGGGGCGGGCGGCGAGATCGTCGCCTTCGCCAACCTGATGCGCGGCGACGGCCGGTCGCGGCTGTCGGTCGACCTGATGCGCTACCTACCCGGCGGCCCGGGTTGCGCGATGGACGCGCTGTTCGGCGAGATCCTGCTTTGGGCCTCGGCGCAGGGCTTCGCGCGGTTCTCGCTCGGGGCGGCGCCGTTCTCGGGCATGGGCGGGCAGCGGCTGGCGCCGCTGTGGTCGCGGATCGGCGGGCTGGTCTACCAGCACGGCGACCGGTTCTACAATTTCGAGGGGCTGCGCGCGTTCAAGCAGAAGTTCGAACCGGACTGGACCCCGACCTATCTTGCCTGTCCGCGCGGGCTGTCGGCGCCGGGCATCCTCTACGAGGTGAACGTGCTGATCTCGGGGGGCATCCGCGGTCTTCTGAAGTAGCGTTGATCGGGTTTGACCGGCCCGCCGCGCCGCCTAGGTCAGCTGGCATGACAGACCTCATCAAACGCGCGCTCGTCACCGGCGGCGCCAATGGCATCGGGCGCGGCATCGCGATCCATCTCGCGCAACACGGTTGGCAGGTCGCGGCGCTCGACCGCGACGCCGACGGGCTGGAGGCGCTGCCCGAGGGCATCGCCCGAATCGAGGCCGACGTGTCGGACGAGGCTTCGGTGACCGCCGCGGTTGCCGCGACCGGCTGGGACGGGCTCGACCTGCTGGTCAACAACGCCGGGATCGCCACGCCCGATGCCGGACCGATCGAGATGCTGGCGCTGGAGGATTGGCAGCGCTGGATCGGCACCAACCTGACCGGCGCCTTCCTGATGGCCAAGCATTGCGTGCCGCTGCTGCGCGACCGGCACGGCGTGATCGTCAACATCAGCTCGTCGCGGGCGCGGCAGTCCGAGCCCGACACCGAACCCTACGCCGCCGCCAAGGGTGGGCTCGAGGCGCTGACTCACGCGCTGGCGATCTCGCTCGGTCCCGATATCCGGGTCAACGCCGTCGCCCCCGGCTGGATCGCCACCGGCGACGCCGGGGATCTGCGCGAGATCGACCACGCGCAGCACCCGGTCGGCCGGGTCGGCCGTCCAAGGGACGTCGCCGAGGCGGTGCTCTGGCTGGCCGGGGCCGGCTTCATGACCGGGCAAAGCCTGGTGCTGGACGGCGGCATGACCCGGAAGATGATCTACCAGCCCTGACGCGGCCGCGTCGATCCGGACTCGCGGTTGCCGCGGCGCGGTGCTTTGATGGTCGAAACCGAACCTCCGACCGAAAAGCGAGACCGCCATGGCTTGGGATTTTGACTGGGTCGACGCCTTCACCGCGCAGCCGTTCAGCGGCAATGGCTGCGTCGTGGTGCACGGCGCCGAAGACCTGCCGATAGAAACCCGGCTGGCGCTGGTGCGAGAGACCGCGCTTGCCGAATGCGCCTATGTCGTCGGCTCGGACGTCGCCGATTTCGGGGCGCGATACTACCTCGCCGACAAGGAGATCCCGATGGCCGGTCACCCGACCATCGCGACCGTCGCCTCGCTGCTCGACCGCGGGCTGGTGCCTTTGCAGGACGGCCGCGCGGCCTTCACGCTCGAGGTTGGCGCCGGTGTGCTGCCGATCGAGGTGACCGAGACCGAGAACGGGCCGCTGATCGCGATGACCCAGATGGCGCCGGTGTTCGGCAGGACGCTCGAGGCAGGCGACATCGCCGATCTCTACGGGCTTGGCGCCGATGATTTCGCGCATCCGCCGCAGATCGTCTCGACCGGCACGCCGTTCTGCATCGCCGTGCTGAAGGACAAGGCGGCGCTGCGCCGGGCGCGGATGGATTTCGACCGGTTGGACCGGTTTCGCCACGCCACCGGCACCAGCCGGCACGATTTCATGGAGCCGTTCCTGGTGACGCTTGGCGGGGTGACCGAGGCCGGCGACACCTTCTCGCGGCTGATGATGGCGCCGCCAAGCCTGGCCGAGGACCCATTCACCGGATCGGCGACCGGCTGCATGGCGGCCTATCTGTGGCACCACGGGCTGATTGCCAGGCCGGCCTTCGTGGCCGAACAGGGCCACTGGATCGGCCGCCCGGGCATGGCCCGGGTCGAGGTGCTGGGCCCACCCGAGGCGATCAGCGGGGTCCGGGTCGCCGGCCAGGGCCGGGTGCTGATGCGCGGCAGCCTGCTGGCCTGAGAGGCGTCGAGCATCGGTCGACGCCTCGGGGGCCGGGCGTCAGCCGGTCGCGCCCGAAGGGATCGGCAGCCCGGCCTGCGCCAGCGTCGCGGCGATCCGCTGCACCACCCGGTCCTCGCGCAGTGCCTGGCGCAGCTCGGTCGCGGCGCGCTCGGCGATGGCGCGGCGGGCCGGTTCATCGGCCAGGTAGCGGTCGCAGACCGGGCCGAGATCGGCGTAGTCCCAGGCCACCGGCACATAGGTCTCGTGCGGGCGGAACAGGTCGGGCAGGCAGCGCAGGTGGCCCATGTCCGGCTTGATCAGCAACGCGCCGCAAAGCATCACCTCGAAATCGCGCCAGCAGATTTCGCCGAAGCCGAACGGGCTGACCGAGATCCGGCTGCGCAACAGCTCTTCGCGATAGGCCTCGGGCGTGACTCGCGTGGTCGGCGCCAGCACCCGGTGCCGGTCGGCCATTGCGTCGATCGCCGCCACCGCCGGGGCGCGCAACGGCGCGATCCAGGCCCCGGGCGGCACCATGGCGCGGCATGACACGTCGATGTCGCGCGCCCGCTCGGGCAGCGGCAGCGCCGCCAACGCCGCGATCTTGTCGTCGAGCGCGATGTTCCAGCCGGTGACGATCTTCGGCAGGTCCTCGGCATCGACCGGGGCCGAGGCCGGGATGATGTCGGTCGAGAAATCGGTGCCGTGGGTGTGGGCCACGTGGTCGGTCAGGTTGGTCTTGCCAATCCGCCGGCGCAGGTACTGCTCCGGCGCGGCAAAGACATGCTTCTTGACCCAGGCATCGCTCAGCCCCAACACCTCGGGCCACTGCACCCCGGGATCGTCGTCGCCGTCGAAATAGATCAGCCGCTGGCCCTCGGCCATCCCGAGCCGAAGGCGCGCCGCGATGCAGCGGGCGGTGTCCGGCGTGGTGCGGAACGACAGTTTCAGGCCGACCGCGTCGAACCGGCGCAGCCGATCGACCGGCAGCGCCATCGCGGCGTCGAGATCGATCCGCCGCAGCACCAGCCCGGTGGCGCGGGCCAGCGCGTCCGCGTGGCGCCACAGCGGCGCCAACTGCTGTTCGCTGGTGTATTCGCGCCCGTCGGTGACCAGAAGCAGCCGGATCGGCGCCGGGCCGCCGCGCAGCCGGGACAGCCGGACCTGCGCCAGCCGCAGCTGCGACCGCGCCGTGCCCTGGCTCCAGCGCCGCCGCAACGCGCCGCCGATCCGTCGCAGCGCCGCCATGTCCCGAAACCCTGCCATCCGATGCCCCCGACCCCCGTAGTGCGAGCCTACGACCCGGCCGTGGTGCAGGCCAGCGTCTTGTTTCATATCACCATTGATCCGCCACGCCGGCTCGGGCAGGTTCGCCCGGTCGGCGGATCGGGAGGAGTGCCATGCATATCGGATTCGCCGGAGCCGGGTTTTCCTGCGCGGTGATCGCCCGCGAGTTGGCCGAGCGCGGCCACCGCATCACCATGCTCGAGCAGCGCGACCACATCGCCGGCAATTGCCACACCGAGCGCGACGCCGAGACCGGGGTGCTGGTGCACCGCTACGGCCCGCATATCTTCCACACCGACGACGCCGAGGTCTGGGCCTACGTCAACCGCTTCGCCAGTTTCAAACCCTACGAGAACCGGGTCAAGGCGATGGCCGCGGGCCGGGTCTGGTCGCTGCCGATCAACCTGCTGACGATCAACCAGTTCTTCGGCACCACCCTGACCCCCGACGCCGCCGCGCGCTTCGTCGCGCAGCGCGCCGACACCACGATCGCCGACCCGGCAAGCTTCGAGGAGCAGGCGCTGAAGTTCGTCGGCCGCGAGCTCTACGAGACCTTCTTTCGCGGCTATACCCGCAAGCAATGGGGTTGCGAGCCCTCCGAGATCCCGGCCAGCATCCTGAAACGGCTGCCGCTGCGGTTCAATTACGATGACAACTACTTCTCGCACCGGTTCCAGGGCATGCCGGAGCACGGCTACACCGCGTTGATCGCGGCGATCCTCGATCATCCGGCGATCACCGTGAATCTGAAAACCACGCTGCGCCGGGCCGAGGTGGCGCAATTCGACCACGTGTTCTACTCCGGCCCGCTCGACGGCTATTTCGGCCATGACCGAGGCCGGCTGCGCTACCGGACACTGGATTTCGAACGGGTGGTGGCGACGGGCGACGCGCAGGGCTGCGCCGTGATGAACTACTGCGATGAAGACGTGCCCTACACCCGGATCACCGAGCACAAGCATTTCAGCCCGTGGGAAAGCCACGAGAAATCGGTGCTGTTCCGCGAATACAGCCGGGCCTGCGGGTCCGAGGACATCCCCTATTACCCGCTGCATACCCTGGCCGAGGATGCCGGGCTGCGCGATTACCGCGCCCGCGCCGAGGCCGAGCCGGGGGTCAGCTTCGTCGGGCGACTCGGCACCTACCGCTATCTCGACATGGACGTCTCGGTGCGCGCGGCGCTCGATTGCGTGCGCGGCTGGCTGAAAAGCCACGGATCGACCGCCGAAAGCCGCTGAGATCGCCAACAATCCGGGTCTGCGTTAACCATTGTTTCTCTCGCGTGCGGAATGCTGGCATCTGCAACGTGACGCTTGGCGTTTTTCAGGAACTGGGCCATTTTGTGGCAAGTTCCAGGAGTTAGCATGATGACGATTATTCCCCGTATCCTGACAAGCGCGGCGCTGCTGCTGGCCTCGGCCGGGCCGCTGCTGGCGCATCACCGGTCCTGGCACAGCGGCGGCGGCAACGGCGTGCGCCGGGTGCCCGAGATCGACGGCTCGAGCGGGCTGCTGGCGATGGCGGCGGTCGCCGCGGCGCTGCTGTTCGTCTGGGAACGGCGCCGGCGTCGCGCCGACTGACGACCAGGGAGCGGCGCGGGCCCGGTGCTTGACCGGGC
>JBFGEI010000024.1:0-18866 GCA_041580155.1 Limimaricola sp.
CGTGGCGTTCGAGGCCGAGGACGGCAGCGAGATGACGCTGGCGGCGTTCGAAGGCAAATACGTGGCGCTGAACTTCTGGGCGACCTGGTGCGCGCCGTGCCGGGTCGAGATGCCGCAACTCGCGGCGCTGCAGGACGAACTCGGCGGCGACGACTTCGAGGTGGTGACCATCGCCACCGGGCGCAACGACCCGGCGGCGATGGAGCGGTTCCTGACGGAGATCGGCGCCGAGTCGCTGCCGCGGCACCGCGATCCGCGGCAGGCGCTGGCTCGCGACATGGGGGTGCTGGGGTTGCCGGTGACGGTGATCCTGAACCCCGAGGGCGAGGAAATCGCCCGGCTGCAGGGCGAGGCCGACTGGTCGTCGGACAGCGCCCGCGCGATCGTCACGGCACTGGTGAAGGGCGAGGGGGCCTAGCCCCCGACCGGCACGGCGCTCGGGTCCTGTTGCGTTGCCGGGCCCGGGCGGCGGCTCAGGCGTGGCCGCCGGTCGGCGACAGGGTGACGGGATCGACCCCCATCGCCTTCAGCGCGGCGCTCCACTTGTGTTCGTTGGCGCGGCCGAACACCACGGCGTGCTGCGCCTCGCCGATCAGCCAGCCGTTCTGCGCGATCTCGTCCTCGAGCTGGCCTGGCCCCCAGCCGGCGTAGCCCAGCGCCAGCAGCGATGATTTCGGGCCGCGGCCATGCGCCAGCTCCTCGAGCACGTCGAGCGTCGCGGTCATCGCGGTTCCGGCATCGACCCGCAGCGTGCCCTGACCGGATATGTAATCGGTGGAATGCAGCACGAAGCCGCGGCTTTCTTCGACCGGGCCGCCGATATGGACCCGGATGTCGCGCATCTCCGGCGCGGTGCCGATCTCGAGCTGTTCGAGCAGGTCGGTGAACCGCACCTCGGTGGCGGGCTTATTGATGATCAACCCCATCGCGCCCTCTTCGGAATGGGCGCAGATGTAGATCACCGCATGGTTGAACCTCGGGTCCGCCATGTCGGGCATCGCGATCAGGAGCTTGCCGCTCAGGTCTGTGTTCATAGGCTGCATTCCTGAACAATGTGGTGCGCGGCCGCCACGATCAAGGGGGCGCTCACTTCGCTCTCGCGGTGACGTGACTTTCCATCGGCGCCGCGGGGCGCGATCACTGCCGCATGAAGCGCCCCCGTACCACGCCCGTTTTTGCCGCCCTGATCGGGCTTGCCGCCGTCACCGGCACCGGCACCGCCGCCGCGGCGTCGCCGGTCGACGACATCGTGCGGTTTGACCTGCTGCCCGGCTGGCGCACCGAAAGCGGCACCCAGGTGGTCGGGTTCCAGCTGACGCTGGCGTCGGGCTGGAAGACCTACTGGCGCGCTCCGGGCGAGGCCGGAATCCCGCCGGAACTCAACCTGGCGGGGTCGCGAAACCTGGCGCAGGCCCGGTTCCACTGGCCGGTGCCCGAGGTGTTCGAGCAAGGCGGCATGGATTCGATCGGCTATGTCGGCCAGGTGGTGCTGCCGGTCGAGCTGACGCTCGACGATGCCGCGGCGCCGGCGCTGATGGCGGGGCGGCTCGATATCGGCGTGTGCCGCGACGTCTGCGTGCCGGTTTCGCTCGAGTTCTCGACCGAACTGCCGGTCGGCGGCGACCGCGACGCGGTGCTGGCGGTGGCGCTGGCCGACCGGCCGATGACCGCCAAGGAAGCCGGCGTTTCGCGGGCCGACTGCCGCGTCGAACCGGGGCCGAAGGGCATGACGCTGACCGCGACGCTGGACCTGCCGGCGCTGGGCGCCGACGAAACCGTGGTGGTCGAATCCGGCGATCCGGCGATCTGGTCGACGCCCTCGGCGGTGCGCCGCGACGGCAACCGGCTGGTCGCGGAAACCGCGCTGGCGCATGTGTCCGGAAAGGGCTTCGCGCTTGACCGGTCGGCGCTGGTGATCACCGTGATCGGCGACGGCAGCGCGGTCGAGATCCAGGGCTGCCCGGCAGGCTAGGCCGGCCTCAGCCGCGGCGCCGGCGCAGCAGCGCCGCGATCCAGGCCAGCACCAGCAATCCCGCGACCGCGGCAAGATACAGCGCCAGCGCCGCGACGAAGCCCGATGGCGCCAGCGCCAGCGCCGGCCAGGCGGCGCCGGTGGTCACCACCGGCAGCACCAGCAGCGCGAACAGCGCCAGCACCGCGGCGACGCCGGCCAGCGCCGGAGTTCGGACCGCGGCACCGGCCCGCAGCGCCCGGCGCAGCGACCTTGTCTGGGTCGAGATATCGGCCTGGATCGCCACCAGCGCCGGCACCACCGCCAGCACCAGCACGAAGCCGAAGCCCAGCCCGTAGACCAGGGTGATGACCGTCGGCTTGAGAAACTGCGCCTGGCTCGAACCTTCGTACATCAGCGGCGCAAGCCCGAGCACCGTTGTGGCGGTGGTCAGGAACACCGGCCGCAGTCGGTCGGTGGCGCCGTCGATCACCGCCGGCACCAGGCCGCGGGTCTTGGCGTAATCGTCGATCGTGGTCACCAGCACGATCGAGTCGTTGATGATGATGCCGACCATGCCGATCAGCCCGACCACCGAGAACATCGACAGCGGGATGCCCCATTGCGCATGGCCCCAGATCGCGCCGACCAGGCCGAAGGGGATCACCCCCATCACTACCAGCGGCCGGGCCCAGCTGCCGAAGATCCAGGCCAGCGCCAGGTAGATCCCGGTCAGGCAGAAGATCAGCGCCAGCTGCGCGTCGCTGAGGAATTGCGATTCCTGTTCGCTCAGCCCCGACATCGCGGTGCCGATCGAGAACTCCTCGGACAGGGACGGCAGGATCTCGGTCTCGATCAGCGTCATGATGGCGCTGGCCCGCTCCGGGTCGGCGTCGTCGAGCCCGCCGTTCACCGACACCAGCATCACGCCGTTCTCGCGGCGCACCGTCGAAAAGCCGCTGCGCCGCTCGACGGTGACGATGTCGGCCAGCGGCAGGTGGTCGCCGGCCTCGGTGCGCATCTGGGTCCGGTCGAGGAAATCGGCGGTCAGCTCGCCCTCGGGCAGCTCGACCCGGATCGACGCCTGCCGCGCACCGACCGGGTAGGTCGCGGCCTCGATGCCGCTCAGCCGGTCGCGCAGGGTGCGGCCCAGCGCGTCGATGGTGAACCCCAGCGCCCGGCCCTGCGGCGTCAGCGTCAGGATCAGCTCGTCCTTGTCGTAGGACAGCGAATCCTCTAGGCCCGAGATCTCGGGGATCTGCGCCAGCCGCGCCTTCAGCGCCTCGGCGGCGGCCTTCAGTGTCGCAGCGTCGGCACCGTAGAGCTGCAGGTCTATGGCGTCGCCGCCCGGGCCCGACCCCAAGCTGCGGACGCTGACGGTCTCGGTGCGGGGCAGGGTGGTCAGCTCGTCCTGCAGCGCCTGCAGGAACTCGCTGCCGGTGGTCGGGCGCAGGTCGGCCTCGATCAGCTCGACCGAGATCGCGCCAAGCTGCCAGCTTTCCTTGGTGTCGGCGCCGGACAGCCCGCGGCCGGCGCCGCCGCCGATCTGCGCCACCGTGTTGGCCACCGGGTCGACCCCGGTTTCGGTCTCAAAGCGGGCGGCGACCGCCGCGGCGGCGCGCTGCAGCTCGCGCATCTGGGCGATGCTGTCGTCGCGGCTGGCGCCCGGCAGCGTCGCGAAGTTGCCGGTGATCGTGCCCTGTTCGGGCGGCGAGAAGAACCGCCAGGCGACGTCGCCGCGGATCACCGGCGCCAGCTGGCTGGCCAGCGCCAGCAGCGCCAGCCCCAGCACCGGGTAGCGCCAGGCCACCACCCAGCTCATCAGCGGCCGGAAGCCGCGGTCGCGCAGCGCCCGGAAGCCGCGGTCGACCTGGCGCGACGGCCAGTCGTACCAATGCCGCGCCGCGTGGCTGGCCACCGAATGGGCCAGATGGTTCGGCAGGATCACGAAGCATTCGACCAGGCTGGCCAGCAGAACCAGGATCACCGTCACCGGGATGTCGCGGATCAGGTCGCCGAACCGGCCGCCGATCAGCACCAGCCCCCAGAAGGCGATCACCGTGGTGAGGGTGGCGCAGAACACCGGCAGAAACATCCGCCGCGCCGCGGTCTCGGCGGCGACGACCGGCGATTCACCCAGGTGACGGGCACGCCAGTCGGCGTGCTCGCCGACCACGATGGCGTCGTCGACCACGATCCCGAGCGTCAGGATCAGCGCGAACAGCGACATCATGTTCAAGGTCAGCCCGAAGGCGAACATCAGCCCGAAGGCGGCCAGCATCGCCACCGGAATCCCGGCCGCGACCCAGATCGCGGTGCGGGCGTTCAGGAACAGGAACAGCAGCGTCACCACCAGGCCAAGCCCGAACAGCCCGTTGTCCAGCAGCAGCGCCAGCCGGCCCGAGATGCGTTCGGCCTGCGAATTGGTCAGCCCGACGGTGACGCCCTGCGGCAGCTCGGCGCGCAGCTCGCGGGCGACCTCCTGCACCGTGTCCTGCAGCCCGATCGCGTCGCCCTCGGCCGAGCGTTCGACCCGGATCTGCACCGCCGGGTCGTCGCCGACGAAATAGGCGCGGTCGCGGTCGATGCCCTCGACACGGACCGTCGCGACATCGCCGATGCGCAGCGCGGTGCCGTCGGGTTCCTGGCGCAGGGTGATCGCCTCGATCTCCTCGGCGCTGCGCCGCGCGCTGCCGGTGCGGACCCGCGCGCCGCCGGACACGTCGCCGGCCGGGTCGGCCGACACCTCGCGGCCGATCGCCTCGGCGATCTCGGACATGCCGATGCCGTGGCGGATCAACGACAGCGCCGGCACCTCGACGATGGTCGAGGGTGCCGCGACGCCGAGGATCGTCACCCGGGTGACGCCGGCGGCGAACAGCCGCGCCGTCATGGTGTCGGCAATCCGGCCAAGCTGGTCGGTGCCGACCGGCCCGGCGATCAGCAGGTCGGTGACCCGGTCGGACCAGCCGGCGCGGCGCACCTCGGGGTCGTCGACGCCGTCGGGCAGGGTGCCGACGCTGTCGACCGCGGTGCGCACGTCCTTCTCGGCGCGGTCCATGTCGTGATCCGGCTCGAACTCGAGCCGGATCGAGGCGCGGCCCTCGGAGGCGCTGCTCGACGAGGCGGTGACGCCGTCGACCGACAGCAACGCCGGTTCCAGCAGCTGCACGATTCCGGCGTCGATATCCTCGGCGCCGGCGCCGTCCCAGGCCGCCCCGACCGAGATCGAGTCGATGACGATATCGGGGAAATACTGGGCCCGCAGCCGCGGGAAGGCGGTCAGCCCAGCGACCAGCATCAGCGCCAGCACCAGATTGGCGGCGGTGCGGTGCCGGGTGAAATACGACAGCAGCCCGCGGCCGGGCGGATCGGCCGGGGCGGCCATCAGCTGCCCATCCTGTCTTCGAGCCGGGCCACCAGATCGGCCGGCACCAGCGGCGCCTCGAGCTGCGCCAGCATCCGGTCGCGCGCCGCCGCCGGCATCCGGTCGTCGGCGCTGACGAAGTCGCGCAACCGCTGCCGGCGGTCCTCCTCGAGCGGGATCATGGCGGTTTCGTCGGGCTCGGGCGCGCCGGCGATCCGCACCTTGATCCCGGCGCCAAGCAGCGGGGTGCGTTCGGTCACCACCTGCGCGCCCGCAAGACCGTCGGCGCGCAGGATCACCGCGTCGCCCTGGCGCCGCAACAGGGTCACCGGCGCGACCCGCAGCCGGTCGCCCTCGACCACCAGCACGCTGTTGTCGGCGCCGAGCGCGGTGGCGGGCAGCAGCGCCACGTCGTCGAGGGGCGGTTCGGTTATCGCGACGGTGACGAAATCGCCGGGCCGCAGGAACGGCGCCGGGTCGAGTTCGGCGAAGATCAACCGGCCGGTCTGGCCGTCGCCGACCGCGGCGCTCTCGCGGCTGATCCGGCCGTTGGCGGCCAGATCCTCGCCGGCGACCTGCAGCGTCGCGGTCACCGGCGCCTCGGGCAGCGCGCCGGTCTCCGCGATCAGCCGCGCGTATTGCGTGGTCGAGACCCGGAACGCCAGCTCGAGCCGGGTCGGGTCGATCAGCTCGGCGATCTGTTCGTTGCTTGCGACCCGGGTTCCGGCCGTGGCGCTGACATCGGCAAGCAGCCCGTCGAAGGCGGCGGTGATCCGGGTCTGGTCGAGCAGCCGCTCGGCGTCGTCGAGCGCGATCCGCATCCGCGACAGCGCGGTCGCGGCCTGGTCGACCCTGGCCTCGGACAGGCTGATCGCCTCGCGCGCGGCAAGCACCGCCTGGTCGGCGGCCGAGGTCGCCAGCTCGGCGGCCTCGAGATCGGCGGCGGTGGCGATGCGCCGGGTCTGCAGGTCGCGCTGCCGGGTCAGCGCGCCGCGGCGCAGCGCCGCCTGGGTCTCGGCGGCGGCGAGTTCGTCGCGGGCCAGCAGCACCGCGCGGGCGGCGTCGCGGGTCTCGGCCTCGGCGTCGGACAGGTCGGCCCGGGCGCGGGCCAGCGCCGCCTGCGCCTCGGCCGGGTCGATCTGCGCCAGCATCTCGCCGCGCCGCGCCGCTCCGCCTTCGATCAGCGCCGGGCCGGTGTCGGTGACGATGCCGCCGACCGGCGCGCGCAGCGCGATCCGGCGCCGGGCCTGCACCTCGCCGTAGACCGTCAGCACCGGGTTCAGCCGGTCGCTGCGCCAGGTCACCACATCGACCGGCACCGCCTGTTCGCGCGCCTCGAAGCTGCGTGGCTCGGCGTTGATCCGCGCCATCGTGGCGCTCCAGACCATCCGTCCGGCCTGCGCCGCAAGCGCCAGCGTCAGCGCCAGCAGGAACAGCCCGACCAGGGTTCGGCGCAGAAATCTCATGTGTTGATCCCCAAGCGGTTGCGCGCAGGATCGCAGGTTGCGGGCCGGGCTGTCCATGTCCCGCGCGTTCACCGAACCGCGAGCGGGGGGGGGGTGGTCTCGGCGCTACTTGCGGCGCAGGTGTTCGTCGAGCCGCGGCAGGATCTCGACGAAATTGCAGGGTTTGTGCCGGAAATCGAGCTGTTTCACCAGGATTTCATCCCAGGCATCGCGGCAGGCGCCCGGACTGCCGGGCAGCGCGAAGAGGTAGGTGCCCATCGCGACGCCGCCGGTGGCGCGACTTTGTACCGCAGAGGTGCCGATCTTCTGCATCGAGACGATGGTGAAGACGGTGCCGAAGGCGTCGATCTCTTTCTCGTAGACGTCGCGATGCGCCTCGACGGTCACGTCGCGCCCGGTCAGCCCGGTGCCGCCGGTCGAGATCACCACGTCGATCTCGGGATCGGCGCACCAGCGGCGCAGCCGGTCGGCGATCGCGGCGCGGTCGTCGGGCAGCAGGTCGCGGGCGGCCAGCACATGGCCGGCCTCGGTCAGCCGCTGCACCAGCGTGTCGCCCGAGCGGTCGTCGGCGGCGCCGCGGCTGTCGCTGACGGTCAGCACGGCGATGCGCACCGGAAGAAATTCACGTTCCATCGTCAGATCCTGTGCATGAGGGCAAGCCGCGCGGCGAGTGCGGCGAAGATGCCGGCCGAGATCCGGCCGAGAATGCGGGACACCCGCGCCGATCCGGCCAGCTTGCGGCCGATGCCGCCGGCGCCGAGCCCGACCGCGCCGTTCACCACCAGCCCGCCAAGCGCCAGCACCGCGCCGAGGCTCAGGAACTGCGGCAGCAATGGTCGTGACGAGTCGGTGAACTGCGGCAGGAAGGCCAGCACGAAGAGGATCACCTTGGGATTGCTCAGGTTGACCATCAGCCCCTGGCGGAACGCCCGCGACGGCGCGATCTTCGGCAGCGCCTGGGTGGAGGCGGCGTCGCCGCGCAGCGCCGCGTAAGCCAGCCACAGCAGGTAGCCGACCCCGGCCCAGCGGATCGCGTCGAACAGCCACGGCAGCGCCGCGACCGCGGCGCCGAGACCCAGCCCGGCGACGGTCACATGGATCATGCAGGCGGTCGAGATCCCGGCATCGGCGGCCAGCGCCGCGCGCGGCCCGCCGCGCAGCCCCTGGCCCAGGCAGAACATCATGTCGGCGCCGGGCGTCAGGTTCAGCGCCAGCGCCGCCGGCAGGAACGCCAGAAGCGTCACCAGGTCGATCACCGGCCGGGTCCGTCGAGCCTGGCCCGCAGCGCCAGCAGGTCGGCCCAGGCCTCGCGCTTGGCGCCGGGGTTGGCCAGCAGATGCGCCGGCGCGAAGATCGGCAGGGCGGGTCGGTCGCCGACCGCGCCCCAGCGGCCGCGCAGCCGGTGCAGCCCGCCGCCCTGCATCAGCGCGGCGCAGGCGGCGCTGCCCATCACCAGCAGGATCTCGGGGTCGGCCAGCTCGATGTGGCGGTCGAGAAACGGCCGCATCATCGCCAGGTCCTTGGGGTCCGGCGCGTGGTCGCCGGGCGGCCGCCAGGGCAAGACCGGCGCCAGATAGACCGCGGCCTCGGCGTCGGGCCGGTCGAAGCCAAGCCCGATCGCCGCCAGCATCCGGTCGAGCAGCGCCGCCGCCGCGCCGGCGATCGGCAGCCCGGTGCGGTCCTCGTCGCGGCCCGGCGGGTCGGTGAGGATCATCACCCTAGCGCCGGGCCGGCCGGTGGCGAAGACGAAGGACCTGGCACCGCGGCGCAGATCGCAATGGTCGAATTCCGACATCGCGGCGGCCAGCGATTCGAGGTCCGGCGCGGCCTCGGCGGCGGTTCGGGCCAACGCGGCGGCGTCGATTTCGGGCGGCGGCGCCGCCGGTCCGGGGGCTGGCGCGGCACCGCGCACCGCGGCGGGCGCCGGCACCGGCCGGGCATCGGTCAGGGTATAGCGGTCGAGCGGCGCGTCGAGCATCGCCTCGTCCACCCCCATCTCGATCTGCCAGTCGAGCAGCGCCCGCGCGGTCCAGTAGTCCAATGCCGATTCCATGCCGCGCAGGCTATGCCGGATCGGCGCCGGATGGCAGGGGCGAAAACCTATGGATCTGTGCACGTATTAGGTGCATCACACCGTTATGTCGAAAGCTGTATTCATTACGTCATCGCAGAGCCACTACTTGGACAAACCGGGAGAGCTCTATCATTTCCCGAACATGTACCTGACTAGAATCTCGAAGACGGTTGGGGATTGGGTGATCTTCTACGAAAGCCGAACTGGCGGCGGCCGTGGATATTATGCGGTTCAGAAGGTCTTGAAGATTGCAGAAGATCCGGCGGATCAGAGCCATAGTTTTGCTGTGCTGGACCGCAAGTCACTTTTGACATTCGAGGAAAATGTTGGCCGCCTGGATCCAGGCGGTGCGCCATTTGAAACCGGATTGCCGTTGAGTGGCGGGAGCAATGCATCTGCGGTTCGTATGCTGTCGGATCACGATTTTTCCCGCATTGTTGACGCCGGCCTAACGACGGCCGCGGTGCCAGACGCCTTGCCGCGAACCGGCGAGCTGGACATACCCAAATGGTCAGAAATGCCGGGTTTGGCAGAGGATGCGACGCCATTCTTGGGCGTTGAGCGTGATCGTGTCCTGATGTCGCGCGCCTGGCGCGACGCGTCGTTTGCGCGTCAGGTCAAGAAGGCCTACCAGTCGCGTTGCGCCATGTCGGGACTAGCGCTGCGCAACGGCGGCGGTCGGCCAGAAGTCGAAGCCGCTCACATCATTCCCGTCGAGGCAGATGGGCCGGATGTTGTGTGGAATGGTTTGGCGTTGTCCGGAACGATACATTGGATGTTCGATCGAGGACTTCTCGCCGTAGATCGCGACCATACGATACTCGTCGCAAAAGATAGCTTGGCCGACGACGTCGTAACCCGTTTGCTGACACAGGATCGTAAATTACTTCTGCCGAAAGAAAAAACGGCGCATCCTGCTCAGGCTTGTTTGGACTGGCACAGGGCCAACTGTTTCAAAGGCTAGACGCCCCGGATCAGCCGGCGTTCTGCCGTTCGATCCAGGCCCGCAGTTCTTCGGTTTCGCTGCGCGCGTCGCGCAGCCCCTCCATCGCGGCGCGCAGCTCGGCCTCGGCCTGGTTCAGCTGCGCCGTCACCTCGGATTCGCGCTGCTCGACATAGGCGATCGCCTGGTCGCGGGTTTCCTCGGCCTCGTGCAGCGCCTGCGCCATCCGGTCAAGCTCGCCGATGTCGGCGCGGGTGATCCGGGTGAAGCGATGCACCAGCCAGCTGGCGAACCAGCCCAGTCCGAAAGCGACGAAGAGAATGATCGCCGTGGCGATGATGAACTCGGTCCTGTTCACGTGCCGTCCTTAATCGGGTCGGGCCCTGGGCCCGGTGCTTGGCCGCTCGGCCTCGGTCTGCGGGGCGTCGTCTGCGGCGGTCTCGGGATCGGTGACGCCGTCGGTGTCGTCGGTGTCGTCGGGGGCGTCGGCGTCGTCCACCGCAGCCTCGGCGCCGTCCTCGGTCGCATCGGTTTCGTCCGGGATCAACCGGAATTCGATCCGCCGGTTCGCCTCGCGGCCGGTCGAGCTGCCGTTGTCGGCGATCGGGTCGGCTTCGCCGAAGCCCTTGGCCATGAAGCCGCCGACCGGCACCCGCTGCCGGCGCAGCGCCACCAGCACCGCTTCGGCGCGCTGCTGCGACAGCCGCAGGTTCATCTCGTCGCGGCCCTGGCTGTCGGTATAGCCGGCGACCTCGATCCGCAGGTCGGGGCAATTGCGGACGATCTCGGCGATGTCGGCGATCACCGGGCCGCCGTCGGCGCTGATCGAGGCCGAGCCGGGGTCGAAGGTGATCTTGCGGTCGGCGGTCACGAAGGCGATCTGCGCCACGCATTCCTCGGGCGACGGCAGCCCGGCGATCGGGTCCAGCGCCTCGAGATATTCGACGTCGATCTCGAACTTCGCGCCCTGGCCCAGCTTGTCGGCCATCAGCCGGGAGATCTCGGCGGCGGCGTCGCGATTGCCGGTCTTGCCGCCCAGCGTCACCAGGTCGGGGGTGACCGTGAGCGACCCGTGCGACAGTTCGGTCAGCGCGTCGAGACCAGCGAGGATCCGCACCGACCAGTCGGCCGGCAGCCCGTCGGTGATCCTTGTGCCCATCCGCACCTTGTCGCGGCCGAACCGGGCGCGGGCAAAGTTCTCGGCGGTGGTGTTGGTCAGCGCGTCGGGCAGCCGTCCGCGCAGCTGCACCATGCTGTCCTCTGACAGCGTGGCGGTGAATTCCGGCGGGCCCTCGGTCTGCTTTTCCGGGGTTTCCGGCAGCACCGCCTCGAGCGCGAATACATCGGGCAGGGCGTTGCCGAGGTCGCCGACGACCCGGTCGAACAGCTTGGGCTCGGTGCCGGTCGCCGCGATCAGCGACACGTCGGCATCCGAGAAGGTGACGGTGCCGCCGCCGATCTCGGCCAGCGCCGCGATCGCGGTGCTGACCGCTTCGCCCCAGGTGCCCGACGGCACGCCGAGCCCGAGGGTGCAGCCCGGCGTGGTCTCGAGCCCGGCCGCGGTGGCGGCCTGCAGGATCAGCCGCTGCGCCGCTTCGGTGTCGGCCGAGCAGGCGTCGAACCGGGCGCCGTTGCCGTCGATCACGAAGCGCGCGGTGAACGGGGTGATCACCGGCCGCGGCGCGGTGATGCTCAGCACCAGCCGGACCGAGCCTGGCTTCAGCCGGCGGATCTCGGTCTCGAGCCGGCGCTGGTCGCGCGGGCTGTCGGAGATCGCGTTGATCTCGACCCGGCCCGGATCGACCGAGATCTTCGAGCGCGGCAGCTTCTCGAGCGCGTCGAGCGCGAAGCGCAGCGACGGGCCCCAGCTGTCGGGCACCGGGTAGTCGGCGGCGTCGAGCAGGTCGGTGACCGGCATGTCGTCGGCGATTCGGGCGATGCTCTCGGCCAGCGCCTCGCGGTCGCTGGCGGCCGGGATCAGCCCGATCAGCGACACGCCGCTGTCGTTGCGCAGGATCTCGATGGCAAAGTCGGGCGCGGCGACGGCGTCGGCCTCGGTGACCTGCATGTTGTCGATCACCCGGCTGGAATCGACGATGCCGCCGGCCACCGAGATCGCGCGGAACCGCAGCGCCTCGGACGGCGCAGCGCCCTCGAGGATCACCTGCAGCCCGTCGCCCTGCACGCTGGCCCAGTCGTGGCCCTGGCCCGACAGCGCGCCGCGCACCGCGGCGACCGAGGTGTCTTCGACCACCGCCACGGCGGTGCGGGCCGCGAGACCGGAAATCAGCGCGGCGACGACGAAGGCGGCGATCGACGCGGTCAGGGGGGACAGGCGCATTCCGGCTCCGGAAGCTGTGACGGTCGGGTCCTTCTAGGTCGCGATGGCCCCGGGATCAATCAGAGCGCCAGCGCGACGGCGGAAAACAGCACGGGCAGAAGCCCGGCGTCGCGGTTCGAACGGAACAGCCGCAGCAGTCCCGGCCCGTCGTCCGGGTCGAACCGGCCCAGCTGCCAGGCCATGTGCCAGCCCATCGCCCAGGGCCCGCCCAGCGCCACCACCAGCGACAGCACCGACCGGTCGCGCGCCGCCAGGATCACCGCGAGGCCGAGCAGCAGCACCGTCGCCACCAGGAAGCCGCGCAGCCAGCGGCGCGAGGCGGCGCCGAACAGCCGGGCGGTGGATTTCACCCCGATCAGCGCGTCGTCCTCGGCGTCCTGATGCGCGTAGATCGTGTCGTAGAACAGGGTCCAGCAGATGCCGGCGAGGTAGAGCACCAGCGGCGCCCAGCCGAGGCCCCCGGTCAGCGCCGCCCAGGCCAGCAGCGCGCCCCAGTTGAACGCCAGCCCGAGGAACACCTGCGGCCACCAGGTGAAGCGCTTGGCGAAGGGGTAGATCGCCACCGGCGCCAGCGACAGCACGCCCAGCAGGATCGCCGCCGCGTTGAAGCTGAGCAGGATCGCCAGCGACACCAGCGCCTGCGCCACCATCCAGGCCAGCGCGCCGCGGACCGTGACCTGGCCCGACGGGATCGGCCGCGACCGGGTGCGGGCGACGGCGCCGTCGATATGCCGGTCGGTGACGTCGTTCCAGGTGCAGCCGGCGCCGCGCATCAGAAAGGCGCCGAGCGCGCAGCCGAGGCCGATCCAGGCGCCGCGGGCGCCGAAGCCATCGGTTGCCAGCGCCGCCAGCATCAGCCCCCACCAGCAGGGCAGCAGCAACAGCCAGGTGCCGATCGGCCGGTCGGCGCGGCTGAGCCGCAGGTAGGGCCGGGTGGCACGGGGCGCCAGCCGGTCGACCCAATTGCCGCGCACCGCGTCGGCGACGCTCCCGTTTTCGGGCTCTGGCATCCGCTGCGCCGCTTTCATATGGTCCGCCCCATGGCATCGAAGGTCCGGCTGTTTGTAGATCACCCTCTGGCCGAAGGGCAAACCGTTCCGCTGCAGCCGGCGCAGGCGCATTACCTGTCCGGGGTGATGCGGCTGCCGACGGGCAGCGTGATTTCCGTGTTCGACGGGGTGTCGGGCGAATTCGACGCGGTGCTCGAGGCGGCGTCGAAGCGCGGCGGCACGCTTGCGGTGGCGGCGCGGACCCGGGCGCTGCAGCCGCCGCCCGACCTGTGGCTGTGCTTTGCGCCGATCAAGAAGGCGCGCACCGATTTCATCGTCGAGAAGGCGGCCGAGATGGGGGCGGCGCGTATCCTGCCGGTGCTGACCGAGTTCACCAACTCGGAGCGGGTCAGGGTCGACCGGCTGCAGGCGCACGCCGTCGAGGCGGCCGAGCAATGCGGCGGCACCTACGTGCCGCAGGTCGCCGAGCCGGTGAAGCTTGGGCGGTTGCTCGATGGCTGGGACCCGGCGCGCCGGCTGATGTTCTGCGACGAGGCGCTGGTCGGCGAGACCGGGGTGCTGCCGGATGCGCCGGGGCCATGGGCGGTGCTGATCGGGCCCGAGGGCGGGTTTTCCGAGGCCGAGCGGGGCCGGCTGCGGCGGCTCGACGGCGCGGTGCCGGTGAGCCTGGGGCCGCGGATCCTGCGCGCCGACACCGCCGCGGTCGCGGCGCTGACGCTGTGGCAGAGCCGGCTTGGGGATTGGCGATGACGCGCCGCGGCGCGCTGCGACCGGCATCGGCGCGCCCGGCGGTCGGCGTCGGAGTTGCGTATTTGAAGAACAAAGTAGCGGGGCGGCATGGCTGATCTGTTGCGGCCCGAGGCCCGGGCCATGCTGTGGCGCGGCCGCGAAGTGATCGCCGGGCTGGCGCTGGCGGCGCTTGGGCTGTGGTGGGGCGCCGCGAGCTTCGGCATCCTGCGCTGGCTGGGTTGGGGGCTGGCGGCTCTGGGCGCGGTGCTGGTGCTGGGCGGGGTGCAGCGGCTGCGGTTTCGGCAGGCGGGGCGCGGGCCCGGGCTGGTGCGGATCGACGAGGGCCGGGTCGCCTACATGGGGCCGCTGACCGGCGGCACCATCGATCTCGATTCGGTGACCCGGTTGCGGATCGACCGGGGCGGTCGGCCGCCACATTGGCTGCTTGACGGGGTTGGTGGCGAGGTGCTGGCGATCCCGGTCAGCGCCGACGGCGCCGAGGCGCTGTTCGACGCCTTCGCGGCGCTGCCGGGGTTGAAGCGGGGCCGGATGCTGGATCTGCTGAACGCCGAGGATCGGCACGACATCGCCGTGGTCTGGACCCGGCCGGCGCGGATCGCTTCGGTCTGACCGGTGCGCCGCCGCAGCCGGGACCCTGCGGCAGGGCGCAGAACACCGGCGTGGCGCCGCATTGACTTATGGCCGCCGGCGCGACACCTGTAAGCCGCCATTCAGAACGGAGCCTGCCCATGTCCATCCCTCAATCCGGCGGTGGTCCGATCGAGCATCACGGCCAGCTGGCCGAATATCTTGCCGAGGGCTGCAAGCCCAAGCAGGACTGGCGCATCGGCACCGAGCACGAGAAATTCGGCTATTGCCACGACAGCCATCTGCCGTTGCCCTACGAGGGGCCGCGGTCGATCCGGGCGATGCTCGAGGGCATGCGCGACCGGTTCGGCTGGGCTCCGGTCGAGGAGCAGGGCAAGCTGATCGGGCTGACCCGCGACGGCGCCAACGTCAGCCTCGAGCCGGGCGGCCAGTTCGAGCTGTCGGGCGCGCCGCTGGAGACGATCCACCAGACCTGCGACGAGGTGAACGCGCATCTGGCCGAGGTGAAGGCGGTGGCCGACGATATCGGCGTCGGCTTCATCGGTCTCGGCGCCGCGCCGATCTGGTCGCAGGAGCAGATGCCGATGATGCCGAAGGGCCGGTATCGGCTGATGACCGACTACATGGACCGGGTCGGCACCCACGGGAAGCAGATGATGTACCGCACCTGCACGGTGCAGGTGAACCTCGACTTCTCCTCCGAAGCCGACATGGTCAAGAAGCTGCGCGTGGCGCTGGCGCTGCAGCCGGTCGCCACCGCGCTGTTCGCCAATTCGCCGTTCTTCGACGGCAAGCCGAACGGCATGAAGTCCTGGCGGTCGCGGATCTGGCGCGGCCTCGACAATTCGCGCACCGGGATGCTGCCCTTCGCCTTCGAGGACGGCTTCGGCTTCGAGCGCTACGCCGACTGGGTTCTCGATGTGCCGATGTATTTCGTCTACCGCGACGGCAAGTACATCGACGCGCTGGGCCAGTCGTTCCGCGACTTCCTGAAGGGCGAGCTGCCGGCGCTGCCGGGCGAGAAGCCGACCCTGTCGGACTGGGCCGACCACCTGACCACGGTGTTCCCCGAGGCCCGGGTCAAGAAGTTCATCGAGATGCGCGGCGCCGATGGCGGCCCGTGGCGCCGGCTTTGCGCGCTGCCTGCGTATTGGGTTGGTCTCACATATGACCAGACCGCGCTCGACGCGGCCTGGGACCTGGTCAAGGGCTGGGACGCCGAGACCCGCGAGGCGCTGCGCGTCGCCGCCGCCGAGGACGGGCTTCAGGCCCGGGTCGGCGATATCTCGATGCACGAGCTGGCGCGCGAGACGGTGGCGATCGCCGAGGCCGGGCTGAAGGCCCGCGCCCGGCCCGGCGCCGGCGGGCTGGTGCCCGACGAGACCCATTTCCTGAACGCGCTGAAGGAAAGCGTCGAGACCGGCAAGACCCCGGCCGACGAGATGCTCGAGGATTACGAGGGCGCCTGGAACGGCGATCTCGACCGGATCTACGGCGCCCGGTCCTACTGATCCCGAAACGCGATCACGCCGCCCCGTCGCCGGGGCGGCGTGATGCCGTCTGCTTCGGGCTGCTGTTCAGGCGACGTTCGGGAAGCCGTAAGTCTCACCCCAGGCCTCCATCGTCAGGCGTTGCCGCAGCACGTCGTTCTGGGCACGCACCATTTCGGGCATCCGGAACAGGTCGACCACCGTCCAGAGGGCGGTGACGACAAGTCCGATTCCGGTGACCGCCAACAGCAGCATCAACGCAGCGGATCCGATCCGGCCCAGGTAGATCCTGTGGCCGCCGATCAATCCGAGGATGAGCGCCAGGAGGTAGGCGACGACAAGGTTCTTGCCGTCATTGGCGATCCTCTGCTCGATGAGAATCCGCTCGTTCGTATTGAGTACCATTGTCACTCGTCCCGTCGTAAACACACGCCACATTGTGGCAGGATTGAGTCTGACGGGTAACTTTAGCGCGTGCAATGGGGTAGGGGCGCAACTTTAGGGTGAGTTGCTATTTTCCTGCACCGATGCGCGGTTCGGTGCCGGCGCGCAGCCGAGAAATGTTGGCGCCGTGCCGCAGGTAGATGATGACGGCCAGCAGCAGCGCCAGCAGCGCGATCTCGGCGCGGCCCAGCACCAGCGCCCAGACCGGCGCCAGCCCGGCGGCCAGCAGCGCCGCCAGCGACGAGTAGCGAAACGCCACCGCGGCCAGCAGCCAGGTGCCGCAGGCGGCAAGCCCGACCGGCCAGGCCAGCGCCAGCAGCAGGCCGAGCAGCGTCGCCACGCCCTTGCCGCCACGGAATCGCAGCCAGACCGGGTAGCAATGCCCGGCGAAGGCGGCGGCGCCGGCGATCTGCGCCGCGTCCTCGGCGGCAAGCCAGCGCGCCAGCAGCACCGCCACCGCCGCCTTGCCGCCATCGAGCAGCAGCGTCGCCAGCGCCGCGCCCTTGTTGCCGGTGCGCAGCACGTTGGTGGCGCCAATGTTGCCCGAACCGATGCTGCGCAGGTCGCCGAGACCCAGACGCCTTGTCACTAGTACGCCGAATGGGATCGAGCCGAGCAGATAGCCAACCGCCGCCCAGAGGATCAGCAGGGCGGTCGCGGTTTCGATTTGCGGCATATCAGGCGGTCTCCGTGACGCTCCGACCTGCAACCCAGGTCCCGCGAACCCTGCCTTGCATCCGGGCGCCGTCAAAGGGGGTGTTGCGCGATTTCGATCGCAGTGTGGCCCTGTCGAGCACGAAGGGCGCGTCCGGGTCGAAGCGCACCAGATCGGCCGGCGCGCCGACCGCCAGCCGCCCGGTATCGAGCCCGAGCCGGCGCGACGGGTTCAGCGACAGCGCCCGGAACAGCTGCGGCAGGGTCATCGCCTCGGCGTGGTAGAGCCGCAGTGCCGCCGGCAGCAGCGTCTCGAGCCCGACCGCGCCGCTCGCTGCCTCCTCGAACGGCAGCCGCTTGCTTTCCTCGTCCTGCGGCGTGTGCATCGAGCACAGGATGTCGATCAGGCCCGAGGCCAGCGCCTCGACCACCGCCTGCCGGTCGTCCTCGGAGCGCAGCGGCGGCTTCAGCTTGAAGAAGCTGCGGTAGTCGGCGACGTCGAGCTCGTTCAGCGTCAGGTGATGCACCGAGACCCCGGCGCTGATGTCGAGCCCGTTGCGCTTGGCCCGCTCCAGCGCCGGCAGCGCCCGCGCCGTGGTGATCTGGTCGGCGTGGTAGCGCGCCTGGGTCATCTCGAGCAGCGCGATGTCGCGGTCGAGCGCCATCCGCTCGGCTAGCGGCGACACGCCGGGCAGGCCGCGCAGCGAGGCGAACTTGCCGCTGGTCACCACGGCGCCGGAGGACAGGCCGGGGTCCTGCACATGGGCGATCACCAGCGCGTCGAGCGAGCGGGCGTAGGCCAGCGCCCGGCTGAACACCCGCGTGTCGGTGACCACCCGGTCGCAATCGGTGAAGCCGACCGCGCCGGCGTCCTTCAGGAAGCCGATCTCGACCATCTCGCGGCCGTCGCGCCCCTTGGTCAGCGCCGCCAGCGGCAGCACCCGCACCGGGCTGTCGGCCTGGGCCCGGCGGGTGACGAATTCGAGTACCTCCGGGGTGTCGATCGCCGGGTGGGTGTCGGGCCGGGTGACGATGGTGGTGACGCCGCCGGCGGCGGCCGCGCGGCCGGCCGAGGCGAAGCTTTCCTTGTGGCGTTCGCCGGGTTCGGAGACCTTGACCCCGAGATCGACGATCCCCGGCGCCAGGCAATCGCCGTCGCAGTCGACGGTCTGCGCCGCCTGCGGCAGGTCGCTGCCGGTGAGGATCGCCGCGATAATGCCGTCGCGGACCAGCAGCGCACCGCGGGTTTCGGTGCCGGCCTCGGGGTCGATCAGCCGGGCATTGGTGAACAGGGTCTCGGTCATGCCATCACTCCGGTTTCGGCGCGGCTGGCCCGCAGGTTGCGCGCCAGCAGGTCCATCGCCGCCATCCGCACCGCCACCCCCATCTCGACCTGGGTCTGGATCACGCTGCGGTTGATGTCGTCGGCGATGGTGCCGTCGATCTCGACGCCGCGGTTCATCGGGCCTGGGTGCATCACGATGGCGTCGGGCTTGGCATGCGCCAGCTTCGCCGCGTCGAGCCCGTAGCGGTGGAAGTACTCGCGCTCGGACGGGATGAAGCCGCCGTCCATGCGCTCCTTCTGCAGCCGCAGCATCATCACCACGTCGACGTCCTTCAGCCCCTCGACCATGTTGTCGAACACCTCGACGCCGAACTCGGCCACGCCCGAGGGCATCAGGGTGGGGGGCGCGATGAGCCGGATGCGATTCTCCATCTTGCCCAGCAGCATGATGTTCGAACGCGCGACGCGGCTATGGGCGATGTCGCCGCAGATTGCGATCGACA
>JBFGEI010000025.1:0-18696 GCA_041580155.1 Limimaricola sp.
ACGCTGTCGGTGACGCTGCGCATCAGCCCGTCAAGCGACAGGCGATCCTGCAGGTCGTCGATGGTACGTTGCAGTTGCGAACGCTCGGTCTCGATCTCGCGCTCGATTTCTTCGGGGGAACGGGGGGTGTCAGTCATTGATAGCTCCTTTGACGGCAGCTGCGTCTTTTCTGATGCTTTGAGCGCTACGTTTGGGGGCGTTGGTCACGGCCTTGATCCGGTTCAGTCCGACCTTCACCAGGATCGCGGCGACGATCAGGACCACGACCCCGACGATCAGCGCCGAGGTTCCTGCGCCAAGCCCGGTTTCGGCGAGCCAGGCCACGAAGGCCGCAGCCAGCACGTTGAGCGCGGTCAGCGCGAGGATCACCGCCGCGACGATCAGGCCGAGGCCGACACCGGCCCGGTTGATCGCACGCGAGGTTTCGGCACGGGCAAGGTCGACTTCCTTGCGAACCAGCCCGCTGACGTGTTGCAGGGCCTCCGACAATAACGAAGCGGTGCTCCGGTTTTCCGCCCGAGGCTCCGCCCGGGTCACACCCGGGTCGGCTCTGGGATCGGAATAGGTCATTTGTCCTGTGCCCCCGTGGTCGCGGAGAGCGGGGCGCCGGGAATGCCCGAACCTTCATGATCGCCATGGGTCGAGGCCGCGCCGGTGGTCTGACCGGTGGACTGGCCAGTGGGGTGACCGGCGGTCTGGCCGGTGGTCCGGCCGTTGGTCTGACCCTGGGTCGGGCGGTATTGCTGCTCCGGCCGGTCGAGATCGTGGCGTCCGCCGGGCTGATAGGCGCCGGTCTGGTAGCCGCCGCGCGACCCGTGGTTGTCGCGGCTCGAGGCCTTGAGGAACCGCGCCGCGACGAAGCCGAGCAGCGCTGCGCCGCCGAGGAAGGCGGCCGAGTTGCGCCGGGCGAAATCGTTCACCGCATAGCCCATCTCGTCGATGTCCATGTCGCGCAGCCCATCGGCGGTGTCGGCGACGGTGTCGGCGAGCTTGGCGAAGATCTTCTCCTGCGGCGATCCCTCGTGCAGGTCGCTCGCGGCCTTGCGCAGCGCTTCGGCGACCTTCGAGGTCTCGTTCGCGGCTTCGTTCTTGGTGTCCTGCCCGTACTGCCAGGCCCGATCGCGCGCGTCCTGCGCCATGTCGGTCACCCGCTCGCGGGCGGTTTCGGCGAATTCGGCGGCGCCGCTCTTGGCATCCGCAGCCGCCCGTTTCGCACGCTCGTCCAGCGTTTCCGCTTTGTTGGCCATGTCGACCTCCTCTCGTTGCTTCAGGGCGCCGGTGCGGGACCATCGAACCAGTCGCGACACACGCGCTGGTCGGTGGCCCGTTCGGCCCGTGTCGTTGGCAGAACCAACAACCCCGGCCAAAGTTTCCCGAAGTTCTGAGAGAAAATGATCGCTGGGCGCGGAATCGCCCAGCCGGGCCCGGCGCGATCGTTGGCGCGCGGGGGGTGTGCCGGCCGCGACGCGCGCGGCCGGGTCCGGCGTCAGACGCCGGTGTCGATGATCGCCTGGGCCAGGATCGGCACCGTGTTGGCGTTCAGCCCGGCGATGTTCATCCGGCTGTCGCCGACCATGTAGATGCCGTGGTCGTCGCGCAGCTTGACCACCTGCTCAGGCGTGGCGCCAAGCCGCGAGAACATGCCGCGATGCTGCGCCAGGAAATCGAAGCGGTCCGAGTTCGACAGCCTCCGCAGTTCGGCGGTGAGCGCCTCGCGCAGCCCGAGCATGCCGGTGCGGACCTCCTCGAGTTCGGCCTGCCAGTCGGCGCGCAGCTCGGGGGTGGTCAGGATCGTCGACACGATCCGGGCGCCGTGATCCGGCGGGAACGAATAGTTCTGCCGGTTCAGATAGGCCAGCGTGCCCTGCGCCCGCTGCGCCGTCGGCACGTCGCGCGCCACCGCCATCAGGATGCCGGTGCGCTCGCGGTAGATGCCGAAGTTCTTCGAACAACTGGCCGCGATCAGGCATTCGTCGAGGCTGCCGGCGATCAGCCGGGTCGCCGCCGCGTCGGCGTCGAGCCCGTCGCCGAAGCCCTGGTAGGCCAGGTCGATCAGCGGCACCAGGTGGCGCGCCTTCAGCGTCGCCAGGATCTCGTCCCATTGCTCGGCGGTCGGGTTGGCACCGGTCGGGTTGTGGCAGCAGCCATGCAGCAGCACCACGTCGCCGGGTGCCGCATCGGCAAGGTCCTGCATCATGCCGGACATGTCGACGCCGCGGCTTTCGGCGTCGAAGTAGCGGTAGCTGCGCGGCGTCATCCCGAGATGCTTGAGGATCGACAGGTGGTTCGGCCAGGTCGGGTCGGACACCCAGATCGTGGCGTCGGGCGCGGCCATGCCGATCATCTCGAAGGCCTGGCGGATCGCGCCGGTGCCGCCCGGTGTCGCCACCGCGGCGACCCGGTCGCGCGGCAGCGTCTCGCCCAGCACCAGGTCGATCATCGCGTCGGCAAAGGCCGGGTCGCCGGCCAGCGCGGTGTAGCTCTTGGTGGTTTCGGTCTCGAGCAGCCGGGCCTCGGCGGCGCGCACCGCGCGCATGATCGGGGTGTGGCCGCTGGCGTCCTTGTAGACGCCGACCCCGAGGTCGATCTTGTCGCTGCGTGGATCGGCGCGGTAGGCGCCCATCAAGGCGAGGATCTTGTCAGCGGGCTGGTCTGTCAGGTGCTCGAACATGTCTATCCTTGGGATCTGCTGTCGTTTGCGGGGCCGGTCTCGACCGGCAGGTCGGGGTACATGCCCCATTCGGACCACGAGCCATCGTATAGCGCGTGGTCGGTCTTGCCGAGCAGATCGAGCGCCAGCGACAGAACCGCCGCCGTCACCCCCGATCCGCAGCTGGTAATCACCGGGCGCGACAGGTCGACGCCGGCGGTCTCGAAACGCGCGCGCAGCTCGGCCGGCGACCGCATCGTGCCGTCGGCGTCCAGCAGGTCGCGATAGAACAGGTTGCGGGCGCCCGGGATATGGCCGGCGCGCAGCCCGGGCCGCGGCTCGGCGGCGCGGCCCTCGAACCGCTCGGGGGCGCGCGCGTCGACGATCACCCGGTCGCGCAGCTTGGCGGCGCGCGCCACCTCGGTCACGTCGGCCAGGTGGTGGCGGTCCAGCGTCGCATGCAGGTGCCGGTCGCGGCCCAGCACCGGCCGGTCCGACAGCGGCCGGCCCTCGGCGCGCCATTTCGGCAGCCCGCCGTCCAGCACCGCCACCGCGCGGTGGCCCATCAGCCGGAACAGCCAGCGCACCCTGGCCGCGGAAAACAGCCCGGCGCCGTCGTAGATCACCAGCTGGTGGCCGTCGCCGATCCCCAGCGCCCGCATCCGGCTCATGAATTTCTCGGGCGGCGGCGCCATGTGCGGCAGCCCCGACCGCAGGTCGGCGATCTCGTCGATGTCGAAGAACCGCGCCTCGGGGATATGCGCCGCGGCGTATTCGGCGCGCGGGTCGCGCTGCGCGTCGGGCAGGTACCAGGAGGCGTCGATGACCCGCAGATCGGGGTCGCCAAGCCGTTCGGCCAGCCAGCTGGTCGAAACGAGCGTGCGGGGATCGTCGGCGTGACGCTGGGCCATGCTCAGGTCCTCTGGCTGCGAACGGTCGCCGGCTGAGTAGCCCCGCCACGCCGCGGGCGCAAGCTGCCGCTGCGGCAGCCGGTCAGATGCCGGCGCGCAGCAACCGCTGTTTCTGCCGGCCCCAGTCGCGCTTGGCTTCGGAGGCGCGCTTGTCGTGGTTCTTCTTGCCCTTGCCGGTGGCGATCTTCAGCTTCACCAGCCCGCGGTCGTTGAAATACATCACCAGCGGCACGATGGTCATGCCCTCGCGCTGGGTGGCGTTCCACAGCCGCACCAGCTCCTTCTGCTTGACCAGAAGCTTGCGGCGGCGGCGCTCCTCGTGGCCGAAGGTGCGGCCGGCGTCGTAGGGCGCGATATAGGCGTTGGTCAGCCACAGCTCGCCGTTCTCGACGCTCGCGTAGCTCTCGGCGATGTTCGACTGGCCGACGCGCAGGCTTTTGACCTCCGACCCCATCAGAATGATCCCGCATTCGAGATCGTCCTCGATGGCATAGTCGTAGCGCGCCCGCCGGTTCTCGGCGATCACCTTGTAGTTCTTGTTCTTGGGTTCCTTGGCCATGCGTCCGATCTAGGGGCTGACGGGGCCTGTGTCCAGAAGCCCCGTCCGCCTTTGACCGGTCGCGCCTGGTCAGCCGATCAGCCCGGCGTGGCGCAGCGCGTCCTTGATCTGCAGCCGGGTCGATTCGAGCGCCGGGGTCAGCGGCGAGCGGACCTCGTCGCGGCACAGCCCCAGCACCGACATCGCGTATTTGGCGCCGACCACGCCGGGTTCGACGAAGATCGCCTCGTGCAGCGGCATCAGCCGGTCGAGGATTTCGAGCGCGGCGCGGTAGTTGCCGTCCAGCGTCGCCAGCTGGAATTCGGCGCAGAGCTTCGGCGCCACGTTGGCGGTGACGCTGATGCAGCCAACGCCGCCATGCGCGTTGTAGCCCAGCGCGGTGGCGTCTTCGCCCGACAGCTGCATGAAGTCGGGACCGCAGCTCATCCGCTGCTTGGGCACCCGCGACAGATCGCCGGTGGCGTCCTTGACGCCGATGATCATCGGGTGCTTCGACAGCTCGCCCATCGTCGCCGGCAGCATGTCGACCACCGAGCGGCCGGGGATGTTGTAGATCACGATCGGCAGGCCGCAGTCGGCGGCGGCGGTGAAATGCGCGATCAGCCCGCGCTGGGTCGGCTTGTTGTAATAGGGCGTCACCACCAGCGCCGCGTCGGCGCCAGCGGCCTTCGCCGCCTCGACCAGCCGCACGGTTTCGGTGGTGTTGTTCGACCCGGCGCCGGCGATCACCGGAATCCGGCCGGCGGCGGTCTTGACCACGGTCTCGACCACCAGGTCGTGCTCGTCATGTGTCAGCGTCGGGCTTTCGCCGGTGGTGCCGACCGGGACCAGGCCGTGGCTGCCTTGCGCGATGTGCCACTCGACCAGCTTCTTCAGCGTATCGAGATCCACCTGGCCGTTCGCGAACGGCGTGACGAGGGCGGGGAGGGATCCCTTGAACATGGCACGCTTCCTGAGTTGGGGGTCGAAAATCGCGCGGACCCTAGACCCGATTTAACCGCTTGCCAAGTTTGTGAGTTGCGCCGCCTTGGCAGTGCCCTAGGATTTGCCGATATGAACAGATTCTCAGCCGCCGTCGCCGTCGCCGCCCTCAGCCTGTCCGCCAGCACTGCCGCCGCGCAGCAAGGCGGCGCTGGCCCCGCCGCCATCGTCGACGCGGTGAACGACGGCGACTGGGATCGCGCCTATGCGCTCGCCACCCCCGAGGGCGCCGTGGCGCGCGACGTGGTGACCTGGGAAAAGCTGCTCGATGGCGACGGCAGCTTCGAAGACTACACCGTGTTCCTGGCGCAGCACCCGACCTGGCCGCGGCTAGAGCGGCTGCGCGAAAAGGCCGAGCTGTCGATCCCCAAGGGATTGCCATCGGGCCAGGTGCTGACCTTCTTCGGCAACAACCTGCCCGAGACGGGGCAGGGCGCGGTGCGGCTGGCCGAGGCGCTGCTGGCCGAGGGCCGGGTCGATTCGGCGCATCAGGCGCTCGAGACCGCCTGGCTGACGCTCGGGCTCGATGCGCCGGCGCAGGCGGCGATGCTGGATACCTTCCCCGACATCCTGGCGCCGCATCACGCCGCGCGGGTCGACGCGATGCTGTGGCGCTGGCGCACCAGCGACGCCGAGCGGCTGCTCGGCAAGCTCGGGCGCAACGACCGGCTGATGGCCGAGGCCCGGATCGCGCTGATCCGCGACACCGGCGACGCGGCGCGCAAGCTGGCCGCGGTGCCGGGATCGCTGCGCAACACGCCGGGCATCGCCAACGCCCGGTTCAACCGCTTCGCCAGCCGCGGCGACTACACCGAAGCGATCGCGATCATCAAAGAACACACCGGGTCGGCCGAACGCCTCGGCGAGCCGTTCCGCTGGGCCAGTTGGCGCGCGTCGCTGGCGCGCTGGCTGATGCGCGAAGGCCGGCCGGACGAGGCCTACGCCCTGGCCAGCCAGCACCACATGACGGAAGGACCGCTCTGGGCCGATCTGGAGTGGCTGTCCGGCTATCTCGCGCTGACCTACGAAAAGAACCCGACCAGGGCGCTCGAGCATTTCCAGAGGCTCGAGGCCGATGTCGAAAGCCCGATCTCGCTGGCCCGCGCCGGCTACTGGCAGGGCCGCGCCCGCGAGGCGCTGGGCCTGCCGGATGTCGCGGCGCTCGACTACGCCCGGGCGGCGCTGCACCAGACCGCCTTCTACGGGCTGCTGGCGGCGGAAAAGCTGGGCCTGGCGCTCGACCCGGCGCTGACCGGCCGCGAGGCGGTCGGCGACTGGCGCGCCGGCGCGATGCTGACCGACGACCGGGCGCAGGCGCTGCAACTGCTGCTTGCCGGCGGCGATCGCGGCGGCGCGGTGCAATTCGCCGCGGCGCTGGGCCGCAGCTTCGAGCGCAGCGATCTGGCGCGTCTCGGCGCGATGCTGGTCGAGCGCGACGAGCCGTTCCTGGCGCTGCTGGTCGGCAAGACCGCGGCGGCGCGCGGCATCGTGCTGCCGGCGATCTACTTCCCGCTGCACGGTCTGGCCGAAATGGACCTGCCGGTGTCGCCCGAGCTGGCGCTGTCGATCGCCCGCCGCGAAAGCGAGTTCAACCACGTGATCGGCAGCCCGGTCGGCGCGCTGGGGCTGATGCAGCTGATGCCGGCAACGGCCAAGGAAGTCGCCGGCTGGATGGGGCTGCCCTATTCGCGCAACCGTCTGACCAGCGACTGGGCCTACAACGCGCAGCTCGGCTCGCGCTACCTCGAGGACCTGATCGAGACCTTCGGCCCCAGCCCGGTGATGATCGCCGCCGGTTACAACGCCGGCCCGTCGCGGCCGCGCACCTGGATGGCCGAGCGTGGCGATCCGCGGATCGGCCGTGCCGACATCATCGACTGGATCGAGCATATCCCGTTCACCGAAACCCGGAACTACGTGATGCGGGTGTCGGAATCGATCCCGATCTACCAGGCGCGGCTGACCGGCGAGACCGGGCGGGTGGATTTCCTGTCGCTGCTGATCGGCCGTCCGCCCTTCGTGCGGCCGCAGGCGCGCGGCGGTGACGCCGCCGCGACGCCGGTCGCCGTTGCCGCCCCACCCCCGAGCATGCCGGCCGTCGACATCCCGACCACGCCGCAGGCACGGCCGGCGGAGGGATCGGATTCGCCGCATGCGCCGTTGACCGTCGATGGCGTCCGGCCGCCGCAGCGGCCCCGCGGCTAGGCGGCGGCGCGCGCCTTGTGGGTGCGCAGCAGGGTGAAGACCCCGGCGCCGACCACGATCGCCGCGCCGATCGCCACGTTGGCCTCCAGGGTTTCGCCGAACACGGTGATGCCGAGGATCGTGGCGAATACCAGCTGCAGATAGGCGAAGGGCTGCACCGCGCTGGCCTCGGCGACCTCGTAGGTCTTGATCAGCAGGAAATGCCCGGTGGCGCCCGACACGCAAAGCACCGCCATCAGCGCCCAGTCCGGCCCCGACATCGGTTCGAAGTTCCACACCCCGACCGCGGTCATCGCCACCGCGCCGGTGACGCCGGTCCAGAAAAAGCTGGTCGCGGCGCTGTCGCGGCGCGCCACGTAGCGGGTCAGCAGCCCGTAAAGCGCGAACATCAGCGCCGCCGCCAGCGGGAACGCCGCCGCCGGGGCGAAGACCGCGAAGCCCGGCTCGAGGATCACCACCACGCCGACGAAGCCGATGCCGATCGCGGCCCAGCGGCGCCAGCCGACGGCCTCGCCCAGCACCGGGCCGGACAGCGCCGCGATCAGCAGCGGGTAGGAGGCGAAGATCGCGTGGCTTTCCACCAGCCCCAGATGCACGAAGCCGACGATCATGATGCAGATCTCGGCCGCCAGCAGCACGCCGCGGAACGCCTGCAGGATCGGCTGGTCGGTGCGCGCGGCGGCGCGGATCGACCCCTTCTGGCGGCGCGCGATGGCGATCACGAAGGCGGCGAAGAACCAGTAGCGGATCATCACCACCATCAGGATGTTGTATTCGCCGCCGAGGTGCCGGGACAGCCCGTCCTGCATCGCGAAGACGAAGGTGGTCGCGACCATCAGCGTGATGCCGAGCCTCGTGTCGTTGCGCATCAGTCGGCCTTTCGCGCCAGTGTCATGTGCCGCTTGCGGCCGAATCCCGCGCCGCGGGTCACCTCGAAGCCGAAGCTGGCCAGTGCCCGGCGCACGTGACCGGCGGCGGTATAGCTGGCGGCGGTGCCGCCGGGCGCGGTATGCGCCGCGACCTGCGCCAGCAGCGCGTCGCCCCAGAGCTCGGGGTTATTGGCCGGGGCGAAACCGTCGAGAAACCAGGCATCCGCCATGCCGTCCCAGCCCGGCAAGGTGTCGCGCGCGTCGCCGCGCATCAACTCGAGCGTCACCGCGTCGTCGAAGCGCCAGGGTCCCGGACCGGCGGCGATCGCCGCGACCAGCCGGGCTGCATCGGCGGCAAGCTCGGGGAACGCCGCCAGCGCCGTGGCCATGTCGCCGGGCGCCATCGGGAATGCCTCGAAGCTGGTGAAGCGCAGGCTGTCGCGGGATCCCGCAGCGCGCCAGGCGGCCCAGGTCACGAGGAAATTCAACCCGGTGCCGAAGCCCAGCTCGGCGATGCGGAAGTCGCCGCCGAACCGGTCGGGCAGGCCGTTGCCGGCCAGGAACACGTGCCGGGTTTCGGCCAGCCCGTCCTCGAGCGAGAAATACGGATCGTCGAACTGCTCTGATACGGGCACGCGCCCGTCGCGCCAGCTGAGCCGCGCCTTCTGGTCCTGCATCGAAGTCCGTCCTAGGGTGCCGCGCGACAATGGCTTCGGGGCGCGGGAATGACAATTGCGGATCTGACGGTGATGGGGGCGGGGGTGTTCGGTCTGTCCTGCGCGGTGGCCTGCGCCCGGGCCGGCGCCTCGGTGCGGGTGATCGATCCGGCCGGGGTCGCCGCCGGTGCCTCGGGCGGCATCGTCGGCGCGCTGGCACCGCATGTGCCCGAGCTTTGGAACGACAAGAAGGACTTCCAGCTGCGCGCGCTGCTGATGGCCGATGACTACTGGGGCGACATCGCCCGGCTGACCGGGCAGGATCCCGGCTACGCCCGCAGCGGCCGGCTGCAACCGATCGCCGACGCCGCGGCGCTGGCCCGCGCCGAAGAGCGCGCCGCCGGGGCCGAGGCGCTGTGGCAGGGGCAGGCGAGCTGGCGCGTCGTCGATGCCGCCGACCACGCCGGATGGGCGCCGCCCAGCGGCTCGGGCCGGCTGATCCACGACACGCTGACCGCTCGGCTGCACCCGCGCCGCGCCACCCGGGCGTTGGCCGCGGCGCTTGAAGCGCTGGGCGGCGAGATCCGCCGCGACGGGCTGCCCGAGGGGCCGGTGATCTGGGCCAACGGCACCGCCGGTCTGGACGAGCTGTCGGCGCTGGCCGGGCGCAGCGCCGGCAGCGGCGTGAAGGGCCAGGCGGCGATGCTGCGGCCGCGCGCGCCGCTTGATCCGGGGCTGCCGCAGCTGTTCGTCGACGGGCTGCACCTGGTGCCGCATTCGGATGGCTGCGTCGCGATCGGATCGACGTCGGAGCGCGAGTACGACGACGCGACGGCGACCGACGCGCAGCTCGACGCGCTGATCGCCCGCGCCACCGCCGCCTGCCCGGCGCTGGAGGGCGCCGAGCTGGTCGAACGCTGGGCGGCGCTGCGGCCGCGCGCGAAAAGCCGGGCGCCGATGCTCGGGGCGCATCCGTTCCGCACTAACGCCTGGATCGCCAACGGCGGCTTCAAGATCGGCTTTGGCCTGGCGCCGCTGGTCGGCGAGGTGATGGCTGAGCTGATCCTCGAGGGGCGCGACACCATCCCCGAAGCGTTCCGCCCCGAAGCCAGCCTCTGACCCCGGCGCCGGCTTGCCCCCGCCCGGCCGGCCCCGCATTGTGGCGCGGATTGGCTAGGGAGAGCATCATGCGGCACGGCGGACAGATCCTTGTGGACCAGCTTGCACGGCTGGGGGTGGAGCGGGTGTTCTCGGTGCCCGGCGAAAGCTTTCTCGCGGTGCTCGACGGGCTGCACGACAGCGCCATCGCCAACGTGGTCTGCCGCCACGAGGGCGGCGCCGCGATGATGGCCGAGGCGCATGGCAAGCTGACCGGCCGGCCCGGCGTCGCCTTCGTGACCCGCGGTCCCGGCGCCACCAACGCCAGCGCCGGAGTGCATGTGGCGCGGCAGGATTCGACGCCGATGGTGCTGTTCATCGGCCAGATCGACACCGGCCAGCGCGACCGCGAGGCGTTCCAGGAGGTGGATTACCGCGCGATGTTCGGCCCGCTGGCCAAGTGGGTCGCCGAAATCGACCGGCCGGAGCGGATTCCGGAATACGTCGGCCGCGCCTTCGAGGTCGCGATGTCGGGCCGCCCCGGACCGGTGGTGCTGGCGCTGCCCGAGGACGTGCTGAGCGCGCTGGCCGAGGCGCAGGACCTGGCCGGGCCGGTGCCGCGCGCCGATCCCGGTCTGGCCGGGATCGCGGAACAGGTGATGTCCCGGCTGTCGCGGGCCGCGCGGCCTTTGGTGGTGGTTGGCGGGCCGCATTGGTCGGCCGAGGCCGCGGCCGATCTTGCGCGTTTCGCCGACACCCAGGGGCTGCCGGTTGCCGCCGGCTTCCGGCGGCAGGATTACCTCGACAACCGGCACCCGGGCTATGCCGGCGATCTCAACGTCGGCATCAACCCCAAGCTGGCGCAGCGGATGCGCGACGCCGACGCGCTGCTGGTGCTGGGCTCGCGGCTGGGCGACATCGAAACGCAGGGCTACACGCTGCGCGATCCCGGCCAGCCCGGTGCGACGCTGATCCACGCCCATGCCGATGCCGACGAGATCGGCCGGGTCTGGCGTCCTGATCTGGGGATCACCGCCACCGCCCCGGCGCTGCTGCGAGCGCTGGCGGATCTGCCGGGTTGCGGCGCCGACTGGTCCGGCTGGACCGAGGCGGCGCATGCCGACTACCAGGCCTGGGCGACGCCGATGCAGACACCGGGCGCGGTCAAGCTCGAGCAGATCGTGGCGCAGCTGTCGGACAGCCTGCCCGAGGATGCGATCCTGACCAACGGCGCCGGCAACTACGCCGGCTGGCTGCACCGGTATTTCCGGTTCAAGGGCTTCCGCACCCAGCTTGCGCCGACCTCGGGATCGATGGGCTACGGCTTTCCCGCGGCGATCGCGGCGGCCCTGGCGCATCCGGATCGCACGGTGGTGTGCTTTGCCGGCGACGGCTGCTTCCAGATGACGCTGAACGAGATGTCGACCGCGGTGCAGCACGGCGCCGCGCCGATCGTCATCGTGGTCAACAACGGCCGTTACGGCACGATCCGGATGCACCAGGAGAAGCACTACCCGGGCCGGGTGTCGGGCACCGCGCTGGCCAACCCCGACTTCGCGGCGCTGGCCCGGTCCTACGGTGCGCATGGCGAGACCGTCACCGACACCGCGCAGTTCGCCGCCGCCTTCGAGCGGGCGCGCGGGTCCGGCACCGCGGCGGTGATCGAGCTGGTGGTCGATGTCGAGGCGCTGTCGACCGGTCAGACGCTGGCCGGCGCGCGGGCGGCGGCCGAGGCGGCCAGGGGCTAGGCGCCGCCGGCCGCGAGGCGGGTCAGTACTCGACGCCGATCTGCGCCTTGATGCCGGATCGGAACGGGTGCTTGACCAGCTCCATCTCGGTCACCAGGTCGGCGGCCTCGATCAGGTCCTCATGCGCGTTGCGCCCGGTCAGCACCACATGGGTCATCGGCGGCTTCTCGTCGCGCAGGAACGCCACGACTTCGGCGATGTCGAGGTAGTCGTAGCGCAGCGCGATGTTGATCTCGTCGAGCAGCACCATGGTGTTGGCCGGATCGCGGATCAGCTCTTTCGCCTTGGCCCAAGCGGCCTGCGCCATCTCAGTGTCTCGCGACCGGTCCTGGGTTTCCCAGGTGAAGCCTTCGCCCATGGTGTGGAAGGCACAGATGTCGGTGAAGCGCGACAGGATCAGGTCGCGCTCGCCGGTCGACATGCCGCCCTTGATGAACTGCACCACGGCGCATTGCATGTCGTGCGCGATGCAGCGGAAGATCATGCCGAAGGCGGCCGAGCTCTTGCCCTTGCCCTTGCCGGTATGGACGATCACCAGGCCCTTCTCGTCGGTCTTGGTGGCCATGATCTTGTCGCGCGCGGCCTTCTTCTTGGCCATCTTCTGCGCGTGGCGGTCGGGGTCGTCGGTCATCGCATGCCTCCTGTCGGGCCGGCAGAGTGCGCCGGGCCGGGCGGCGGTGCAACCCCTCAGCCGGTCAGCAGCGCCACCAGCCAGGGCGCCAGCAGCGGCGCGATCAGCGCCGTCAGCAGCGCGTTCAGCCCCATGCCGATACCGGCGAAGGCGCCGGCGGTCTCGTTGACCTGGAACGCCCGCGCGGTGCCGATGCCATGCGCCGCGACGCCGACCGCCAGGCCGCGGGCGCGCCAGTCACGCACCCGCAAGAGGTTGAGCAGCGGCGTCGCCACGATCGCGCCGATGATCCCGGTCAGGATCACCAGAACCGCCGTGAGGTTCGGCGCGCCGCCGATGGTTTCCGACACCCCGAGCGCCACCGGCGCGGTCGCCGATTTCGGCGCCAGCGACAGCAGCGTCTCGCCGCGCAGCCCGAGCGCCGCGCCGATCGCGACCGCCGAGACCAGCGCCACCACCGACCCGACCAGCAGCCCGGCCAGCATCGGCAGCGCGGTGGCGCGGATTCGACCGAGGTTGGCGTGCAGCGGCACCGCCAGCGCCACCGTCGCCGGGCCAAGCATGAAATGGACGAACTGGGCGCCCTCGAAATACGCGGCGTAGGGCGTGCCGGTGCCCCGCAGCAGCAGCGCCAGCAGCGCCACCGCGACCAGCACCGGGTTGACCAGCGGCCGCCGCCCCGCGGCGCGGAACGCGGCGTCGCCGATGGCGTAGGCGACAAGCGTCGCGGTCAGCCACAGCAGCGGGTCGCGCGACAGATAGGTCCAGATCTGCGCCGGATCCGACCCGATCACGACGGCTTCGCCCCGACCAGCCGGGCCACCGCGAGGAACGCGCCGACCCCGGCGGCGATCGCCAGCACCGTCGACACCAGCAGCGCCGTCATCAGCGCGATGCCGTCGCTGCCGAGCGTGTCGAGATGGCCGACCACGCCGACGCCCGCCGGCACGAACAGCAACGACAGATGCGCCAGCAGCCCGCGGGTGGTCGGCGCGATCCGCGCGGCCAGACCGGGCAACGCCAGCAGCGCCGCGAACAGCAGCGCCATGCCCAGCACCGGGCCGGGCAGCGGCAGGCCGGCGGCGCGGCTGATCACCTCGCCGGCAAGCTGGCAGGCCAGAAGAACGACGAGGTGCACGATCATGGGTTTCTCCGCGGGCGATGGCGCCGCTCGAACTCTGCGGCCTGCACCGGCGGCGTCAACCTTTCCTTAACCACGCGACCCGAATCTGGTCCGGCACCATAGGAGGAACCGGCATGTTTTCCCTGATGCTCTGCGGCGGTCTCAGCCTCGGTCTGTGGCTTTGCGCGGTGCGGCCGCGCCCGGTCCGGGCGCGCGCGGCGCAGGCCCGCGGTCACCGAAGCCGGGCGACGCGAACGCCGCCGCGGCCCGACGTGCCGCCCTAGGGCGCCGCCGCTCCGAACCGCGCGGCGTCGATCCGCGCCCGGGCCGAGTTCGACCGCGGGGTCCACAAGCCGCGGTCGATCGCCTCGGCCAGCCGTTCGGCGATCTCGCGCAGCGCCGGCGCGTTGTGCGCCGCGATGAACTCGCGGGTGTCGTCGTCGGCCAGAACCGCCGCCTCCACCAGGTCGAAATGATGCGGCTTGACCGCGCCGGTGGTGGCGGCGAAGGCGAACAGGTAATCCACCGTCGCCGCGATCTCGAAGGCGCCCTTGTAGCCGTGGCGCTTCACCCCCTCGATCCATTTCGGGTTCACCACGCGGGACCGCACCACCCGGGCGATCTCGTCGTCGAGGCTGCGGATCACCGGGCGTTCCGGCCGCGAATGGTCGTTATGGTAGATCGGCCGGTCGCGGCCCAGCAACGTCGCCACCGCCGCCGCGGCGCCGCCTTCGAACTGGTAGTAGTCGTCGCTGTCGAGGATGTCGTGCTCGCGGTTGTCCTGGTTCTGCACGATCGCCTCGACCTGGCCGAGCCTCGCCGCGAACCCGTCGCGGTCCGCCGCGCCCTCTTGGCCGGCGCCGTAGGCGTAGCCGCCCCAGTCGAGGTAGGCGCGGCCGAGATCGGCGCGTTCGGTCCAGATCCGTTCGTCGATCAGCGCCTGCAGACCGGCGCCGTAGGCCCCGGGCTTGGAGCCGTAGACCCGGGCCGCGGATTCGCCGGCGCGGCTGCGCGCCGCGGCCGGGTTCAGATCCTCGGGCTCGTCCAGCGCCTGCACCGCGCGCGCCGCGCTGTCGACCAGCGCCACGAGCTGCGGGAAGGCGTCGCGGAAGAACCCCGAGATCCGCAGCGTGACGTCGACCCGCGGCCGGCCCAGAACGCCCTGCGGCAGCACCTCGAAACCGGTGACCCGGCGGTTTGCCGAATCCCAGGTCGGTTTCACCCCCATCAGCGCCAGCGCCTGCGCGATGTCGTCGCCGCCGGTGCGCATGTTGGCGGTGCCCCAAGCAGTCACCAGCATCGCCCGCGGCCAGTCGCCATGGTCCTGCAGGTGCTTTTCGATCAGCAGGTTGGCCGATTTCCACCCCAACGCCCAGGCGGTCGGGGTCGGCACCGCGCGGGCGTCGACGGAAAAGAAGTTGCGCCCGGTGGGCAGCACGTCGGGCCGGCCGCGGGTCGGCGCGCCAGATGGCCCCGGCGCCACCGCGCGGCCATCGAGCCCGGTCAGCAGCCCGGCGCCCTCGGCCGGGCCACAGCCGGCGATCGCCGGGCGCAGATGCGTCTCGAGCTGCGCCAGCACCGCCCGCGAGGCCGGGCCGGGGGCCTCGGCGTCGTGGTCCAGCAGCCGCTGGCACAGCAGCTCCAGCCGCTCGACGGTGTCGCCGGCGCTGCGCCACGGGTCCGACGCGGTAAGGATGTCGGGCCGCGGCCCGTCCCAGCGCGCCGCCAGATCGCAATCGAGCGGGTCGAAGCCAAGCCCGAGATCGGCGGCCAGCGCCCGCAGGATCGACGCGTCGCCGGGGCCGGAGCCGCGCGGAACCCGCGCCAGCGCGATCGCCAGGTCGCGCTCCTGCCGGCCCTCGGGCGATTGGCCGAAGACGTGCAGCCCGTCGCGGATCTGCGCCTCCTTCAACTCGCAGAGCCAGGCGTCGAGCTTGGCGAGATCGGTGTCGGCCTGGCCGGAAAACCCGGCGTCCGAGGCCAGGCCGGTGGTCTCGGCCAGGCTCAGGATCTCGCGGCGCAGGTGGCTGATGCGACGCGGATCGACGCCCGCCGCCTCGTAATACTCGTCGACCAGCGCCTCGAGATCGCGCAGGGGCCCGTAGCTTTCAGCGCGGGTCAGCGGTGGCGTCAGGTGGTCGATCACCACGGCCTGCGCCCGGCGCTTGGCCTGGGTGCCTTCGCCGGGATCGTTGACGATGAACGGGTAGAGATGCGGCGTGGTGCCAAGCGCGATCTCCGGCCAGCAGGTGTCGGACAGCGCCACCGCCTTGCCGGGCAGCCATTCGAGGTTGCCATGCTTGCCCATGTGCACCAGCGCGTGGGCGCCCCAGTGGTGCCGCAGCCAGAAGTAGAAGGCGAGATAGTGGTGCGGCGGCACCAGGTCCGGCGAATGGTAGGTCTCGGTCGGGTCGATGTTGTAGCCGCGCGCCGGCTGCAGCCCGACCACCGCGTTGCCGAACCGGTGCAGCGACAGCGCGAATCCGTCGGCGGTGAGGAACGGGTCGTCCTCGGGCGCGCCCCAGCGGGTCTGGATCTGGTCCTTCGCGGCCCAGGGCAGCTCGGCATAGTGGCGCTTGTAGATCTCGAGCGGCAGCAGCTCGCCGCCGCTGCGCGCGGCGCGGTCGGTCAGCCAGTTGGTCGGCCCGGCCATCAGCCGGTCCATCAGCGCCTGCGCGTGCTCTGGCAGCGCGTCGACGCCGTAGCCGGCCTCGGCCAGCAGCCGCAGCGCGTGCACCGTGGCCGCCGGGGTGTCGAGGCCGACGCCGTTGGCCAGCCGGCCGTCCTTGTTGGGGTAGTTGGCAAGGATCAGCGCCACCTTGCGGTCGGCGGGCTTCGCCTGCCGCAGCCGGGCCCAGGCCTTGGTCAGCTCGGTGACGAAACCGATCCGGTCGGCGCGGGGCTGGTAGCTGGCGATCGGGCATTGCGTGGCGTCGTCGAAGAAGGCGGCGCCCTTGAACCCGATGGCGCGGCTCAGGATCCGGCCGTCGACCTCGGGCAGCGCCACGTTCATCGCGATGTCGCGCGCCGACAGCCCGGTCAGCCCGTCGGCCCAGCTGTCTTCGCTGCTCGACGACAGCACGATCTGGAACACCGGCGCGGCGTTGGCCTCGGGCCCGGCCAGAGGGTTCGGCGCGGCGGCATCGCCGGCGCTGGCGCCGCCGGTGGCAAACGAGGTGGCGTTGAGGATCACGCTCGGCGGTGCGGCGCGCATCAGCGCGGCCAGCGTGTCGCGCGACAGCGGGTCTTTCAGCGACGCGGCGAAGATCGGAATCGGGTTCAGCCCGGCGCGCAGCAGGGCGCGCACCAGCCGGTCGATCGGCGCCAGCTGCGCGCCCTGCAGCAGCGCCCGGTAGAACACGATCGGCACCACCGGCGCGCCATCGGCCCAATGCGACCGCAGCACCGAAAGATCGGTGACCCCGGCGCCGGGCCAGTACAGGCCGGCGCGCAGCAGCGGCCGGGCCGCGGCCGGCGCCGGTGTGGCGTCGAGCATGTGCCGCGCGTGGCCGAGGAAGTTCGCGACGTTTTCCGGCCCGCCTTCGACCAGGTAGGACCAGAGCGCGTCGTAGTCATCGGCGCCGACGGTCGACAGCGCCCGCAGTTCCGGGTCGGGCTTGTCGTCGCCGGGCAGCGCCGCGAAGGGCACCCCGGCCTCGTGCAGCCGGGCGGCGTATTGCACCAGCCCGTATTTCCAGTAGCCGGCGCCGCCCAGCACCCGCGCGACCACCAGCCGGGACCTGGTGGCGCAATCGTCGAGATGCAGGTCGACCGACATCGGGTGCTGCAGGTGCATCAGGCTGGCCAGCCGCAGCGTCGGCGGCGCCTCCATTTCGGCGCGCGCCTGCGACAGCGCCGCAAGTTCGGTGTCGGCGGCCGAGATCACCAGCAGGTCGGCCGGGCTCTGCTGAAGGTCGACGGCCTCGGTGCCGTCCGAGACGGTTCCGGGGGTTGCGGCAAGAAGATGCATCAGGCGACTTTCGTGAACGCTTGCGCGGCGCGGCGCGTTGGGGCAGGGAGCGACACCCCAGTGAACAGGAGCTGACCATGGATTACAGCAAGTCGGGCGTGCAGAACAAAGGCCGCAACGCGCCGCGCCACAGCGAACACAACGCCCGCGGCACCGAGAAGACGCCGTTCGACAAGCGCGCCGACAAGGCCGAGCTGCTGGAGCGGATGAAGGACGCCGCCAAGGCCAAGGCCGCCGCCGAGCCGGAAAAGAAGGGCTGAGATCACAGCCGCTTTTCCATGAAGACGCTGGCGCCGTTCTCGAGGTAGTCGCCGAACGGGCCGCAGACCGCGAATCCGTGCCGCGCGTAAAGCCGCTGCGCCGCGTGCAGCAGGTCGCCGGTCTCGAGCCGGATCAGCGGCAGCGCCTCGGCCCGCGCGGCGGACTCGAGCCGGTCGATCAGCGCCGCACCGACGCCGCGCCCCCGCGCGGCGTCGGTGACGAACACCGATTTCAGCTCGCCGTAGCCGCGTTTCACGTGAAGCGCGCCGCAGCCAAGCAGCGCACCCCCGTCCTGCGCCACGAAGAACCGGATATCGGGCGCGGCCAGCGCCTCGATCGGCAGGAAGTGGTTCTGATCGGGACGGTAGAGCGCCCGCATCAGGTCCTGGCTGGCCTCGACCAGCGCCCGCGGACCGGGATCGGTCGCGCGGGCCGGGGTCACCTCGAGACTCATGCCGCGAGCGCGGCCTCGATCGCCGCCCGGTCGAGCCCGGCCTCGCCGATCACCACCAGCCGGGTCTGCCGCGGCGCGGTGCCGAACGGCTGGTCGAAATGGGTGTCGACCCGCGGCCCGACCGCCTGAAGCGTCAGCCGCATCGGCTTGCCGGTGACCGCGACGAAGCCCTTGAGCCGCAGGATGTCATGGGCGCGGATCACCTCGGCGACGCGGGCCGCGAACTCCTTGACGTCGCCGACCTCGTCGCGGGTCACCACGAAGCTTTCGAATTCGTCGTGGCCATGGTCGTGGTGGTCGTCGCCATCCTCGTCGTCATGGTGGTGGTGATGATGCACCTCGTGCCGCGCCTCGATGTCGGTCTCGGCGGCGGCGGATTGGCCCAGCAGCACCGAGGCCGGCAGCGCCCCCATCGACGCGCGCAGCACCTGCACGCCGTCGCGCGCCTCGGCCTTCAGCCGGGCGACCAGCGCCTCGGCCTCGGCCGGCTCCAGCAGGTCGGTCTTGTTGACCACGATCATGTCGGCGGCGGCGATCTGGTCCTCGAACAGCTCGGACAGCGGGGTCTCATTGTCGAGCC
>JBFGEI010000026.1:0-18614 GCA_041580155.1 Limimaricola sp.
ATATCGACCTGCCCGACGGGCTGCACGACCGGATCGAGGCAGAGCTTGGTCGGCTCGAGGCGGGCCATGCCCGTGGTGAGGCGCACGAGGCGCCGATCACCCGCTTGCCGCACTACTGCCCGGGCTGCCCGCACAACACCTCGACCAAGGTGCCCGAGGGATCAAAAGCGATGGCCGGCATCGGCTGCCACTACATGGTGCAGTGGATGGACCGCAACACCGAGACCTTCACCCACATGGGCGCCGAGGGCGTGCCATGGACCGCGATCGGCCTGTTCACCGACGAAAAGCACCGCTTCGTGAACCTGGGCGACGGCACCTTCTTCCATTCCGGCCATCTCGCGATCCGCCAGTCGGTCGCGGCGAAGGCCAACATCACCTACAAGATCCTCTACAACGACGCCGTGGCGATGACCGGCGGCCAGAAGGTCGACGGGCCGCTGTCGCCCGAACAGGTGACGCACCAGGTGCATCACGAGAACGTCGCGAAGATCGTGCTGCTGTCGGATCACCCCGAGAACTACAGCAAGTCCGACCTGGCCGCCGGCACCGAGATCCGGCACCGCGACGAGATCGACACCGTGATGAAGGAGCTGCGCGAGGTCGCGGGCGTGACCGTCATGGTCTACGTGCAGACCTGCGCCGCCGAACTGCGCCGCCGCCGCAAGCGCGGCAAGGCCGAGGACCCGGACATGCGGGTGCATATCGACCCCGCGGTCTGTGAGGGCTGCGGCGACTGTTCGGTGCAGTCGAACTGCATCGCGGTCGAGCCGCTGGAAACCGAGATGGGCCGCAAGCGGCAGATCAACCAGTCGGCCTGCAACAAGGACTTCTCCTGCCTCAAGGGCTTCTGCCCGTCCTTCGTGACGGTGCGCGGCGGCAAGCTGCACAAGCGCAAGGCGCAAAGCGGCCCCGATGTCTCGGGCCTGCCGGAACCGACGCTGCCGACGATCGAGCGGCCGTGGAACATCGCCGTCACCGGCGTCGGCGGCACCGGGGTTCTGACGATCGGGGCGATGCTTGGCATGGCATCGCATATCGAGGGGCTGTCGCCGATGGTGCTCGACATGGCCGGCCTGGCGCAGAAGGGCGGCGCCGTGCTCAGTCATATCCGGATCTCGACGACGGAACGCCCGGCGACCGCGCCGCGGATCGCCACCGGCACCGCCGACGTGCTGCTGGCCGCCGACGGCATCGTCGCCGCCTCGAAGGACGGGGTGACGCTGTGCGACCCCGGCCGCACCCACGCGGTGCTGAACTCGAAGGTGTCGCCGACCTCGGACTTCGTGCGCCAGCGCGATTTCGACTTCAAGGCCGCCGCGGTCGAACGCGCGGTCGAGATCGCGGTGCGCAACCGCGACCACTTCCACGACTTCGCGGCGGTGGCGCGCGATCTTGCCGGGGACGAGATCGCGGTCAACATCATGATGCTGGGCTACGCCTGGCAGCAGGGCATGATCCCGCTGCACCGCGAGTCCATCGCCAAGGCGATCGAGCTGAACGGCGTGGCGGTGGAGGGCAACCTCGCGGCCTTCGACTGGGGCCGGCTGATGGCCGGCGATCCGGCGCGGCTGCGCCAGGCGCTGACCGAGGACAAGGTGCCGCATCTGCCGCAGCTGGCGATGACGCTGGATCAGCTGGTGGCGCACCGGGTCGGGCATCTGACCGGCTACCAGGACGCCAAGCTGGCGCGGCGCTACACCGACCGGGTCAGCCAGGTCCGCGCCGCCACCGCGAAGACCGGCGGCAAGACCGCCGACCGGATCGCGCGCGCGGTCGCGCAGAATTTCGCCAAGCTGTTGTCCTACAAGGATGAATACGAGGTGGCGCGGCTCTACACCCGGCCCGAGTTCCTCGAGAGCCTGAAGGCGCAGTTCGACGGCGACTACAGGATCGCCTTCAACCTCGCGCCGCCGGGGCTGCCGGGCACCGACGCCGAGGGCCGGCCGAAGAAGCGTGAGTTCGGGCCTTGGATGCTGCGTGGCTTCGCGGTGCTGGCCAAGTGTCGCTGGCTGCGCGGCACCGCCTTCGACCCGTTCGGCCGCAGCGCCGAGCGGCGCGCCGAGCGGGCGCTGATCGACAGCTACGAGGCCGACATCGACCTCGCGCTGGCCAGGCTTGGCCAGGGCCGCGACGCCGAGCTGGCCGAGCTGCTGGAGTTGCCGGACCAGATCCGCGGCTTCGGCCCGGTCAAGGCGAAGGCGATGGAGATCGCGGCGGCGCGGCGCGTTGCACTGCGCGCCAGTCTGCAGAATGATGCGCCGCACGCGGTGGCGGCAGAGTAACGAACAGGGGAGAGCGGAGCATGTTCGATCACGTGATGAGGTTCGGGCTGGACGAGGATGCCGAGGCGCTGCGCGAGATGGTGCACCGCTGGGCGCAGGAACGGCTGAAGCCGATGGCGGCACAGATCGACCGCGACAACCTGTTCCCGCACGAGCTGTGGCGCGAGATGGGCGATCTTGGCCTGCTGGGCATCACCGTCCCCGAGGAGTTCGGCGGTGCCGGCATGGGCTACCTGGCGCATGTCATCGCGGTCGAGGAGATCGCACGGGCGAGCGCCAGCGTGTCGCTGTCCTACGGCGCGCATTCCAACCTGTGCGTCAACCAGATCGCGCTGAACGGCAACGCGGCGCAGAAGGCGCGGTACCTGCCCAAGCTGGTGTCGGGCGAACATGTCGGTGCGCTGGCGATGTCCGAGGCCGGGGCCGGCTCCGACGTGGTGTCGATGAAGCTGCGCGCCGACAAGCGCGGCGACGGCTACGTGCTGAACGGCACCAAGTACTGGATCACCAACGGCCCCGATGCCGATGTGCTGGTGGTCTATGCCAAGACCGACGCCGAGGCCGGCGCCCGCGGCATGACCGCCTTCCTGATCGAGAAGACCATGCCGGGATTCTCGACCAGCCCGCATTTCGACAAGCTCGGGATGCGTGGCTCGAACACCGCCGAGCTGGTGTTCGAGAACGTCGAGGTTCCGGCCGAGAACGTGCTGGGCGAGGTCGGCCGCGGTGTGGCGGTGCTGATGTCGGGTCTCGACTACGAACGCGTCGTGCTGTCGGGCATCGGCACCGGCATCATGGCCGCCTGTCTCGACGAGATCATGCCCTACATGGTTGAGCGCAAGCAGTTCGGCCAAAGCGTCGGGGACTTCCAGCTGATGCAGGGCAAGATCGCCGACATCTACACCGCGCTGGGGTCGAGCCGGGCCTATGTCTATGCCGTGGCCCGGGCCTGCGACCAGGGCCGGGTGACTCGGGCCGACGCCGCGGCCTGCGTGCTCTATGCTTCCGAGCAGGCGATGAAGGTCGCGCACCAGGCGGTGCAGGCGATGGGCGGCGCCGGCTTCATGTCGGAAACCCCGGTCAGCCGGATCTTCCGCGACGCCAAGCTGATGGAGATCGGGGCCGGAACCTCGGAAATCCGCCGCATGCTGATCGGGCGCGAGCTGATGGGGGCGATGCGCTGATGGCGGTCCTGCGCTCGAAGGTGCTGACCTCTTCCGAAGCCTTCACCTCCAACCGCGCGGCGCAGCAGGCGGCGCTCGATCAGGTGCAGCGCGCGGTCGAGGCGGCGCAGGCCGGCGGCGGCGACAAGGCGCGCGACCGGCATCTGTCGCGCGGCAAGCTTCTGCCGCGCGACCGGGTCACGAGGCTGCTCGATCCGGGCAGCCCGTTTCTCGAGATCGGCGCCACCGCGGCGCATGGGCTTTACGACGGCGCGGCGCCGGGCGCCGGGCTGATCGCCGGGATCGGCCGGGTCTGCGGGCTCGAGGTCATGGTGCTTTGCAACGACGCCACGGTGAAGGGCGGCACCTACTACCCGATGACGGTGAAGAAGCACCTGCGCGCGCAGGAGATCGCCGAAGAGAACTGCCTGCCCTGCGTCTACCTGGTGGACAGCGGCGGCGCCAACCTGCCGAACCAGGACGAGGTGTTCCCGGACCGCGACCATTTCGGCCGGAGCTTCTACAACCAGGCGCAGATGTCGGCCAAGGGGATCGCGCAGATCGCGGTGGTGATGGGGTCCTGCACCGCCGGCGGCGCCTATGTGCCGGCGATGTCCGACGTGACGATCATCGTGCGCGAACAGGGCACGATCTTCCTGGCCGGCCCGCCGCTGGTCAAGGCGGCGACCGGCGAAGAGGTGACCGCCGAGGACCTGGGTGGCGGCGACGTCCACACCCGCCTGTCCGGCGTCGCGGACTACTTGGCCGACGATGACGCCCACGCGCTGGCGCTGGCGCGCCAGGCGGTGGCCGGGCTGAACCGCGCCAAGCCCGACACCGTGGTCAGGCAGCCGATCGAGGCGCCGCTCTACGACCCCGAGGAATTGCTTGGCGTGGTGCCGGCCGACCCGCGCCAGCCCTACGACATCCGCGAGCTGATCGCCCGGCTGGTCGACGGCTCGCGGCTTGACGAATTCAAGCCGCGTTTCGGCGAAACGCTGGTCACCGGCTTCGCCCATGTGATGGGGCTGCCGGTCGGGATCATCGCCAACAATGGCGTGCTGTTCTCCGAGGCGGCGCAGAAGGGCGCGCATTTCGTCGAGCTGTGCTCGCAGCGCAAGATCCCGCTGGTGTTCCTGCAGAACATCACCGGCTTCATGGTCGGCCGCAAATACGAGAGCGGCGGCATCGCCAAGGACGGCGCCAAGCTGGTGACCGCGGTCGCCACCACCTCGGTGCCGAAGGTGACGATGATCGTCGGCGGGTCCTATGGCGCCGGCAATTACGGCATGTGCGGCCGCGCCTACGGCCCGCGGTTCCTGTGGACCTGGCCGGCCAGCCGGATCGGCGTGATGGGTGGCGAACAGGCGGCCGGGGTGCTGGCGCAGGTTCGGCGCGACGCCATCGAACGGTCGGGCGGGGCCTGGACCGCCGACGAGGAAACCGCCTTCAAAACCCCGGTGCGCGACAAGTTCGAAGCGCAGTCGCACCCGCTTTACGCGTCCGCGCGGCTTTGGGACGACGGTGTCATCGACCCGCGCCGCAGCCGCGAAGTTCTCGCGCTGTCGCTGTCGGCGGCGCTCAACGCACCGATCGGGGACACGCGCTTCGGCGTGTTCCGGATGTGAGGGAGACGGCGATGTTTACCAAGATCCTGATCGCCAACCGCGGCGAGATCGCCTGCCGGGTGATCGCCACGGCGCGGCGCATGGGCATCGCCACGGTGGCGGTGCATTCCGACGCCGATGCCGACGCGCCGCATGTGCGGATGGCCGACGAGGCGGTGCGGATCGGCCCGGCGCCGGTCGGCGACAGCTACCTGCGGCCCGAGGCGATCCTCGAGGCGGCGCGCGCCACCGGCGCGCAGGCGATCCACCCGGGCTACGGCTTCCTGTCGGAGAATCCCGATTTCGTCGACGCGGTCGAGGCGGCCGGGCTGGTGTTCGTCGGGCCGCCGGCCTCGGCGATCCGGGCGATGGGGCTGAAGGACGCCGCCAAGGTGCGGATGGTCGAAGCCGGGGTACCGGTGGTGCCGGGCTATCACGGCGCCGCGCAGGATCCCGGTCTGCTGGCCGAAGAGGCGGCGCTGATCGGCTACCCGGTGCTGATCAAGGCGCGCGCCGGCGGCGGCGGCAAGGGCATGCGGCTGGTCGAACACCCCGAGGATTTCACCGACGCGCTGGAAGGCGCGCAGGCCGAGGGCAAGGCCAGCTTCGGCGACGCCGCGGTGCTGGTCGAGAAATACGTCACCGCGCCGCGCCACGTCGAGATCCAGGTTTTCGCCGACACCCACGGCAACGTGGTGCACCTGTTCGAACGCGACTGTTCGCTGCAGCGCCGGCACCAGAAGGTGATCGAGGAAGCGCCGGCGCCGGGGATGACCGACACGGTGCGCGCCGCGATGGGCGCCGCCGCGGTCGAGGCGGCCCGCGCGATCGGCTATGTCGGCGCCGGGACCGTCGAATTCATCGCCGACGGCAGCCGCGGCCTGCGCGCCGACGGCTTCTGGTTCATGGAGATGAACACCAGGTTGCAGGTCGAGCACCCGGTGACCGAGGCGATCACCGGTCTCGACCTGGTCGAATTGCAGCTGCGCGCCGCCGCCGGCGAAGCTCTGCCGTTCACCCAGGCCGACCTGCGGATCGACGGCCACGCGGTCGAGGCCCGGCTTTACGCCGAAGACCCGGACCGCGGCTTTCTGCCGGCGACCGGCCGGCTCGACCGGCTGCGGTTTCCTCAAGCCGCCCGGTTCGACCACGGCGCCGTCCGGGTCGACGCCGGGGTCCGCGAGGGCGACGAGATCACCCCCTGGTACGACCCTATGATCGCCAAGGTGATCGCGCATGGTCCGACCCGCGCCGTGGCGCTGGCCCGGCTTGCCGCGGCGCTGGACGCGACGCAGGTCGCCGGCACGGTGACCAATCTCGGTTTCCTGTCGGCGCTGATCCGGCACCGGGGCTTCGCCGCCGGCGAGGTCGATACCGGGCTGATCGGCCGCGACATCGAGCTGCTGACCGACGGTGCCGCGATGCCGGCCCATGTGCCGGCGCTGGCGGCGCTGGTCGCCGCCGGGCTCGACGCGGCGCCGGGCGGCAGCGACCCCTGGGACCTGCTGACCGGCTACCGGCACTGGACCGGCGGGTCGGTGCAGCAGCTTTTGGCGCAGCATGGCGACCCGCTTCTGGTGACGCTCGAGGCGCTGGGGCCGGGGCGCTGGCGCCACGGCGACACGGATCTGTCGGTGACCCGTGACGGCGCCGACCTGATGGTCGAAGCCGGTGGCCGCCGCTGGCGCGCCGGGGCGCTGCGGCACGACCACCGGGTGACGGTGTTTGACGGCGGCACCTGGGAGTTCACGCTGCCCGACCCTCTCGATGTCGGGGCCGGTCCGGGCGCCGGCGGTGACGGCATCGTGGCACCGATGCCGGGCCTGGTGAAACGGCTACGCGCCGAACCGGGCCAGTCGGTGACCGAGGGCCAGCCGCTGTTCGTGCTCGAGGCGATGAAGATGGAGCACACGCTGACCGCACCGCGCGACGGCATCGTCGCCGAGGTGCTGGTGGCCGAGGGCGCGCAGGTGTCGGATGGCGACACGCTTCTGGTGCTGGAGCCGAAGGATGGCTGAGCGCGTCGAGATCGTCGAGATGGGCCCGCGCGACGGGCTGCAGAACGAAGCGCGCCCGATTTCGACCGCCGACAAGATCGCGCTGGTCGACCTGCTGTCAGGCTGCGGCTTTTCGCGGATCGAGGTGACCAGCTTCGTGAACCCGAAGCTGGTGCCGCAGATGGCCGACGCGGCGCAGGTGCTGGCCGGGATCGCCCGGGTCCCGGGGATCAGCTACGCGGCGCTGACCCCGAACCTGCGCGGGCTTCAGGCGGCGGTTGCGGCGCGGGCCGACGAGGTGGCGGTGTTCGCCTCGGCCTCCGAAGGCTTCAGCCAGGCCAATATCAACTGCTCGGTCGCCGAGAGCCTGGAGCGGTTCGCGCCGGTGCTCGAGGCGGCGCGCGAGGCCGGGGTGCCGGTGCGCGGCTATGTCTCCTGCGTCACCGACTGCCCCTATGACGGCAAGGTGGCGCCGGCGGCGGTAGCGGATCTGTCGGCGCAGCTGGCGCAGATGGGCTGCTACGAGGTCAGCCTTGGCGACACCATCGGCGCCGCGACGCCGGACAGCGTGGCGGCGATGCTGGAGGCGGTCACGCGGGCCGTCGCGCCGGACCGGTTGGCCGGGCATTTCCACGACACGCAGGGGCGGGCGCTCGACAACGTCGCGGTGGCGCTCGATCACGGTCTGCGGGTGTTCGACGCGGCGGTCGGCGGGCTGGGCGGCTGCCCCTTCGCGCCCGGCGCCAAGGGCAACGTCGCCACCGAGGCCGTGGCGCGGATGCTCGAGGCGGCGGGCTGGGACACCGGGCTGGACATCGACGCGCTGGAGCGGGCGGCGCGGTTCGCCCGCGGGCTGAGGAGCACGGCATGACCGGATACAATACCTTGCGGGTGACCCGCGACGACCGCGGCGTGCTGCAGGTGGCGCTGAACCTGCCGGAGCGGCGCAACGCCATGTCGGCGCCGATGATGGACGAGCTGACCCGGCTGGCGCGCCACGAGGGTGCCGATCCGGCGACCCGCGCGGTGGTGCTGTCGGGCGCCGGCGACGTGTTCTGCGCCGGCGGCGATCTGACCTGGATGCAGGCGCAGATCAACGCCGACCGCGCCGGCCGGATGGCCGAAGCGCGGCGGCTCGCCGACATGCTGGGCGCGCTCAACACGATGCCGGCGCCGCTGATCGGTCGGCTGCACGGCGGCGCCTATGGCGGCGGCGTCGGGCTGGCCTGCGTCTGCGACGTGGCGCTTGCCGCCGCCGGCACCCGCTTCGGCTTCACCGAAACCCGGCTCGGGCTGATCCCGGCAACGATCGCGCCCTACGTGCTGGCGCGGATGGGCGAGGGGCACGCCCGCCGGGTGTTCATGTCGGCGCGGATCTTCGGCGCCGAGGAGGCCCGCGACCTGGGCATCGTCGCCAGGGTGCTGCCCGAGGACGAGCTCGACGCCGCGGTCGAGGCCGAGGTCGTGCCCTATCTCGGCGTCGCGCCGGGCGCGGTCGGGCGGGCCAAGGCGCTGGCCCGGTCGCTGGGGCCGCGGATCGACGCGACGGTGATCGACGACACAATCCGCCAGCTGGCCGACGCCTGGGAAGCCGAGGAGGCCGGGCAGGGCATCGCGGCGTTCCTCGAAAAGCGCAAGGCACCCTGGGCGTGACCCGGCGCGGGATTGACCCGGTTCCCGGCGCGGCGGATGGTGCGGCGCGGGGGTGGGGCATGACCGAGGCGAGGATCAAGCTGGACGATACCGACCGCAAGCTGTTGCGGTTGCTGCAGGCCGAACCGGAGCTGACGCTGCGCGAAGTCGGCGACCGGCTCGGGCTGAGCCATACGCCGTGCTGGCGTCGACTGCAGCGGATGCGTGAGGCCGGGGTGATCGAGGAGCGACGCCACATCATCGACCCGGTGGCCGCCGGATTCGAGATCACCGTGTTCTGCGCGGTGCGGATGAACGGCCACAGCCGCGGCCATCTCGAGGATTTCGAGGCCGCCGTGGCGCGGGTCGAAGAGGTGGTGCAGTGCTACTCGGTGTCGGGGGACCACGACTACCTCTTGCGGGTGCTGGCGCGGTCGATCCCGCATTACGAAAGCACGGTGAAGAACGCGCTGGTGCAGCTGCCGCACGTGCTGTCGATCTCGACCAGCGTGACCCTGCGCGAGATCAAGAACACCACCAACGTGCCGATCTGATCCCGCGATCGGCGGCGCCGCGATGCCGGCGGGTCCGGCCCGGTGCTGCGACGCAGCGCCGCGCGGTCCGGTGATCCGGAACAAGCCAGACGCCCGGCTGTTGGGCTGCAAAAGGGAGATCCTCCGATGCAGCGACCCAGCGCCAGACCGCAACCCCATTCCTTTCCGGGCCGAATTCCGGCCGGGTGCCGCTGATGGACGGGACCAGGACCGGCCCGGCGATGCCGATCCGCGATCTCGGGGTGATCGGCGACCAGCGCAGCGCCGCCGTGGTGGCGCGCGACGGAACCATCCTGTGGTATTGCGCCGACCGTTTCGACCGGCCGAGCCTGCTGGCCGGGCTGCTCGATCCCGAGGGCGGCGACTGGCGGGTCGAGCTTGCGGGCGCGGTTCCGCTCGACCGGCGCTATCTCGACACCAGCACGGTGCTTGAAACCCGGCTGCGGGCGCCGGGCGGCGACTGGCTGCTGACCGATTGGATGAACAGCGGGCCGGATGCGCCGGGCGGTATCCTGTGCCGGGCTTTCGGCGCGCCGCCCTCCGAGGCGCGGATCGTGTTGCGGCCGCGGCCCGACTACGCGCGCCGCCGGCCGCAGCTGACGTTGCAGGGCGATGCGGTGGTGATCGACGGCGCGATGATGCTGCAGGGCTCGCACCCTCTCGAGATCGACGGCGACGACGTGGCCATGCGGCTGCCGCAGGGCGAGCCGGGCTGGGCGGTGCTGTCGGACATGATCATCGAGCGGCCCGAGGACTCGCAGATCGCGCGCTGGCGGGACGCCACGCTGCAGCACTGGCACGGGCTGGCGCAGGGGATCGAATACTGCGGCGTCTACCGCGACGAGGTGGCGCAATCGCTGCGCGCGATCCGGATGTGCAGCCACGAGGAGTCGGGCGGCATCGTCGCCGCGGTCACCACCTCGCTGCCCGAGGTGCCTGGCGGCGACCGCAACTGGGACTACCGCTACGTCTGGCTGCGCGACGCAGGCATGATCGTCAGCGCGCTGCTGAGGATGAAGGACACCAACCGCGAGGGGCGGCGTTACCTCGATTTCATCTGCAAGTCGTCCGACACCTCGGACAAGTATCCGATGGCAGTGTTCACCACGCTCGACGGTAGCATCGCCCCGGGCGAAGAGATGCTGGAGATGACCGGCTGGTCCGACAGCCGGCCGGTCCGGGTCGGCAACGGCGCCGGCGAACAGCTGCAGCACGACGCCTTCGCCAACGTCGTGCTGGCCGCCAAGCTGCTGTACCGCGAAATCGACGCCGGCGAGCGGCCGCACTGGTCGATCATCGAGGAAATCTCCGAGTTTCTGGTGAAGAACTGGCACGAGCCGGATCACGGGATCTGGGAGGAAACCCCGAAGCTGCACTATACCTCGTCCAAGGTCGTGGCGGCCTGCGCGCTGGAGTCGGCGGCCGAGCATGCCGAGGCCGGGCAGGCGGCGCGCTGGACCGCGGCCGCGGCCGAGATCCGCGACTGGGTCGCGCGACACTGCCTGACCCCCGAGGGCGCCTATGCCGTCGCCGCCGGGCGCGACGAGGTCGACGTCTCGGCGGCGCTGTTCCCGGTCTGGGCCTATTGCGACGCCGACAGCCCCGAGATGCTGGCGACGATCGCCGCGCTGGAGCGCGACTGGTCGCCCGACGGGCTGCTGTACTGGCGGCGGCTGGAATGCGCCGACGGCCGGGCCGAGGGCGTGTTCATCGCCGCGACCTTCTGGGTCGCGCAATACTGGGTGATGCGCGGCGATCTCGACCGGACCCGGGCGATCATCGACGCGGCGCTGGCGCAGGCCAACGATCTGGGGCTGTTCGCCGAAGAGGCCGATCCGCGCAGCGGCGACATGCTTGGCAACCTGCCGCAGGCCTTCGCCCATGCCGCCTTCATCGGCGCGGTGATCGATCTCGACGCCGCGCTAAATGCCAAGGCAGGATCGGCCTGACGCGTCCCACTCACCGCAACCAAGGGAGTCCACGATGACCACTACAAGCGATTACAGCTACGACCACGTCAGCGCCTCGGTGCTGCGCCAGGACATGGCCTTCGACGCCGAGACCCCGGGGCCGGGCGACCGGTTTCCCGAATTCGACCTGCCGGCGGCGACCGGTGGCCGGATCCGCAGCGCGGCGATCGTCGGGCGCAAGCCGATGTTGCTGATCACCGGGTCCTATACCTGCCCGATGACCGCCAGTTCCAACCCGGTGCTGAAGCGGCTGCACCAGCGCTACGGTGGCCAGGTCGTCTTCATCATGCTGCAGGTCCGCGAGGCGCATCCCGGCGACACCTTCGACCAGCCGCACAGCATCGAAGCCAAGATCCGCCATGCGGAGGCGCTGAAGGCGCGGGACCGGCTGCCCTGGCCGATCGCGGTGGACAGCACCGACGGCGCGCTGCACCAGGCGCTCGACGAAAAGCCGAACGCGGTCTGGCTGACCGACCGCACCGGCACCGTGGTCTACCGCGGGCTCTGGGCCGGCGATGACGAACCGCTCGAGGCGGCGCTGGAAGCAGTGCTGGCCGGGCGGCGGCCGCGCAAGCAGCAAAGCACCGCCCGGCTGAAGCCGATGGCGATGGGCATCGGCATGATGCGCGAGGTGACCCAAAGCTCGGGCGCCCGCGCCGAGGCCGACCTGTGGAAGGCGGCGCCGTCGATGGCGGCGCTGGCCCGGGTTGCCGACCTGTACCGGCCGCTGCCGCCGCAGTGGCGCACCGCCGCCGCGGTGGCGACGATCGGGCTTGGCGCCACGGCGCTCGTGTCGGTGCTGCGCTCGGCCCGGCGGCGCTGATCGGCGCTTAGCCCGGCGGGCCGCCGGTGCTGCGGCGCGGCACCACCAGGGCGCCAAGATCGACCGCCGGCGGGCCCGCGTCCCCGCCGGCGAGCCGGGCCCGGATCATCGCCGCGGCGCGGGCGCCCATCTCGACGCGGTTGGTGCGCACCGAGGTCAGCGCCGGCTCGGCGGCGCGGGTCATCTCCAGATCGTTGAAGCCGCAGATCCCGATCCTCTCGGGCACCGGCAGCCGCATCCGCATCGCCTCGAACAGCGCCCCAAGCGCCAGGTCGTCGTTGTTGCAGAACACCGCGTCGGTGTCCGGCCGCCGGGTCAGCAGCGCGCGGAACAGCGCCGCACCGCGGGTCACGCTGGACGGGTCCGGCGTGGTTTCGCAGCGGTCCGGGTCGAACATGTCGGCGGCTTCGGCCTCGGCGCGGAAGCCGGCAAAGCGACGCTGCGTGCGCGGGTCCATCCGCGCGCCTAAGAAGCCGGGCCGGCGGTAGCCGGCTTCGACCAGATGCCGGGTCGCCGCCGCCGCCGCGTCGTGATGCGAAAACCCGACGATCATGTCGACCGGGTCGGGGCCGGTCTCCATCACCTGCACCACCGGGCAGTCGGCCTGGTCGAGCATCCGCCGCGTCACCGCGGTCTGGTCGATGCCCGACACGATCAGCGCCGCCGGTCGCTGGCCCAAGAACACCCCGAGCAGCTCTTCCTCGGTGCGGGCCGAATAGCGGGTGATGCCGTATTGCACGTTGAAATGGCTGCCGGCGATACCGTCGTGGATCCCAGACAGCACGTCCGAGAACACCGCGTTGGTGGCCGAGGGGATCAGAACGCCGATCACCTCGGAGCGCCCGGTGGCCAGCGCCCGCGCCGCCGGGTTCGGCACATAGCCCAGTTCGGCGACGGCGGCGGCGATCCGGTCGCGGGTGTCGGGCGATACCGTGTCGGGCCGGCGCAGCGCCCGGCTGACGGTGATCGGGCTGACGCCGGCGCGCTGGGCGACATCCGAAAGGGTGGTCTTGCGCGGCACGGGCGACTCCTTGGTTGCGGCAGCATAGTTTGCGGATGACAGCGCTGTCATCCGATGATAGCGCTGTCATGACGATAGGGAAGCGTCACGAGTCGGGGGAGGACGCATGGCGATGGCGACGCAGCCAGTTCTGGTGATGGGCGTGAGCGGGGTCGGCAAGACCACCGTGGCGCGCGGTCTGGCGCAACGGCTGGACGCGGTGTTCATCGACGCCGACGATCATCACCCGGCCGCGAACGTCGCCGCCATGCAGCGCGGCGAGCCGCTGACCGACGACCAGCGCTGGGGCTGGCTCGACCGGTTGGCCGAGGTGATCGCCGACACGAAACCATCTGCCGTGGTGGCCTGCTCCGCGCTCAAACGCAGCTACCGCGACCGGCTGCGCCGCCGGGTCGGCCCGCTGCAGATCGTGTTCCTTACCGGTGACCGGGCGCTCTTGTCCGATCGGATGTCGGCGCGCAGCGGGCATTACATGCCGGTGTCGCTGCTCGACAGCCAGATCGCCACGCTGCAACCGCCCGAGCCGGACGAGGCGGCGCTGACCCTGTCGGTCGCCGATCCGGCCGCGGCGCTGATCGACCGCGCCGTCACTTTTCTTTCACCCCGTCTGCAGGGAGGGCCGGTGTCCCGGTCCGGGCAGACACCCACCGATCCGAGGAGGAAACCATGACCATGTCCAAGACCTTCAGCATCAGCCTTGCCACGGCGCTGACCCTGTCCGGCGCCGCCGTCGCGCAGGATTACAGCTTCCGGTTCCAGTCGTCCGACCCGGCCGGCAATCCCAACTTCGAGCTGCAGAAGGGCTGGGCCGAAAGCGTCTCCGAGATGTCCGACGGCCGGATGACCGTCGAACTGCTGCCGGTCGAGTCGATCGTCGCGCATAATGAGACCCAGGACGCGATCGCCGCCGGCATCCTCGACGGCCATATCACCGACACCTCGTATTTCGCGGGCAAGGACGCGGCCTTCGGCCTGATCGCCAACCCGGTCGGCGCCTGGTCCGATCCGCAGCAGATGTTCGACTTCATGGAAGCCAGCGGCGGCGAACTGATGAACGAACTGGTCGAACCCTACGGCCTGCACTTCATCGGCGCGACCACGCCCGGCCTCGAGGCCTTCGTGGCGAAGGTGCCGCTCGATGGGGTCGACGATCTCAAGGGGCTGAAGCTGCGCGCGCCCGAGGGGCTGGTGCAGCAGGTCTTCGCCGCCGCCGGCGCGGCGCCGGTGAACCTGCCGGGCTCCGAGGTGTTCACCTCGCTCGACAAGGGCGTGATCGACGCCGCCGACTACTCGGTGTTCTCGGTCAACCATGCGCAGGGCATGCACGACGTGGCGATGCACCCGGTGTACCCGGGCTTCCACTCGATGCCGATGGTCGAGATCTCGATGAACCTCCAGAAGTGGGGCGCGCTGCCCGAGGATCTGCAGGCCGTCATGGTCGAGTCGGTCAAGCAGTTCTCGCAGAACCAGGTCTCGGCGCTGAAGACGGCCGATGAAGCGGCGGTGGCCGAAGCCGAAGCGGCGGGTGAGATCACCGTGCACGACTGGCCCGCCGAAGAGCGCGCCAAGTTCCGCCAGATTGCCATGGGCGAATGGGAAAAGGTCGCGGCGCGCAGCGACAGCGCCATGAAGGTCTACGTGGCGCTGACCGGCTACCTCAAGGAAAACGGCCTGCTCGCCGAGTGATCCGACCCGGCGCCTGGCGCCGCGCAAGCTGACGACGCCCGGGCCGGAACCGGTCCGGGCGTTCTGCCGACTGCAGCAATGAAGGAGTGTGCAGGTGAGTGAAGATCATGTCCCGGTTGCGCCGCCGCGGGACGAGGGGGCGCCGATCCCGGAGGCCGGGCTGCTTGGCCGGGTCATCGACCGGGTCGGCATCGTGTTCGCGATCGGCATCGTCGCGGCGATGCTCATCCTGATCCAGGAGGTGGTGCTGCGCTACTTCTTCAACCGGCCGACGATCTGGGCGCACGAGACCACGGTGTTCCTGTCGGGCATCGCCTTCGTTTACGGCGGTCTCTACTGCACGGCGCGCGACAGCCACATCCGGGTGGTGCTGATCTACGACCAGCTCGGACCGCGGCTGCGCCGCGCCTTCGACGTGGTGATCTCGGTGATCTGCGCCCTGGCCGCGGCGATGTTCACCTGGGCCGGCTGGATCATGGTCGGCCGCGCCGCCTTTGCACCCGACGGCAGCTTCCGGCTCGAGCGGTCGGGCAGCGCCTGGAACCCGGTCTACCCGGGCGCCCTCAAAATCTTCCTGATGGCCGTGCTTGGCGTCATGACCGTCCAGTTCGTGATCCTCGCCTACAACTACGCGCGGGGGCGCCGCTGATGGACCTGTTCGGACAACTCCAGACCCTCGGCATCGAGGGCGGCACGCTGCTGATGTTCGCGATGCTGCTGGTGCTGCTGGTCACCGGCATCCCGCTGGCCTACGTGACGCTGCTGGTCGCGCTGATCTTCGCGCTGGGCTGGTTCGGCCCGATGGCGGTGCCGCTGATCACCAGCCGCGTCTATTCCTTCGTCTCGAGCTTCGTCTTCGTCTCGGTGCCGATGTTCGTGCTGATGGCGGCCATCCTCGACCGGTCGGGCATCGCCCGCGACCTGTTCGACGCGATGCGCCTGGTCGGCGGCCGGCTGCGTGGCGGCATCGCGATACAGACCATCCTGGTGGCGGTGATCCTGGCCGCGATGTCCGGCATCATCGGCGGCGAAGTGGTGCTGCTGGGGCTGATCGCGCTGCCGCAGATGCTGCGGCTGGGCTACGACAAGCACCTCGCGATCGGCGTGGTCTGCGCCGGTGGCGCGCTCGGTACCATGGTGCCGCCGTCGATCGTGTTGATCATCTACGGGCTGACCGCCAACGTGTCGATCGGCGACCTGTTCACCGCGGCGTTCATCCCCGGGCTGATGCTGGCCGGCTTCTACGCCGCCTATGTGCTGATCCTGGCCTGGTTCAAGCCGTCGGTCGCCCCCGCGGTCGAGGGGCCGCGCACCAGCACCGCCGAGAAGCTGCGGCTGCTGAAGGGGCTGTTCCTGCCGATCCTCGTGGTCATCGGCGTGCTCGGGTCGATCTACGGCGGCATCGCATCGGTCACCGAAGCCTCGGCGGTCGGCGTGCTGGGCGTCACGCTGTCGACGATGATCCGCGGCGAATTCACATTCGCGCTGATGAAGGGCGCGGCGCTGCAGACGCTGCAGACCGTCGGCATGATCGTCTGGATCGGCATCGGCGCGACCGCGCTGGTGGGCGTGTTCAACCTGATGGGCGGCATCCAGTTCGTCTCGGCGATGATCACCGGGATTTCGGACAACCCGACCATCGTGCTGCTGTTCATGATGCTGATCCTGTTCGTGCTGGGGATGTTCCTCGACTGGGTCGGGATCGCGCTGCTGACGATGCCGATCTTCGTGCCGATCATCAAAACCATGGGCTACGACCCGGTGTGGTTCGGCGTGGTGTTCTGCATGAACATGCAGATGTCGTTCCTGTCGCCGCCGTTCGGCCCGGCCGCCTTCTACCTGAAATCGGTGGCGCCGCCCGACATCAGCCTCGGCACGATCTTCCGGTCGCTGGTGCCGTTCATCGGCATGCAGGCGCTCGCCGTGGCGCTGCTGATCGTGTTTCCGGGCATCGCGGTCTGGTAGCGGGAAAAATCTTGCAGGGTTCTGGCTGGGCGGCACCTCGGTGTCGCCCTTTTTCGTGGCGCGGTTTGCACAGCCTTGCCAGTGGCCTGGCGGCAGCGCCGAGTTCCGCCTGGTCAGCATGCCCAACATTCGGGCGGGTCGAAAGGCGCCGCCCAAGCCGAAACATTCGAAAAGCTGTTGACCGACGCGCCGCAATCCATAGGCTCGCGCCAAACCAATAGCGAATTGGTTGGACTATAGGTTGGCGGCAGCGGTCGCCCGAAGCGAGGAGGCGTCGCATGCCATCGACCGAGCCACTGCTGCACGTCGAAAACCTGAGCTTCCGGTTCCGTGGCCAGGATCAGGACGTGGTGCAAGACCTGTCGTTCCGGCTGAACCGCAACGAAACCCTGTGCATCGTCGGCGAAAGCGGCTGCGGCAAGAGCGTCACCGCGCTGGCGCTGATGGGGCTGCTGCCGCGGGACGCGGTGCGGTTCGGCGGCGGCGACATCCGCTTCGACGGCGACAGCTACGGCGTCGGCGATCACGACAGGATCGCGGCGATGCGCGGCGACCGGATGGCGATGATCTTCCAGGAACCGATGAGTTCGCTGAACCCCGCCTTCAAGGTCGGCGACCAGATCGCCGAGGCGGTCGAACAGCACCGCGCCTGCGGCAAGGTCAAGGCGCGGGCCCGCGCCCTCGAGATGCTGCGCAAGGTCGGGATCCCGGCGCCCGAGCAACGGCTCGACGAATACCCGCACCAGCTGTCGGGCGGCATGCGGCAGCGGGTGATGATCGCGATGGCGCTGGCCAACGATCCCACGGTGCTGATCGCCGACGAACCGACGACGGCGCTCGACGTGACGGTGCAGGCGCAGATCCTCGACCTGATCGCCGGGCTGCAGGCCGAGACCGGCATGGGCACGATCATGATCACCCACGACCTCGGGGTGGTCGCCGAGATCGCGACGAACGTCGCGGTGATGTACGCCGGCCAGATGGTCGAATACGGCAGCGCGGCGCAGATCTTCGACGACCCGCAGCATCCCTACACCATCGGGCTGATGTCGTCGGTGCCGAGCCTGACCGGGCCGCGCCGCCGGCTGTCGACGGTGCCCGGCGTGGTGCCCGGCATCGGCCAGATGCCCGAGGGCTGCCGGTTCTCGAGCCGCTGCCCCTTCGCCGCGCCGGTCTGCGCCAACCGCCCCGATCTGGCCGAGGTCAGCCCCGGACACCGCGCGGCCTGCCATTTCGCGCCGCTCGACCAGACCCAGCAGCTGGAGCGCAGCGCATGAGCGACACCATCCTCGAGGCGCGCGGCCTCAAGAAGCATTTCCAACTGACGCGCGGCCTGTTCGCCGATCCGGTGGTGGTCAAGGCGGTCGACGGGGTGTCGCTGCAGGTCCGCCGCGGCGAGACCTTCGCCATCGTCGGCGAGAGCGGCTGCGGCAAGTCCACCCTGGCGCGGCTGCTGATGCGGCTGCTGGAACCGACCGAGGGCAGCATCGACTTCGAGGGTCTCGACATTTCCGGCCTGAGGGGCAGGGCGCTGAGCGCGCTGCGCCGCGACATGCAGTTCATCTTCCAGGACCCTTTCTCGTCGCTGAACCCGCGAATGACCGTCGGCAAGCTGATCGGCGAACCGATCGAAACCCACATGCCGAAGCTGAACGCCGCCGAGCGTCGCGCCAACGTCGCTTCGCTGCTGCGCACCGTCGGGCTGCGTCCCGAGCTTGCCGACCGCTACCCGCACGAGTTCTCGGGCGGCCAGCGCCAGCGCATCGGCATCGCCCGGGCGCTCGCCTCGGGGCCGCGTCTGGTGATCGGCGACGAACCGGTGTCGGCGCTCGACGTCAGCGTGCAGGCGCAGGTGGTGAACCTGCTGCACGACCTGAAGTCCGAACTCGACATGACGCTGGTGATCATCGC
>JBFGEI010000027.1:0-18341 GCA_041580155.1 Limimaricola sp.
CGAGGCCATGCTGTCTGCGATGCAGGTGGAGTGACGCCAGACCGCGTCAGCGTGGTGGTGTTCAGCCTCGGCAGGCCCGCGGCGCTGGCGCTGTGCATCACCGCGCAGGCGCAGCAGCGCCACCCCGAGTTCGAGGTGGTGGTGGTGGCCGATCCCGAGGGGCTGGCGGCGCTGGCGCGCTGGCAGGGCCGTATCCGGTGTCTCGGCTTCGACGAGTCCAACATCTCGGCGGCGCGCAACCTCGGCGTCACCGCCGCCGCCGGGGCCGTCGTCGCGTTTCTCGACGATGATGCGGTGCCCGAACCGACCTGGCTGGCGCGGCTGACCGCGCCCTTCGCCGATCCCGACGTGGCGGCGTCCGGTGGCTATGTCCGCGGCCGCAACGGCATCGCCTTCCAGTGGCGCGCCCGCGCCGCCTTTGCCGACGGCAGCGGCCGCGACCTGGTGCTCGAGGACGACGCGCCGATCGTGCTGCGTGGCCGGCTGGGCCGCGGCGTCAAGACCGAAGGCACCAACATGGCGGTGCGCCGCAGCGTGCTGGCGCGGCTTGGCGGCTTTGACCCGGCGTACCGGTTCTACCTCGACGAAACCGATCTCAACCTGCGGCTGGCCTCGATCGGGGCGCGGACGGCGATCGTGCCGCTGGCCCAGGTGCAGCATGGCTACCTGGAGTCGCCGCGGCGCCGCGCCGACCGGGTGCCGCGCGACCTGCACGAGATCGGCGCCAGCCTCGCGGTGTTCCTGCGCCGCCACGGCGCCCGGGTCGACGGCAACGCCCGGATCGCGCAGGAGCGCGAGGCGCAGCGCTGGCGGCTGACCTGGCACATGGTGGCGGGACGAATCGCCCCGGGCGACGTCGACCGGCTGCTGTCGGGCTTCGACGCCGGCGTGTCCGACGGCCGGGCCCGTGTGCTGACCCGTCTGGCGCCGCTCGGCGATCCGCCGCCGTCGTTCCTGCCGTTCCGCAGCGGCACCCCGGCGCTGCCGCATGTGGCGCTGACCGCGCGGCCGGTGACCGCCCGGGCGCGGATGGCCGAGGCGGCGGCGCTGGCCGAGCGCGGCCACGTCGTCAGCCTGTGCATCCTGTCGCCGACCGCGCTGCGTCACGCCGAGAGATTCGATCCGGCTGGCGTCTGGGTGCAGCGCGGCGGGCTGTTCGGCCGGTCGGACCCGGCCGATCCACCGTTTCGCTGGTGGCGACGAAGCGACCGTTTCGATCGGGAAAGAGCGCGTATTCGGGCCGTTAGGGATCCGCAGGAACCATAATGCGCCGATGCGGTTTTCGCGATGCAACCGCCGTGCTACTTTTGCGTTGTGGGATGACGATGATACCGCCAAAGGGCGGGGATGTTATTATTTGCCGCGGACCCACCCGGCTGTATCTGAGGAAACTACCATGAAGAACCGCGTCACCAAGGCTGTCTTCCCCGTTGCTGGACTTGGAACACGGTTTCTGCCGGCGACCAAATCCGTGCCGAAGGAAATCATGACGCTCGTCGACCGGCCGCTGATCCAATACGCGATCGACGAGGCCCGCGCCGCCGGCATCGAGGAGTTCATCTTCGTCACCGCGCGCGGCAAGTCGGCGCTCGAGGATTACTTCGACCATTCGCCCGAGCTGGAATCGTCGCTGGCACGCGCCGGCAAGGACGAGCTGCTCGAGACGCTGAAGTCGACCTACATGGACAGCGGCGCGATCGCCTACATCCGCCAGCACCAGGCGCTGGGCCTCGGCCACGCGGTGTGGTGCGCCCGCAAGCTGATCGGCGACGAGCCCTTCGCCGTGATCCTGCCCGACGACGTGATCGCCGCCGAAACTCCCTGCCTGCAGCAGATGGTCGAGGCGCATGCCGAGACCGGCGGTTGCATGGTCGCGGCGATGGAAGTGCCGAACGAGAAGACCAGCTCCTATGGCATGCTCGACATCGAGCAGGACTTTGGCGACCGGGTGAAGGTCCGCGGCATGGTCGAAAAGCCCAAACTCGGCACCGCGCCGTCGAATCTTGCGGTGATCGGTCGCTACATCCTGACCCCGGAAGTGATGCGCAGCCTCGATTCCGGCGAAAAGGGTGCCGGCGGCGAGATCCAGCTGACCGACGCGATCGCCAAGGAAATCGAAGCCGGCCGCGATGTCTATGGCTACCGGTTCCGCGGTGAGCGGTTCGATTGCGGATCGAAAGCCGGCTTCCTGCAGGCCACCGTCGCCTTCGGCTTGGCCCGCGCCGAGCTGCGCGACGAGTTCGGCCAGTATCTCAACGAGATGTACGCGCTGCGCAACGCGGCGCAGTAACCGGCGCCGCCGGACGCCGGGCGGTGTCCGGCGCTCTGCTGCTTGACCTGACCCGGCTGCAAAGCCGGGCCGGGCAACGCCATACCGGCATCGACCGGGTCGAACGGGCCTGGCTGGACGCGTGTCGGGCCGGGCCCGCGCCCGTTTACGGCCTGCTGCGCACCGGCCCCGGCTACCTGCTGCTGGATCGGTCGGGCATGGCGCGGTTCGCCGCGGCCTGCGACAGCGGCGACTGGGGCAGGGCCGATCTGCTGTCGCGGGCGTTCCGGCGGCTGACCCCGGCGCAGCAAGCCGCCCAGAGCCTGTCGCGGCGCCACGCCATCGGTCGCTGCCCGCGCGCCGGTCTGCGCCGGATGCTGGCGCGGCACCTGCCGCAGGGCGGGCGCTACCTGAACACCGGCCACGCCAATCTCTCCGCCTCCGGCCTTGCCGCGCTGCGCCGCGCCGGGCTGCGCTGCGCGGTGCTGATCCACGACACGATCCCGCTCGACCTGCCGCGGATGTCGCGGCCGGGCAGCGCTGCGCGCTTCGAAGCTCTGCTGTCCGCCGTCGCCTGTCACGCCGACCGGGTCATCGTCAGCGCCGACACCACCCGGGTCGCGGTCGCGGCGCAGTTGCGCCGGCTTGGCGGCGCGCCCGGGATCATCGTGGCGCCGCTCGGGGTGGCGCTGCCGCAGGCCGGCGATCCGCCGGCCGGTCTCGACCTCGATCCCCCGTTCTTCGTGGCGCTCGGCACCATCGAGCCGCGCAAGAACCACGCGCTGCTGCTGGATGTCTGGGACCGGCTTGGACCCGGCGCGCCGCGGCTGCTGATCTGCGGCAGCCGCGGCTGGAACAACCGCGCGGTGTTCGACCGGCTCGACGCCAAGCCCGCCAATGTGGTCGAACTGCCGGGGCTGCCTGACGCCGCCGTCGCGGCGCTGCTGCTGCGGGCCCGCGCCCTGCTGTTCCCGTCGCTGGCCGAGGGCTACGGGCTGCCGCCGCTCGAGGCGGCGGCGCTTGGCACCCCGGTGGTCTGTGGCGATCTTGCCATCTGCCGCGAGTTGCTCGGACCCCGGGCCGTTTACCTGGACCCGCACGACCGCTACCTGTGGCAGACCGAGGTCGAACGCCTGGCCACTACGTCAAGGCCGAATCTGCCGCGCTTCGATCCGCCGGGATGGGCCGCGCATGTCAACGCGGTGTTGGGCGCCGACTGGTAGGGTATCGCCCAGAGGAGACGCGGTTGGGTGTCTGGCGGTCATATCGGCTGAGATTGCAGCGTCGGCGCTGGCGGCTGCGGGCGCTGCGCAAACGCCGCGAGCTGACCGCCGTGGTCGACCGCAGCGCGGCGATCCGCCCGGGCGACCTGCTGGTGTTCTCGACACTGCGCAACGAGGATCTGCGGCTTCCGTGGTTTCTCGACTATTACCGCAAGCTCGGCATCGACCATTTCCTGATGGTCGACAACGGCAGCGACGACGGTGGCGCCGACTACCTTGCGGCGCAGCCCGACGTGTCGCTGTGGCGCAGCGATGCCAGCTACAAAAGGGCCCGCTTCGGGGTCGACTGGCTGACCCTGCTGCAGATGCGCCACGGCCACGGCCATTGGTGCCTGACCGTCGATCCGGACGAGCTTCTGGTCTACCCGTTTTGCGACACGAGGCCGCTCAGGGCGCTGACCGACTGGCTCGACGCCTCGTCGATCCGGTCCTTCGGGGCGATGCTGCTCGACATGTATCCCAAGGGCCGGCTCGACCTCGCGGAGTATCGCCGCGGCACCGACCCGCTCGAGGTCGCGCCGTGGTTCGACGCCGGCAACTACACGATCCGCCGCAATCCGAAGTTCGGCAACCTGTGGATTCAGGGCGGGCCGCGGGCCCGGGTGTTCTTTCCGGATACGCCGGACCGGGCGCCGGCGCTGAACAAGATCCCGCTGGTCAAATGGGACCGGTCCTACGCCTATGTCAGCTCGACCCACATGCTGCTGCCGCGCGGGCTGAACCTCGTCTACGACGAGTGGGGCGGTGAAAAGGCCTCGGGGGTGCTGCTGCACACCAAGTTCGTCGGAGAGTTCGCCGCCAAGGCCCGCGAAGAGCTGGACCGCGGCCAACATTACGCCGCAAGTCACGAATACAAGGCCTATGCGGCGCGGCTCGCCGCGGATCCGGACCTGTGGTGCAAGTGGAGCGAGAGCTACATCAACTGGCGCCAGCTCGAGATTCTCGGGCTGATGTCGAAGGGCAACTGGGCATGACCGGCCGGGGCCGATCATGAGCCTCGGGGTGATCCTGCTGGTGCATACCGCGCTGGACCGGGCCGAACGGGTGATCCGGCACTGGGTGACGCAGGGCTGCCCGGTGGTGGTGCATGTCGACGCGCAGACCGACGCCGCGGCGCATGACGCGCTGGTCGCCCGGCTGGGCGATCTGTCCGATCGGGCGTTGTTCTCGGCCCGGCATCGCTGCGACTGGGGGACCTGGGGCATCGTCGGCGCGACGCTGTCGGCGGCCGAGCTGATGCTGGCGCGGTTTCCCGAGGCCGAGCATGTCTACCTTGCCTCGGGGTCCTGCCTGCCGCTGCGCCCGGTCGCGGAGCTGCGCGGCTATCTGGCGGCGCGACCCGACACCGATTTCATCGAAAGCGCGACCACCGCCGACGTGCCCTGGACCGTCGGCGGGCTGTCCGAAGAACGCTTCACCCTGCGGTTCCCGTTCTCGTGGAAGCGGCAGCGCCGGCTGTTCGACCGCTACGTCGCGCTGCAGCGCCGGCTCGGGATGCGGCGTCGACTGCCGGCCGGTCTGGTGCCGCACATGGGGTCGCAATGGTGGTGCCTGACCCGGACCACGCTGACCGCGATCCTGGCGGACCCGCGGCGACCGGCGCTGGACCGCTACTTCCGCAGGGTCTGGATTCCCGACGAAAGCTATTTCCAGACGCTGGCGCGGCACTGGTCGCAGCGCATCGAAAGCCGGTCGCTGACCATGTCCAAGTTCGATTTCCAGGGCAAGCCGCACATCTTCTACGACGATCACCTGCCGCTGCTGCGGCGCTCCGACTGTTTCGTGGCGCGCAAGATCTGGCCGCGGGCCGACCGGCTCTACGACAGCTTCCTGAGCGGCGCCGTCGCGGTCGGCGATACAGAGCCTAACCCAGGCCGAATCGACCGGATCTTCGCCAAGGCGGTGGAGCGGCGGACCCGCGGCCGGGCGGGTCTCTACATGCAAAGCCGGCTGCCCAACACCTCGTGGGAGAACGGCGTGACCGCTGCGCCCTATTCGGTGTTCGAAGGTTTCGCCGAGCTGTTCGACGGCTTCGAGCCCTGGCTGGCGCGGATTACCGGCGCCCGGGTGCACGGGCACCTCTTCGCCCCCGACCGCGCCGAGTTCGACGACCGCGGCCCGGTGCACGCCGGAGCGCTGTCCGACAGCGCGGCGCTGCGCGACCGCGATCCGCGGATGTTCCTGACCAACATGATCTGGAACACCCGCGGTCAGCGCCAGTGCTTCCAGTTCGGACCGCGCGACCGACAGCAGATCGGCTGGGACATCGCCAAGGATCCGAACGCGCAGATCAGCGTGATTTCGGGCGCCTGGGCGCTGCCGCTGATGCGCGACGACCGGCCGTTCGAACTGCGCCGGGTCGAGGCGGCGCGTCTGCAGCGGATCGAATCCGAGCATCTCGCGGCGCTGCGGTCGCCCTATGCCAAGGCGCGGATCAGCATCTGGCCGCTGTCGGAGTTCGTGGAAGCGCCGCTCGAGGCGCTGCAGCCGCTTCTGGTGCAGATCGGCGCCGCCCCCGGGGCGCTCACCGAAGCGCCGCTGATGGTCGATCTCGACGGCTTCGGCGGTTTCCTGCAGGATCTGCGCAACGCCGGGATGCATCCGCACCTGGTCGGCGATTTCCCGACCGGCCCGGCACCCGCCCCGACCGCGATGCCGCGCCGGCCCTACCTGGTAAAGTGACCCGAATGCCCGATTTCGACAGCTTCGTGGTGTTCGCCGAGATGCGCACCGGCTCGAACTTCCTCGAGTCGAACCTGAACGCGCTTGCCGGGGTGCGCTGCCATGGCGAAGCGTTCAACCCGCATTTCATCGGCTACCCGAACCGCGACGCGCTGCTGGGGCTGACCCGCGCGGGGCGCGACGCGGCGCCCGAGCGGCTGCTGGAGGCGATCCGCGGCGGCGACGGGTTGCAGGGGTTCCGGTTCTTCGGCGATCACGAGCCGCGGCTGACCGACCGGCTGCTCGCCGAGCCGGGCATCGCCAAGATCATCCTGACCCGCAACCCGATCGACTCCTACGTGAGCCACAAGATCGCCGCCGCGACCGGGCAGTGGAAGCTGACCAACGTCAGCCACGCCCGCGTCAGCAAGGTGCGGTTCGATGCCGCCGAGTTCGAGACGCATCTGCGCCGGTTGCAGGCGATGCAGCTGCGGATTCTCGGCGCGCTGCAGCGCAGCGGCCAGAGCGGGTTCTACCTTGATTACGACGACCTGCAGGACGTCTCGGTGATGAACGGGCTGGCCGCCTGGCTTGGCGTCGCGGCGCGGCTCGACAAGCTGGACACGCGGCTGAAAAAGCAGAACCCCGGCAGCCTCGCCGACAAGCTCGAGAATTTCGACGAGATCGCGCCGGCGCTAGCACGGCTCGACCTGTTCGAGCTGAGCCGGACCCCGAACTTCGAGCCGAGGCGCGGGCCGATGGTGCCGGGCTACGTCGCGGCGGCGCGCAGCGGGCTGCTGCTGATGCCGCTGCGATCGGGTCCGGTGGCGGTGCTGCGCGACTGGCTGCGGGCGGTCGACGGGGCGGCGCCGCGCGACGGTTTCACCCAGAACACCCTGCGACAGTGGAAGGCGGCGCATCCCGGGCACCGCAGCTTCGCGGTGCTGCGGCATCCGGTGGCGCGGGCGCATGCCGCCTTCTGCGACCGGATCCTGGCGCGCGGCCCGGGCAGCTTCGGAGAGATCCGCGCCACCCTGCGCCGCAGCTTCAAGCTGCCGATTTCCGACAGCCAACCCGGCCCGGATCCCGACCCGGAGCGGCACCGCGCCGGATTCCTCGGGTTTCTCGGGTTCCTGAAGGCCAACCTGGCCGGTCAGACCAACGTCAGGGTCGATCCGGCATGGGCCAGCCAGATCGCGCTGCTGCGCGGGGTGGCGGGGTTCGGCCCGCCCGACGCGCTGCTGCGCGAGGACCGGTTGCGCGCGGATCTGCCGTGGATCGCGGCGCAGGTCGGCGTGACGTCGCCGCCCCTGCCGGCGATCACCGACCCGCACGCGGCGTTGCTGGCACGGATTTACGATTCCGGGATCGAGTCGGCGACCCGCGCCGCCTACGGCGGTGACTACGAGTCGTTCGGATTCGCCGACTGGACGCCGTAGCGCCCGGTCAGGCGGCCTTGATCGCCGGGCCTTCGGTGAGGATCGCGTGCAGCGTCAGCGCGTCGGCATTGGCGCGCAGCTTGGCGCAGATGTTGGCGTCTCGCATGGTGCGCGACACCAGCGCCAGCGCCTTGAGATGTTCGACCCCGGCACCGGCCGGCGCCAGCAGGCAGAAGATCAGATCCACCGGCTGACGGTCGATCGAGTCGAATTCCAGAGGCTTTTCAAGGCGGATGAACAGGCCGCGGACCCGGTCGACCTCTTCCATCCTGGCATGCGGCAGCGCCACGCCATGGCCGACCCCGGTGGGGCCGAGGCCCTCGCGTTCGATCAGCGCTTCCACGACCCGCCCGGGGGGCAGGTCGTAGCAGGATTCGGCGAGATCCCCCAGATCCTGGAACAAACGTTTCTTGGAGCTGGTCGAGGCCAGCATCTTCACACCGTCCGTCGGAAGGATCTGGGATATCTGCATCTGGGAATCCCCTGTCTGCGAGGCCTGCTCGGCGAGCCAGGAACTTGCGTCGTCCTAGCCGATGTTGCGCGGGTCGATCCAGCCGAAATTGCCATCGTCCCGGCGATAGACGACATTGATCCCGCTGTGCTTCTCGTTTCGGAAGACCAGCACCGGAGCATGCGCCAATTCCAGCTGCATAACCGCCTCGCCAACCGACAGTTCCGGAATCTTGGATTCCATCTCGGCGACGATCATCGGTGTCAGACTGTCCTGCTCGGTCTCGTCCAATTCTTCTGTCGAGGCGAGAATATAGGTGCCCGCGTCCGAAAGTTCAACCGGGTTGGGTCGTGCCTTATGGTGGTCCTTCAACCTGCGCTTGTGACGGCGCAGCTGTTTGTCCATCTTCTCGTGGCAGGCGTCGAAGGCGGCGTAGATCTCGCTTGCGCGGCCCGAGGCCTGCGCGACCAGGCCGGTCGACAGATGCACCACGGCCTCGCAGATGTTTTCGTGGCCGGTGCGCGAGAAGACCACGGTCGCGTCGGTCGGGCGGCCGGCATACTTGTCGACGGTGGCACCCAACTCGGTCTGCACGTGGATCTGCAGAGCTTCGCCGATCTCGATCTGCTTGCCGCTGATCTGATACCGCATGGTCGTCTCCTTCAGGTCTTCAGACAGGACTCGGGCGCGCAGGTGCGGCCTGCGTTGCGGGTCATGCCGGGGGGTGAGCGACGATGGACGCCCGCGTCCGAGGGGGGCTTGCGGCCGCATCGGCCGGAACCTCCAAGTCCTTCGCAGAGTGGCGAACGGGGTCTGTCATCGACTCCATCTCGCACCATGCCGGGGCTGTTTGTCAACGTCGGCGTGGTGCGCGATCGGCGACAATCAGTTCACCCGGAAGCCCTGACCAAGGTAGACGCGGCGCACGTTCTCGTCCTGCACGACCTCGTCGGTTGTGCCGCTTTTCAGCACGCGCCCGTCATGCAGGATGTAGGCCCGGTCGACGATGCCCAGCGTCTCGCGGACGTTGTGATCGGTGATCAGCACGCCGATGCCGCGGGTCTTGAGATCGGCGACCAGGGCGCGGATATCGCCGACCGCGATCGGGTCGACGCCGGCGAAGGGTTCGTCCAGCAGCACGTATTTGGGCCCCGCGGCCAGGCAGCGCGCGATCTCCACCCGGCGTCTTTCGCCGCCCGACAGCGCCAGCGCCGGGGCGCGGCGCAGATGCTCGATCGAGAAGTCGCTCAGCAGCTCCTCGAGCCGTTCGCGGCGGCTGGTCCGGTCGGGTTCGTTGATCTCGAGGATCGCCAGGATGTTGTCCTCGACCGACAGGCCGCGGAAGATCGACATCTCCTGCGGCAGGTAGCCGATCCCGAGATGCGCCCGGCGGTACATCGGCAGCATCGTCGCGTCGCGGCCGTCGATCGTCACCTGGCCGCCCTCGGGGGTCACCAGCCCGGCGATCGAGTAGAAGCAGGTGGTCTTGCCCGATCCGTTCGGCCCGAGCAGCGCCACGACTTCGCCGCGCTGCAGGGTTAGCGACACGTCGCGGATCACCGGGCGCTTGCGGTAGCTCTTGCGCAGGTTCAGCACCCGCAGCCCGGCGTCGCCGGGGGTGACGGTCAGCTCGGGGGCGGTCACGGGGTGCCCCGGTTCAGCACGGTGCGCACGCCGCCCTCGAGCCTTGCGGTGTTGCCGGCGAGATCGACCACCATGCTCTGCGCCGAGATCGCCGAGGCGCCCTGGGTCAGCAGCACGTCGCCGGTCAGCGTCAGCGTGCCGCCCGACAGGTCGTAGACCGCATCCTGCGATTCGGCGGCCTCGGTGGCGGTGACGAAGGTGACGCCGCCGCCGGCGACCATCCGGGCGATGTCGCCAGAGGCGTCGTCGTAGAACACCTCGACCGTGGCGGCCGAGATCTTCAGCGCGCCCTGGCCGATCACCACGTTGCCCTCGAAGGTGGCGGCGCCCGAGGCCTGATCGACGGTGAGGTTGTCGGCGGTCACCTCGACCGGCGCGGTCGGGTCGGCGCTGAGCCCGCCGATCGCGACGTTGGTCTGGGCGCCGGCCGCGGTCGCGGTCAGGGCCAGCAGCAGGGCGGCGACGGATCGAAGCATGGCGATGTCCTCACGGTTGGGGATCATATAGCAGACGCACGCCGCCAGAGAACACCATCCGTGAATTGCCGCCGTTCTGGTCGGCGGTGACCAGCAGTTCGGCGGCGGTCAGCTCGCCGAACGGCGCGTGGACCTCGAGCGGTCCGAGCGAGCGGATCTCGCCGGCATCGAGATCGGCGAGCAGCCCGGCGACTTCCATTTCATAGCCGTCCGAGGTGGTGAGCCGCGCCAGCCCGTCGAGCCGCGCGGTCCGCGCCGCGCTGTCGATCTCGCCCGCGGCGGCGCTGAGCGCGACCCGGGTGCCCGACGGCATGTCGATGTCGGCGCGCGGCGTGTCGATCGCGAACAGGGACGGGGTGTCGGGCTGTGGCGCCACCGAGGTCGCGGTGATCGCGATCGCGGCGCCGTTGCGCCCGGTGCCGGCGAATCGCGGCGCGGTGATCCGCTGTTCGCGGGCGATCGCCGCGATCTCGGCGAAGGGGATGTCGGGCACGCCCGTGGAGCCGCGGCCGAACAGGAACATGGTCGACAGCAGCACCAGCGCCGCCAGCGGCAGCAGCACCTTGACCCAGCCGACCAGTCGCGAATGCAGGTTGTCCTGGGCGGGCATCGCGGCGCCTAGGCCACGCCGGCGCGCAGGCAGTCGTGGATGTGCAGGATCCCGACCGGCAGCGCCGCGGCGCCGGTCTCGGGCACCACGAACAGGCAGGTGATCTTGCGGTCGTTCATCTGCGCCAGCGCCTCTGCGGCCAGCGCGTCGGGCCGGATCGTGCGCGGCGCGGCGGTCATCACCTCGCCGGCGCTGCGGGTCAGCAGCCCATCCATGTGGCGCCGCAGGTCGCCGTCGGTGACGATGCCGGCCAGCGCGCCGTCCGGGTCGGTGACCCCGACCACGCCGAAACCGCAGCGGCTGATCACCAGCAGCGTCTCGGCCATCGGCGTGTCGCGCCCGACCAGCGGCAGTTCCGCCACCGGGTGCATCAGGTCGCCGACCCTTGCCAGCCGGGCGCCGAGTTTGCCGCCGGGGTGGAAGTCGCGGAAATGCGCCGCGGTGAAGCCGCGCCGCTGCATCAGCGCGATCGCCAGCGCGTCGCCCAGCGCCAGCGTCATCGTGGTCGAGGTGGTCGGCACCACGCCGATGCCGCAGGCCTCGGGCAGCGGCGGCAGCGGAATCCGGATGTCGGCCTGGGTCATCAGCGTGCTGCCGACCCGCGCCGCGACGCCGATCAGCGGGATGCCGAACCTGCGGGTATGCGCCACCAGGTCGGCCAGCTCGGGGGTTTCGCCGGAGTTCGACAGCACCAGCACCACGTCGCCGCGCGAGATCATCCCCAGATCGCCGTGGCTGGCCTCGGCCGGGTGGACGAACTGCGCCGGGATTCCGGTCGAGGCGAAGGTCGCGGCGATCTTGCGCGCGACATGGCCCGACTTGCCCATCCCCGAGACGATGACCCGGCCCGGCGCCGCGAGAATCGCCTCCACCGCCTGCACGAAGCCGTCGTCCAGCGACTCGGCCAGCGCCGCGAGGCCGGCGGCCTCGTCGCGGATCACCCGGCGGGCGGTGCCGAGATCGTCGATCGGCAGGGTGGCGTCATCGGCCATGTCAGTGCGTGAAGATGTCGATGTCGGGCCAGCCGGCAAGATCCAGCCGGGCCCGGGTCGGCAGGAAGTCGAAGCAGCGCTGCGCCACATCGGTCCGGCCCTCGCGCGCCAGCATCCGGTCGAGCTCGACCCTGAGCCGGTGCAGGTAGAGCACGTCCGAGGCGGCGGAATCGAGCTGCGCCTTCGACAGCTCGGGCGCGCCCCAGTCGGATTGCTGCTGCTGCTTGGAGATGTCGATGCCGACCAGCTCCTGCAGCAGGTATTTCAGCCCGTGCCGGTCGGTGAAGGTGCGCACCAGCTTCGAGGCGATCTTGGTGCAGTAGACCGGCGCCGCGACCGCGCCGAAGGCCTGCGCCATCACCGCGATGTCGAACCGGCCGTAATGGAACAGCTTGAGCACCTCGGGGTCCTCGAGCAGCCGCGCCAGGTTGGGCGCCGCCGTCTGGCCCGGGCTCACCTGGATCATGTGGCAGTTGCCGTCGCCGCCCGACATCTGCACCAGGCACAGCCGGTCGCGATGCGGGTTCAGCCCCATGGTCTCGCAATCGATCGCGACCACCGGTCCGAGATCGAGCCCATCGGGCAAGTCATTCATGTATAGATGATTTGCCATGCTATCCCTCGTCTCTCTGTGTAGGGAGGGATGGTGCCCAGGAGAGGACTCGAACCTCCACGTCCTTTCGGACACTGGCACCTGAAGCCAGCGCGTCTACCAATTCCACCACCTGGGCAGGTCGTGTGAAAGGCGATCTAAGGAAAGCGCTCGGGGGTGTCAACGGGCAATCGTGCAGAAAAAACGCCGACCAGATCGAAGCTTGTCCGTGGCCGCTGCGGCGGGTAAACCGCGAGGCGTGAAATCACCTATGCGGGGCGGGGCCGATGACCGGACTTGTGACCATCTACGGCGGCTCGGGGTTCCTCGGGCGCTACATCACTCGGCGTCTGGCGCAGCAGGGCTGGCGGATTCGCGTCGCCGTGCGCAACCCGAACGAAGCGATGTTCGTGAAGCCTTACGGCGCGGTCGGCCAGGTCGAGCCGGTGTTCTGCAACATCCGTGACGACGCCAGCGTGCGCGAGGTGATGCACGGCGCCGACGTGGTGGTGAACTGCGTCGGGGTTCTGGCCGAGCGCGGCCGCAACACCTTCAAGGCGGTGCAGGCCGAGGCGCCCGAGCGGATCGCCCGGATCGCCGCCGAGTTGGGCGTCGCGCGCATGGTGCAGATCTCGGCGATCGGCGCCGATGCCGACAGCCGCAGCGAATATGCCCGTACCAAGGCCGCCGGCGAAGCCGCGGTGCTGCGCCACATGCCGGATGCGGTGATCCTGCGGCCGTCGATCGTGTTCGGCGCCGAGGACGAATTCTTCAACCGCTTCGCCGGCATGGCCAGCATCAGCCCGGTCCTGCCGCTGGTCGGCGCCGACACCCGGTTCCAGCCGGTCTATGTCGACGACGTGGCGCAGGCCGCGGCGATGGGCGCGACCGGCGCCGCCGCCCCCGGCGTCTACGAGTTGGGCGGTCCCGACATCCACAGCTTCCGCGAGCTGGTGCAGCTGATGCTGGGCGTGATCCGGCGGCGCCGGATGATCGTCGGGCTGCCGTTCGGCCTGGCCCGGGTCATGGCCTGGGGCATGGGTCTGGTGCAGAAGCTCAGCTTCGGCCTGCTGCGCGCGCCGATCACCGGCGACCAGGTCGCCAACCTGCGGCGCGACAACGTGGTGACGCCCGGTGCCAGGGGCTTTGCCGCGCTCGGCATCGAGCCGACGGCGATGGAAGCGGTCCTGCCCGACTATCTGTGGCGGTTCCGGCCCTCGGGCCAGTACCTCGCCATCAAGGAATCCGCGCGGAACCTGCGCAAGAACTGACGGACGTTACATTTTATGACCGGAGACACGATTCTCCTCTCGCTCCTGCTTGGCTTGCTCGAGGGGCTGACGGAGTTCATCCCGGTCTCATCGACCGGGCACCTGCTTCTGGCGGGGCATTTCCTTGGCTTCGAGTCGGCCGGCAAGACCTTCGAGGTGGTGATCCAGCTCGGCGCGGTGCTGGCGATCCTGACGGTCTACGCCGGCCGGCTGTGGACCGTGCTGCGCGACGCGCCGCACGACCGCCAGGCGCAGCGCTTCGTGATCGCGGTGCTGCTGGCGTTCCTGCCGGCGGCGGTGATCGGGGTGCTGGCGCATGACGTCATCAAGACCGTGCTGTTCGAAACCCCCAAGCTGATCGCGATCATGCTGGTGCTGGGCGGCATCGTGCTGCTGTTCGTCGACCGCATGGCGCCCGAGCCCGAGCACGACGACGCGATGCATCTGCCGTTGCGCACCGCCTTCGCGATCGGCATGTTCCAGGTGCTGGCGATGGTGCCGGGGGTGTCGCGCTCGGGCGCGACGATCGTCGGCGGGCTGCTGATGGGGGTGTCGAAGCGCGCCGCCGCCGAGTTCAGCTTCTTTCTGTCGATGCCGACGATGGCCGGGGCGGTGACCTACGACCTGTTCCAGAACCGCGATGTGCTCGACTGGACCGCGCTGAACGAGATCGCGCTGGGCTTCGGCATGGCGTTTCTGAGCGCGGTGCTGGTGGTGCGGTGGCTGCTCGGCTTCGTGTCGCGCAATGGCTACGCGCTGTTCGGCTGGTGGCGAATCGCCGTCGGCCTGGTGGCGCTGGCGGCGCTTTTCGCGGTCGGGTGACGGTATAGGTATCAGTCACTGACCTTTATTCGACGTCGTGACGCAAGAATTTAGGCTCCAACGGCAGAAATGCCGTTAATAGGGAAGCCGCGCTGACTTTTCTTCGGGGCAGGCCTGCTTTATCAGGCGGCATGCCCAGCCGGAAGGAAACAGCGATGGCCACCGACAAGATGCTCAAATTCGTGTCCGTCGGCCGCGACATGCCGGAAAAGCGGCAGGCCGAGGCGCGGCGCGAGGACTTCCACGAGATCTACGCCGAATACGCCCGCGACAAGGCGGCCGAGCAGGCCGGTCGCTGCAGCCAGTGCGGCGTGCCGTATTGCCAGACCCATTGCCCGCTGCACAACAACATCCCCGACTGGCTGCGGCTGACCGCCGAGGGCCGGTTGCAGGAAGCCTACGAGATCAGCCAGGCGACCAACACCTTCCCCGAGATCTGCGGTCGGATCTGCCCGCAGGACCGGCTCTGCGAAGGCAATTGCGTGATCGAGCAGTCGGGCCACGGCACCGTCACCATCGGCTCGGTCGAGAAATACATCACCGACACCGCCTGGGACGAGGGCTGGGTCAAGCCGATCCGCCCCGCCCAGGAGCGTGCCGAAAGCGTCGGCATCATCGGCGCCGGTCCGGGCGGCCTCGCCGCCGCCGACTTCCTGCGCCGCGCCGGGGTCCAGGTCACGGTCTATGACCGCTACGACCGGGCCGGCGGGTTGATGACCTACGGGATTCCGGGCTTCAAGCTTGAAAAGGACGTGGTCGAGCGCCGCAACCGGCAGTTCGAGGACTCGGGCGTCGAATTCGTGCTGAACTGCGCCGTCGGCGAAGACATCTCCTTCGACGCGATCCGCGGCAAGCACGACGCGGTGCTGATCGCCACCGGAGTCTACAAGTCGCGCGACCTGCCGGGATCCGATGCGCCGGGCATCGTCCGGGCGCTGGACTTCCTGACCGCGTCGAACCGCAAGAACTTCGGCGACGAGGTGCCGGAGTACGACAGCGGCGAGCTCAACGCCGCCGGCAAGCGGGTGGTGGTCATCGGCGGCGGCGACACCGCGATGGACTGCGTCCGCACCGCGATCCGCCAAGGCGCCGAGTCGGTGAAATGCCTGTATCGGCGCGACCGCGACAACATGCCCGGCAGCCAACGCGAAGTGCAGAACGCCGAGGAAGAGGGCGTCGAATTCGTCTGGCTTTCGGCGCCGAAGGGCTTCGACTCCGACGCCTCGGTCACCGGGGTGCAGGTCCACAAGATGCGGCTCGGCACGCCCGACGCCACCGGCCGCCGGATGCCCGAGTTGATCGAGGGGTCGGATTACGTCGAAGGCGCCGACCTGGTGATCAAGGCGCTCGGCTTCGAACCCGAGGATCTGCCCAAGCTCTGGGGCGTCGAGGGTCTGGAAGTGACGCGCTGGGGCACCGTGCGGGCCGATTTCGGCACCGGCCAGACCAGCCTCGACGGGGTGTTCGCCGCCGGCGACATCGTGCGCGGCGCCAGCCTGGTGGTCTGGGCGATCCGCGACGGGCGCGACTGCGCCACCGCGATCCTCGACTACCTCGGCCAGGCCGCGAGCGTCGCGGCCGAGTGACGTCCGGCGCGCTCCAATCGTCGGAGCCGCGCCGGCACCGCCCCGGCCCGGATCAGGTGCGTTGCACCGGCGGGGCCAGGGCTGAAGGTCAACCGCACGGATCCGAAGGGGGCCGGTCCATGAAGACGTTCTGCACTGCCATCACGATCCTCGTCTCGGCGCTGTCCGGGCCCGCCGCGGCGCAGGGCACCTCGTCGCGCTTCGCGCTACCGCAAGGCTGCACCGCCTATGTCACGGTGCAGAAACGCGACTGCACCGTCAGCCACCTGTTCACCTGCGAGGCCGACCCCGAGGGCTGGCAACGCCGGGTCGACATCGGCGAAGAGGGCCCGGTCTATCTCGGGGTGATCGACTCCGAGACCCAGTGGATCGAGAGCCACCACCTGTCGACCGGGGTAGTCGACCGGCTTGGCGACCAGGTCGAGGACCCGGCCTCGTTCAGCGAGCTGCTGTCGACCGGCCGCGACCGCTTCGTCTTCGAGACCGTCAGCGAGCCCTTCGCCGTCACCATGTTCCGCGGCTCGGACCGGCTGACCGGCCGCAAGCTTGTGATCGACGGGGTGGCGCTGAAGGAGACCGAGTTCCAGGTCATCGCCACCGACCCGTCGGGCGAAGAGCTTTACCGGATCACCGGCAACGAGTTCATCAACCCCGAGTGGCGCAGCTTCCTGTCCGGCATCCGCCGGGTGACCTCGCCCGAGGACAGCTTCAAGACCGACGCCTCGCCGGTGACCTTCGAGTTTCCCGACGAGCCGGGGTTTCTGAGCACCGAACCGCGCTTCGGCTGCGACGTGGTGCTGTCGGCGCTGCCGCAGTCGCTGGCGGCCACGCCGGCCACGGTGCTGCAATGATTCGCGCCACGCTCCCGGCGCTGCTGGCGTTGGCGCCCGCCGCGGCGCTGGCCGGGCCTGACGGCGCGGCCGGCAGGTTCTCGCTGCCGCCGGCCTGCACCGGCTACATGACCGTGCAATCCTCGGACTGCGTCGTCACCCATCATTTCACCTGCGAAGGCGACCCCGAAGGCTGGCAGCGCCGGGTCGATCTCGACGCCGACGGCATCAGCTACTTCGGTGCGATCGACGCCGAGGCGCAGTGGCTCGAGAGCGTCTACGTCAACCTCGGCCATGCCGAGCACCTGGCCGACGACCCGGTCGATCCGGCCTCGTTCAGCACGCTGCTGGCCGAGGGGCGCGACACCTATGATTTCATCACCAACTCCGACGAGATCGGCCAGACCCGCTACGTCGGCGAGGACCGGCTGACCGGCGAGACCGTGGTGATCGACGGGGTGACGCTCGACCGCACCGCCTTCGCGATCCGCGCGCTGAACGCCGAGGGCGACGAGATCTGGCGCTCGCAGGGCAGCGAATACATCAGCCGCGAGCATCGGATCTTCGTCGCCGGCACCGGCAGCTTCACCACCGATGGCGAAACCTTCGAGACCGAGGATTCGCCGGTCGAATTCATCTTTCCGGGCGAACAGGGCTTCCTGTCGTCCAACCCGAAACACGGCTGCGGCGCGGTGATGTCCTCCGCGCCCGCAACCTTCCCCGCTAAGGAGTTCTCCGATGACCACCTATGATGCAGCCTGGGTCGCCGCCGAAGAGGCCAAGCGCAGCTGGATGGCCGAGAACGGCCTCTACCGCGAAGACGACGAGCACGCCTCCTGCGGCGTCGGCCTCGTGGTGTCGATCGACGGCAGCCCGTCGCGCGGCGTCGTCGAAAAGGGCATCGCCGCGCTGAAGGCGGTCTGGCACCGCGGCGCGGTCGACGCCGACGGCAAGACCGGCGACGGCGCCGGCATTCACGTGCAGATCCCGCAGGCCTTCTTCGAGGACCAGATCCGGCGCACCGGCCACGAGCCGCTGGCCGGCCGGCAAATCGCCGTCGGCCAGGTGTTCCTGCCGCGCAACGATTTCGGCGCGCAGGAAACCTGCCGGACCATCGTCGAGACCGAAGTGCTGCGGATGGGCCATTACATCTACGGCTGGCGCCATGTGCCGGTCGACATCAGCGTGCTCGGGGAAAAGGCCAACGCGACCCGGCCCGAGATCGAGCAGATCCTGATCCGCTGCGAGAAGGAGATCGACGAAGAAACCTTCGAGCGCGAGCTCTACATCATCCGGCGCCGGATCGAGCAGGCGGCGCAGGCCGCCGGAATCCGCGACCTGTATCTCGCGTCGCTGTCGTGCCGGTCGATCATCTACAAGGGCATGATGCTGGCCGAGCAGGTCGCCACCTTCTA
>JBFGEI010000028.1:0-18332 GCA_041580155.1 Limimaricola sp.
ATCTCGGGGGTCACCGGGGTGATGCCCATCGCGGCGCCGGTGGTCATCGCATGCGCCTGCTTGCCGGCGGCCAGCAGCGCCTTCGACGGCACGCAGCCGCTGTTCAGGCAATCGCCGCCCATCTCGCCCTTTTCGATCAGCACCACCTTCGCGCCCATCTGGACCGCGCCGGCGGCGACCGAAAGACCGCCCGAGCCGGCGCCGATGATGCAGATGTCGGTCTCGATGCGGGTCATTCAGAACCTTTCCGACCCTTCAGGGCCTTGATGACGATGGGCATGGCCGACAGCGCGGCGAGGCCGAGCAGCGGCAGCAGGATATGCGGCTCGAAGATCAGACCGAGGTCGGGGGTCTCGCCGCGGGCGAACACCGCGCCAAGCCCCGACCCCACAGAGGTGTAGACCAGCGATCCGGGCAGGATGCCGAAGAAGGTGGTGACCATGAAGGGCATCAGCGCCACGCCGAACAGCGCCGGCAGCAGGTTGGCCACGAAGAACGGCACCAGCGGCAGCAGCCGCAGCAGGAACAGCATCGACCACTGGTTGGCGTCGATGCCGTCCTTGATTCGCCGGATCCGGCCCTCGGAGGTGTCCATGCCCGCCGCCAGCCGCTTGCCAAGCCCGGCGCGCGCCGCGAGAAACAGCAGCGTCGCGCCGACCGTGGCGCCGGCCACGTTGAACAGCACGCCGGGAAACAGCCCGAACAGGAAGCCGCCGGTTAGCGTCGCGACGGTGGCGCCGGGCAGCGAAAAGGCGACGATCGCGACATAGGCCGCGACAAAGCTGCAGACCGACAGCAGGTAGTTGGCGTCGCGCCAGGCCAGCAGCGCCTCGCGGTTGCTGCGCAGAGTCTCGAAGCTCAGCAGGTCGCGAAACGCGACGGCGCCGACCAGCGCCACAAGGCCGATCAGGATCAGTGGCAGGTAGCGCAGCAGCCGCGCCCGCGGTGGCACCGGCTTCGCCGGGGTGGTTTCGCTGGTCATCCGAGGTCTCCTTGCCGCGTGTTGCAAAGACATGCAGCACGGGCGGGGACTTGCACAGGCCCCTCACGAGGCCTTGATTTCCAGAGGCCTAATGTGTCATCGCCCCCCGGTAGCGCCGTCACAGCGCCCGCGAAATCGGGTGTCGCGGCGCGTTGACAGGCACCGCCCGCGCCTTTATGGCACGGGCTTCGAATGATGGCAGGCCCCGAATCCGGCGCAGCACGGCGGACGGAATGGCCCCTAGGACGGAGAAAGCGCGATGAAACGCACGTTCCAACCCTCTAACCGGGTGCGCAAGGCGCGTCACGGCTTCCGCGCTCGCATGGCCACCAAGGCCGGCCGGAAAATCCTGAACGCCCGCCGGGCCCAGGGCCGCAAGGTTCTGAGCGCCTGAGCGACGCTGTGACGTCGGACACGGCCCCCGCGGTCGGCAGCAATGCCGGGCCCGCGACGGGGCCTGTCGGCGTTTCAGTCGAGGTGATCCGACGCCGCGCCGATTTCCTGCGCGCGGCGCGGGCGCTGCGGCAAGGCACCGCCGGCTTTCACCTGCAGGCCCGGGCGCGCGGCGACGCGACGCCCGGCATTCGCGTGGGGTTCACCTGCTCGAAGAAGGTCGGCAATTCGGTCGCCCGCAACCGCGCCAAGCGCCGGCTGCGCGAGGTCGCGCGCCTGGTGCTGCCGACCCGCGGCCGCGACGGCTGGGACTATGTGCTGGTCGGCCGTGCCGAGGTGACCGCGACGCATGACCTGCAGCAGATGCAGCGAGACCTGAAGCAGGCGCTGGACCGGGTCCACGCGCAGGCGCAATGACGCCGCTGGCGCATCTGCTGGCGCTGCCGATCCGGGCCTACCGGCTGGTCGCCTCGCCCTGGGTCGGCCATGGCTGCCGGTTCCACCCGACCTGCTCGGCCTATGCGCTCGAGGCGCTGCAGCGCCACGGCGGGCTGCGCGGCGGCTGGCTGACCCTGCGCCGGCTGGGCCGCTGTCACCCCTGGGGCGGCAGCGGCGTCGACAACGTCCCAGACTAGCGCGACCCCCGCCGGCTTTTCCTTTTGCCCGCGACATGGCATATCGCTGCCGGTCCCCCAGAGGTTTGCGCTGATGCTCGACGACGCCGACGACGACATCCACCCGCTGTTCCACGGCGCCCCGAAATCCACCGAGTTCCGCAAGCTGCGCAAGCGGATCATCCGCGACGTGCGCGAGGCGATCGAACAATACGGCATGGCGAAGCGCGGCGACCGCTGGCTGGTCTGCCTGTCGGGCGGCAAGGACAGCTATACATTGCTCGCGGCGCTGACCGAACTGCAGTGGCGCGGCCTGCTGCCGGTCGACATCCTTGCCTGCAACCTCGATCAGGGCCAGCCGAACTTCCCGGCGACGGTGCTGCCGGAGTTCCTGCAGCGAATGGGCGTGCCGCACCGGATCGAATACCAGGACACCTATTCCATCGTGATGGACAAGGTGCCGGCCGGGCGCACCATGTGCGCGCTGTGTTCGCGGCTGCGGCGCGGCAACCTGTACCGGGTTGCCCGCGAAGAGGGCTGCTCGACGGTGGTGCTGGGCCATCACCGCGACGACATCCTCGAGACCTTCTTCATGAACCTGTTTCACGGCGGCCGGCTGGCGACGATGCCGCCGAAGCTGCTGAACGACGAGGGCGACCTGTTCGTCTGCCGGCCGCTGGCGCATGTCGCCGAGGCCGATTGCGCCCGGTTCGCGGCGGCGATGGACTACCCGATCATCCCCTGCGACCTGTGCGGATCGCAGGACGGGCTGCAGCGCCAGCAGGTCAAGCAAATCCTTGACGGCTGGGAGAAAAACAGCCCCGGCCGGCGCCAGGTGATGTTTCGGTCGCTGATGAACGTGCGGCCAAGCCACCTGCTCGACCCGGCGCTGCATGACTTCGCCGGACTGCTGGCAAGCGGCGGTTTTGGCGAAAATTCGACGCAGAAGCCGAGTGAGGATTAAGCTCGCCCTCAGCCACCGTCCCTAGCCTCAAGTCGAGTCAGGGAGCAGCCGGCCAGCAGGTCGACGCTCCCGCGCGATGCGCAAGGGATGATGCCGCCGATGTCGAGCTCTGCCACCAATTCCGCCCCGCCGCAGCCGATCCGGCTGTTCCACGCCGCCCGCCGCCCCGCCGGCCTGGTCCTGGTGCCGCTGCTGCTGCTGGCGGCTCTGGCGCTGGGCGATGGCTACTGGGCGGTACCGGTGGCGATCGCGCTGCCGCTCACCGTGCTGGCGGCGCTGCCCCGGCGCAGCTCCTCCGACCCGTCGCGGCGCGACGCGGTGACCGGGCTGGCGCAGCGTGGCGCCATCGTCGACGCGCTCGACTCGGCGCTGCTCGAGGCCGCCGGCTCGGGCGGCTCGACCGGCGCCCTGGTCCTCGAGATCGACTGTTTCAAGCGGATCGAGGAACGCTACGACCGTGCCGCGGTCGAACGGATCCTCAAGGTCACCGGTGACCGGCTGCAGGACAACCTGCGCGACTGCGACCTGCCGGCCCGGCTGGAAGGACCGACCTTCGCGGTGGCGCTGGCGGCGGTGCGCAGGCTCGACATGGAATCGGCGATCCAGCTGGCCGGGCGGGTCCAGCGGGCGATGGCGGAACCGATCTCCGTCGATGGGCTCAAGGTGCATGTCAGCGTCTCGATCGGCTTCGCGCTGGCGTCGCGGCTCGACCGGCCCAGCGGCGACCGGCTGATGCAGGCCGCGACGCTGGCGGTCATCGAGGCGCAACGCAACTGCCCGGCGGCGATCCGCAGCTATTCGGCGGCGATGGATCAGCGGATCCGCACCCGCAACAACCTCGCCGAGGAAGTGTCGGGCGCGCTGGATCGTGGCGACATCTGCGCCTATTTCCAGCCGCAGATTTCGGTCAAGACCGGCGCGATCACCGGGGTCGAGGCGCTGGCCCGCTGGCACCACCCGGACCGCGGGCTGATCCCGCCGGCCGAATTCATCCCGGCGCTCGAGCAAACCGGGCTGATGGGTCGGCTGGGTGAGATCATGGTGCAGGACGGGTTGAACGCGCTGCGGCTGTGGGACTCCGAAGGGCTGGTCGTGCCGCAAGTCGGGGTGAACTTCTCGCATGCCGAGCTTGGCGACCCGTCGCTGGTCGACCGCATCGGCTGGGAGCTCGACCGGTTCGACCTGCAGCCCGACCGGCTGGTGGTCGAGGTGCTCGAGACCGTGGTGGCGAACCGCGCCGAGGACATGGTGATCCGCAACCTCGCCGGGCTGGCGCGGCTTGGCTGCTGCCTCGACCTCGACGATTTCGGGACCGGCCACGCCGCGATCACCTCGATCCGCCGGCTGTCGATCCACCGGATCAAGATCGACCGGTCGTTCATCACCCGGATCGACGCCGACCCGGAGCAGCAGAAGATGGTCTCGGCGATCCTGACCATGGCCGAACGGCTCGGCCTCGACACCCTGGCGGAGGGCGTCGAGACCGAGGCCGAGCACGCGATGCTCGCCAAGCTCGGCTGTGGCCATGTCCAAGGCTTCGGCATCGCCCGGCCGATGCCGCGCGACGAAGCCGACGCCTGGATCCGCGCCTACCGCGACCGCGACGCCGGTCCGGCGCCGCTGCAGCGGCAGGCCATCTGACCGCCTCACGGTCCGGCGAACACGCATATTTGGCAGCGCAGGCGGGGTCTTGCCCGGTCCGGCAGGCGTCCCGGTCGCCGACCGGACCGCCGCCTTTGCGGCGCAACGCCCTACGACCGGTCGCGGCCAGCCCGCCGCCCGCGCCGTGGCGCCCGGCAGGCCGCGCCGCCGTGCCGCGCCGGCCGGGCGTCGCGGCAACGTGACGAACAAGTGAAATAGCTTGACCTTCGGAGCCGTGGCCTGTTGAACCGCCGTGACCTTTTCCGGCGATCCAAGGCGGTTTTCATGGACGATCAGAACAAGAACCTGATCCTGGCGACACTACTCAGCCTGGTGGTAATCATGGGCTGGTTCCTCATATTCCCGCCAGAGGAACAGGCGCCCAGCCCGGATCCCGATGCGATCTCGACCCAGGTGCAGGCCGACGCCGGCACCGCCACGACCGGCCAGGTCGAGGCCGACGGCGCCCCCGCCGCCGCCGAGACCGTCGCCGACGCGCCGCGCATCGACATCACCACCCCGAGCCTGACCGGCAGCCTGTCGCTGCTTGGCGGCCGGATCGACGACCTGTCGCTGACCGACTATCGCGAGACGCTCGACCCGCAGTCCGACCTCGTCCGGCTGCTGTCGCCGGTCGGCTCGGCGACGCCGTATTACGCGCTCTGGGGCTGGGCCTCGGTCGGCGACGCCAGCACCGGACCGCTGCCTGGCCCGGACACGGTCTGGACGCTCGAAAGCGGCGACAGCCTGACCCCGAGCACGCCGGTGACCCTGGCCTGGGACAATGGCGAAGGCCTGGTGTTCCGCCGCAGCATCTCGGTCGACGACAAGTTCATGTTCGATGTCGAGCAGACCGTCGAGAACACCGGCGACGCGGCGGTGACGCTGGCGCCCTACGGCTTCATCGCGCGGCACGGCGAACCCGACACCCAGAACTTCTTCATCCTGCACGAGGGCGTGGTGCGGATGTCCGACGGCACGCTCGAGGAAATCAAGTACAAGCACATGCCCGATCTCGAACCGGACGCCCGTGGCGCCGGCCGGGTCGACGTGACCGAAGTGGCGCAGGACGGCTGGACCGGCTTCACCGACAAGTACTGGATGACCACGCTGATCCCCGAGGCCGGCACCTCGTTCCGCTCGGTCGTGCGCTATTCCGACCGCGCCAACGTCTACCAGACCGACACCGTTTCGGCGGCGCAGGAAATCGCGCCGGGCGCCACCGTCCGCTCCGAGACCCGGCTGTTCGCCGGCGCCAAGGAATGGGAAGCGATCCAGTCCTACCAGAATGACGACGGCATCAAGGGCTTCGTCGACAGCATCGACTGGGGCTGGTTCTTCTTCCTGACCAAGCCGATCTTCCTGCTGCTGCACTTCCTCAACGGGCTGATCGGCAACATGGGTTGGTCAATCGTCGCGCTGACCCTGATCCTGAAGGCGATCGTGTTCCCGCTGGCCTACCGGTCCTACGTGTCGATGGCGCGGATGAAGGAGCTGCAGCCGCAGATCGAGGCGATGAAGGAGCGCGCCGGCGACGACCGCCAGGCGATGCAGCAGGGCATGATGAAGCTCTACAAGGAAAACAAGGTGAACCCCGCCTCGGGGTGCCTGCCGATCCTGATCCAGATCCCGATCTTCTTCTCGCTCTACAAGGTGATCTTCGTCACCATCGAGCTGCGCCATGCGCCGTGGCTTGGCTGGATCAACGACCTCTCGGCCCCCGATCCGTCGTCGATCCTGAACCTGTTCGGCCTGCTGCCCTTCGCCCCGCCGGACCCGGCCAGCTTCCTCGCGATCGTGTCGCTGGGCGTGCTGCCGATCCTGCTCGGTATCTCGATGTGGCTGCAGCAGAAGCTGAACCCGGCGCCCACCGACCCGACCCAGAAGATGGTCTTCGCCTGGATGCCTTGGGTGTTCATGTTCATGCTCGGCAGCTTCGCCAGCGGCCTGGTGCTGTACTGGATCACCAACAACACGGTGACTTTCATCCAGCAGTACGTCATCATGCGCAGCCATGGCTCCAAGCCCGACGTGTTCGGCAACATCACCGCCGGGCTGCGCCGCAAGCGGGCCACCGCCAGCGCCAACGCCAACACCAAACCGAAGAAGTGACGCAGACCGCATGAAGCTCAGCTTTCCCGTCACCGCGGCCCCCGAGCCGTCCGAGGCCGAGGCTGGCCGGATGCTGTTCGCCGGCGAGGTGGAGTTCCTCAAGGGCGTCGTGGCGATGGACGGCCTGCCGCCGGCGGACCGGATCGAGGTCTGTTTCGCCGGCCGCTCCAACGTCGGCAAGTCGTCGCTGATCAACGCCCTGACCGGGCGCAAGGCGCTGGCCCGGGCGTCGAACACGCCCGGCCGCACCCAGGAGATCAACTTCTTCACCGCGGCCGACAGCCACTACATCGTCGACCTGCCCGGCTATGGCTACGCCAACGCGCCGCTGCCGGTGGTCGAGAAGTGGCAGCGGCTGCTCAAGCAGTATCTCTCGGGCCGGCCGACGCTGCGCCGCGCCTTCGTGCTGATCGACGCGCGGCACGGCGCCAAGGCGGTCGACGAAGAGATCCTGAAGCTGCTCGACCGCTCGGCGGTGCCGTTCCAGACGGTGATGACCAAGGTCGACAAGGTGAAGGCCTCCGATCTCGAGGACACGCTGGCGATCACCCGTGCGGCGCTGGCCAAGCATCCCGCCGCCTTCCCCGAGCTGGTGCTGACCAGCTCGGAAAAGGGTGACGGCATCGAGACGCTCAGGGCGATCATCGCCGGCATTTCCTGACCCCCGCAGCAGAGGCCCTCGGATGAGGAAGCAGAACATGGATCGAGACTGGATCGCCACAGCACGCACCCTGTCCGAGGCGCTGCCCTACCTGCAGCGCTACTCCGGTGCGGTGGTGGTGGTGAAGTTCGGCGGCAACGCCATGGGCGACGCCGACGCGATGGCCGAGTTCGCCCGCGACATCGTGCTGATGCGCCAGGTCGGGGTGAACCCGGTTGTGGTGCATGGCGGCGGGCCGATGATCAACGAGATGCTGGCCAAGCTCGGCATCAAGTCCGACTTCGTGCGCGGCAAGCGGGTCACCGACAAGGCCACCGTCGAGGTGGTCGAGATGGTGCTGACCGGCCTGGTCAACAAGCGTATCGTGCAGGCGATCATGGATGAGGGCGGCCGTGCCGTCGGTCTGTCCGGCAAGGACGACGACATGATGGTCGCGGTCGCCGACGACCCCGAGCTGGGCTTCGTCGGCCGCCCGGTCGAGATGAACGTCCAGGTGCTGCGCGACCTGTTCTCGGCCGGGATCATCCCGGTGGTGGCGCCGGTCGCCACCGGCATGGACCCGAACGAGACCTTCAACGTCAACGGCGACACCGCTGCCGGCGCGATCGCCGGCGCGCTGAAGGCCGACCGGCTGCTGCTGCTGACCGACGTGCCCGGCGTCAAGGACGAGACCGGCGCGGTGGTCACCCAGCTGTCGCCCGAACAGGTGCGCGAGATGACCGCGGCCGGGGTGATCGCCGGCGGCATGATCCCGAAGACCGAGACCGCGCTCGCGGCGCTCGAGGACGGGGTGCGCGCGGTGGTGATTCTCGATGGCCGGCTGCCGAACGCCTCGCTGCTCGAGCTGTTCACCGAGCATGGCGCCGGGTCGATCATCCGGTCCAGCGAGACCCGGATGAAGCCGCGCAACGCCGGATGACCCTGCGACTGGTCCTGATCCGCCACGCCAAGGCCGGCTGGAGCGATGACGGCGGCCGCGACCACGCCAGGCCGCTGGCCGAGCGCGGCCTCACCGACGCGCCGCGCATCGCCGCCTGGCTGGCCGACCAGGGGTTCGCACCCGACCAGGTGCTGTGCTCGGACGCGGTGCGGACCCGGCAGACGCTGGACCTGATGCTGCCGCGCTGGTCCGACGCCCCCGAGGTCGCGCATCTGCCGCAGCTCTACAACGCCGCACCGGCGCAGCTGCTGGTCTCGGCGCGCGCCGCCCAGGGCCGCACCGTGGCGCTGATCGCGCACAACCCCGGCATCGGCGCCCTTGCGGCGCAGCTTGCCGCGGTCGCGCCGTCGCATCCGCGCTTCGGCACCTACCCGACCACGGCGACGACGGTGCTTGAATTCGACACCGACAGCTGGCGCGAGATTGGCAACGGTCTTGGAAAGCTGCGCGGCTTCGTGGTGCCGGCCGACCTCTGATCGCGGCGCCGCCCCCCTCCCCTGCCCCGCAGCGGGCCGCGCCGCTGGATCGAACCGGCACGCCGTCCTAGACTTGGCACCGACGGCTTCGGTCGATGCGCCGGCGCCCTGCACCCTGGGAGGAGATAGCGATGCAACTCGGATCCTTTTCGATCAGCCTGTCGGTGAAGGACCTCGCCAGGTCGAAAGACTTCTACGGCAAGCTCGGTTTCGAGCCGGCCGGCGGTGACGAGCAGCAGAACTGGCTGATCCTGCGCAACGGCGACCACGTCATCGGCCTGTTCCAGGGCATGTTCGATGGCAATATCCTGACCTTCAACCCAGGCTGGGACCAGCAGGGCAACGAGGTCGACCCGTATACCGACCTGCGCGAGATCCAGCGCGCGCTGAAGCAGCAGGGCGTGTCGCTGACCAGCGAGGCCGACGAGACCACGACCGGCCCGGGGAGCCTGATGCTCAGCGATCCGGACGGCAACCAGATCCTGATCGACCAGCACCGCTACTGACCCACGAAAAAGGCGCGCCACCGAAGTGGCGCGCCCGTCGTGTCCGGAGCTTCCGGAGAGGTCGGCTCAGTGCCCGAGGATCTGGCTCAGGAACAGCTTGGTGCGGTCGGAGCGCGGGTTGAGGAAGAACTCCTCGGGCTCGTTCTGCTCGACGATCTGGCCTTGGTCCATGAAGATCACCCGGTTGGCGACCTGCCGCGCGAAACCCATCTCGTGGGTCACGCAGAGCATGGTCATGCCCTCCTCGGCGAGCTCGATCATCGTGTCGAGCACCTCCTTGATCATCTCGGGGTCAAGCGCCGAGGTCGGCTCGTCGAACAGCATGATCCGCGGCTTCATGCACAGCGACCGGGCGATCGCGACCCGCTGCTGCTGACCGCCCGAAAGCTGGCCGGGATACTTGTTGGCCTGCTCGGGGATCTTCACCTTCTTGAGGAAATGCATCGCGATTTCCTCGGCCTCCTTCTTCGGGGTCTTGCGGACCCAGATCGGCGCCAGGGTGCAGTTCTCGAGGATCGTCAGATGCGGGAACAGGTTGAAGTGCTGGAAGCACATGCCCACTTCCGAGCGGATCTTGTCGACGTTCTTCAGATCCGACGACAGCTCGGTGCCGTCGACCACGATCTTGCCCGACTGGTGCTCCTCGAGCCGGTTGATGCAGCGGATCAGCGTCGACTTGCCCGACCCCGAGGGGCCGCAGATCACGATGCGTTCGCCGCGGTTCACCGTCAGGTTGATGTCGCGCAGCACGTGGAACGACCCGTACCACTTGTTCATCTGGCTGATCTCGATCGCGACCTCGTCGCTGACCTGCATCTGGCTGCGGTCGATTTCGCGGTCCGAGGGGTTTGTTGAAAGGTCCGTCATGACGTCCTCCTCAGTGATGGCCGCGCTGGAGTTTCTTCTCCAGGTACAGCGAATAGCGGGACATGCCGAAGCAGCAGATGAAGAACAGCAGACCGATGAACACGAAGAGTTCCCAGTAGATGCCGTTCCAGTCGGTCGAGGCGCGGATCGTGTTGGTCAGGCCGATCGGATCCAGCAGGCCGATGAACACCACCAGCGTGGTGTCCTTGAACAGGCCGATGAAGGTGTTGACGATGCCCGGGATCGAGATCTTCAGCGCCTGCGGCAGGATGATCAGCCGCATCGATTTCCAGTAGTCGAGACCCAGCGCGTCGGCCGCCTCGTACTGGCCCTTGGGCAGCGACGCGAGTCCGCCGCGCACCACCTCGGCGATGTAGGCCGAAGCGAACAGCGTCACCATGATGATGACCCGCAGCATCAGGTCGAAGTTGGTGCCCGGCGGCAGGAAGTAGTTCAGCAGCAGCGAGGCGGTGAACAGCCAGACGATCAGCGGCACGCCGCGGATGATCTCGATGAAGCCGACCGACACCTTGTTGATGATGAACAGGTTCGATTGCCGGCCCAGCGCCAGCAGGATGCCCAGCGGCAGCGACAGGATGATCCCGGCGATGCCGATGATGAACGACAGCATGAAGCCGCCGAAGTCCTGGCTGCGGACGAACTGGATGCCGATCGGCAGCGCCTGGTCGAGTTCCCCTGCAAGAGTGCCTGCAGCGTAGAGGAAATAGATGACCGGAAGCAGGAATGCCGCCAGCAGCCCGACCAGCGTTCCGGCCATCGGCGCGAATGCGCGCCACGCGGCCCAGCCCAGCACGAAGCCGAGCGCGACCACCACCGGCCCCCAGATCGACCCGCCCCAGAGCAGGTAGAACATCACCAACGGCGACACCGCGGTGAACCACAGCGCGCGGCGCGGCATGTTGGCGAAGAGCACCGGCGCGATCGCCACGAAGAACACCACGAGGGCGAGGATCGGGCGCCAGTAGATCTCGGACGGGTAGAAGCCGAACAGCAGCTGCTGCCAACGGTCGGTCAGCACTGCAAAGCAGGCCGATGAGGCGTCCGGGCCGAGGGTCGCGTCGCGGATTTCGCGGCATTGGCTGAGCGAGCCGGCTTCCCAGATCCCGTTCAGGAACCACGGCAGGGTATGCGCCAGCACCCAGTAGATCGCGGCCAGCGACAGCACGGTCATCAGGATGTTGAACCAGCCCGAGAACAGGTTCTCGTAGACCCAGCGCACCGCGCCGCGCTGCGACACCGGCGGCTCGGCCTCCGGCAGCATGGTTTCGCGCACGTAGGAGACGGTCTGGGCGTGTGTGTCAGACATCTCAGCGCTCCTTCAGCTTCATGCGGTTGTTGTAGACGTTCATCACCGACGAGATCAGCAGGCTGATCACCAGGTAGAACAAGCCGAGCAGCAGAAGCCCCTCGAGCTCCTTGCCGGTCTGGCTGATGGTGATGCCGCCCAGCGTCGCCCGCGCATCCATGTAGCCCACCGCGATCGCCAGCGACGAGTTCTTGGTGAGGTTCAGATATTGCGAGATCAGCGGCGGGATGATCACCCGCATTGCCTGCGGCAGGATCACCAGCCGCATCGTCCGGCTCGGCTTGATGCCGAGCGCCGAGGCGGCCTCGGTCTGGCCCTTGGACACCGACAGGATGCCGCCGCGCACGATCTCGGCGATGAAGGCGCCGGTATAGAGCGACAGCGCCAGCCACAGCGCGATCAGCGAGTTGCGCAGCTGCAGACCGCCCTCGAAGTTGAAGCCGCCGAGGATCGGACGCTCGAACTCCACCGGGTAGCCGCGGCGGATCGTGTCGGTCAGCGCCACGGCGTCGGCCGGCATGGTTTCGGCGACGCTCGAGACCGGGATCGACAGCAGGTTGCACAGCCCGGAGTCGGCGCCGGCGATGGCGGCGGCCGGATCGGCGACCGGGATCAGCGTGAAGCGTAGATCCTGGCTGCGCAGCAGCCGGCGCAGCTTCAGCGATTCGGTCGAGTTCGGCACGATGCAGGCGTTGATCGCCGGCTGCGCCGCGCCGTATTCGGCGAGCGTCATGCCCGAGCTGGCGCCGACCGCGACGATCGACTGCTCCTGGCGGCCGACGGTCATGCCGATGGCCAGATAGGCGATGGTCACCGGCACGATCAGCAACGCCAGCGACACCTTGACCACCGGCAGGATGCGACCGCTGGCCTGCTGGACCTTGCGGGCATGGCGGCGGTACAGCCAGATGCCGATCAGCGACGCCACCAGCACCGCAATCATCAGCGTCGATCCGGCGCCCCAGAACGGCGCCGGCACGTAGACGCCGCGGTTCGAGATCGCCACGGTATCGCCGAGGATCATCGAGGCCGGACCGCCGTCGCGGAAATCGCGCGGCTGCGGCGTGGCTTCGGTCAGCACCGAGAAGATCAACACGATCCACAGCAGCACCGGGATGTTGCGGAAGCCTTCGACGTAAACCGCCATCAGCTTGGCGATCAGCCAGTTCTTCGACAGCCGCAGCACGCCGGCGAGAACCCCGAGCACGGTGGCGAGGGCGCAGCCCATCGCAGCCACCAGCAGCGTGTTCATGATGCCGACCAGCGCGGCGCGGCCATGCGTCGAGGCGCTGGTGTATTCGATCAGCCGCTGGTTGATGTCGTAGCCGGCGCGTTGGCCGAGAAACCCGAAATCGAAGTCCTTACCGAGCGCGGCGAGGTTGGCGATGGTGTTCGACACCAGCCAGCTCAGTGCGAGCATCAGCAGGATGAACGCCACGACCTGAATGGTCAGCGATCGGTAGCGCGAGTCGTATAGTAGCTGACTAAGCCGGAATCCGGCCTTCGGAGGTTCCGAGGTCGTCGTCATTTTCTGATCCCCGTTGTCCCACCCGGTGTTCCGCGCCGGTTGCTCCGGCTGCGTCCAGGATGGGGTTATGGCACTTGGCGTGCCCTTAGGCTTCGTGGACAGGGGCGCGGCGGACCGCGCCCCTGCCAGAGCTGCTTAGCGGAACGGCGGCGAGTAGATCAGGCCACCGTTGGTCCACTGCGCGTTCAGACCGCGCGCCAGACCGATCGGGGTGTTCTCGCCGATGTTCTTTTCGAAGATCTCGCCATAGTTGCCGCCGGCGGCGATCGCGTTCTTGGCCCAGTCGTTCGACAGGCCGATCATCGCGCCGAGTTCACCTTCGGTGCCGAGCAGACGGTTCACTTCGGGGTTGGTGCCCGGAGCGGCCGCGAGTTCGGCGACGTTGGCCGAGGTCACGCCGTATTCTTCGGCGGCGATCAGCGCGTTCAGCGTCCAGGTGACGATGTCTTTCCATTCGTTGTCACCGTGACGGACCAGCGGGCCCAGCGGCTCTTTCGAGATGATCTCGGGCAGCAGCACGTGCTCCTCGGGGTTCTCGAAGGTGGCGCGGGTCGCGGCCAGGCCCGATGCGTCGGTGGTGTAGACGTCACAGGCGCCGGCCAGGTACTGCTGCTGGCCTTCGGCGTTGGTCTCGATCGGCACCGGCTCGTAGCTGATGTTGTTGGCCCGGAAGAAGTCCGACAGGTTCAGCTCGGTGGTGGTGCCGGTCTGGATGCAGACCGTCGCGCCATCGAGATCCTTGGCCGACGACACGCCGAGCGCGGTCGGGACGATGAAGCCCTGGCCGTCGTAGTAGTTCACGCCGGTAAAATCGAACTTGAGGTCGGTGTCGCGCGAGAAGGTCCAGGTGGTGTTGCGAGCCAGCATGTCGATCTCGCCCGAGGCCAGCGCGGTAAAGCGGGTCTGGCCGGTGGTCGGGACGAAGTTGACAGCGGTCGGGTCACCCAGGATCGCGGCGGCAACGGCGCGGCAAACGGCGACGTCGAAGCCTTCCCAGACGCCGTTCGCATCGGGCGCGCCAAAGCCGGCAAGACCGGTGACCACACCGCAGTTCAGCTTGCCACGTGTCTTCACATCGTCAAGCGTCGCGGCCTGCGCAGCCCCGGCAGCCAGACCACCGAGGGTCAGCGCACCGATGAGTACGGATTTTTTCATGTTTACCCTTCCTGATTTCCCCTCCCCTTCGGACGGGGATGGCATTCTTTTTTGTCGATCCGCCACACGGCGGAGATCGCCGGCAGCGCCCAAGCGCTGCCGGCACGCCCAGTTGGGCGGATTTGCCCTGTCAGGTCAAGGGTGAGCCTTGTTTATCCACGGTTCTGCGAGGCCGCCGACCCCGGAAACCGAGCCCGCCGCGGCGCTCAGACCGGGTCCGGCTGATTGAGCATCGACCAGAACGCCGCCGCGCCGAAAAACGCGGCGGATTTGATTTCCGCGGCCTCGGCGGCCTCCTCGTCGGCGCCCCATTGCTCGATCTGCCAGGCCTCGTCGAGCCGCGACAGGCTCCAGGCATCGGCCGGGTCGAGATGCCCGTCGATCACCGCCAGCGCCAGCACCAGCGACCCCGACAGCGCGACCAGGTCGTGGAACGCCGCCAGATGGAACGCCGACATCTCACGCACCGGCTCGGCCAGACGCTGCAACGCCAGCTCGGGCTGCGCCACCGGCATCACCCCGGCGGCCAGCGCCAACCTGGCGCCGTAGCGCTGCTCGGCCCAGGCCAGCACCGGGTCCCACAGCGCGGACTGGCGCGCGCTCAGCTCCTCGGGGGCGATGGCGCGGTAGCACAGCAGGTCCGAGCCGCCGTAGCCGATCAGCATCTCGGCGACCTCGTCGCGCTGCGGCATCACCTTGTCGATCGCCGAGTTGGCGGTGCGGGTCACAGGCATGCTGCGCGGGTCGATCCGGCCGTCCTGCGCCTGCCATTCGGCGGCGATCGCCAGCGCCAGCGCGTGGCTCGGCAGCAGCAGCGCCGCCTTGGCCGGGGTCCGCACCTGGCGGCCGTCCAGCAGCACCTGCCAGCCGCCCTCGGCGGCGGTCACCTCGGCGTTCGTCCAGAACCGCTTGGCTTTCCAGTCGCTCATTCCACGGTCTCCGTCAGCTGGTCCAGCGCGCCCGGCAGGGCGGCAAAGTCATCGATGATACGCCCGGCGCGCAGCTGCGCCACCGGGTGGTAGCCCCAGCTCACGCCGATCGAGGCGATCCCGGCGGCGCGGGCCATGTCCATGTCGTAGCTGGTGTCGCCGATCATCACCGCGCGCCGCGCCGGCACCCCGGTCTCGGACAGCGCCGCCAGCAACATCGCCGGGTGCGGCTTCGACGGGTGGTCGTCGGCGGTCTGCCGGCTGGCGAAGATCCCCTCGAGCCGGTGCGCCTCGATCAGCCGGTCGAGCCCGCGCCGCGATTTCCCGGTGGCCACGGCGAGCAGCGTGTCCGGCGCCTGCGACAGCCGCAGCAGCGCCTCGCGGGCGCCGGGGTAGAACGGGCTGCTGTCCGGGCCATTGTCGGCCCGCAGCCCGTTGTAGGCGGCGCAGTACAGCTCGATCATCCGGGTCCGGGTCGCGGCATCGGCGTCGCCGGCCAGCCGCAGCATGGTTTCGGGCAGCGACAGGCCGACGCCGCCCAGCACGGTGGCGCGCGCCGGCATCGGCCGGCCGATCTCGGCGAAGGTCGCCGACATCGCGGCGAGGATGTCGCGCTGGCTGTCGACCAGCGTGCCGTCGACATCGAAGATCACCAGCCGCGGCGCGGTCATGCGAAGGCGTCGTCCGGGTCGAACGGATCGAGCGGCGCATCGGCCGGATCCCAGCCGACGAAATCCCAGGTCCGTGCCATGTGATCGGGCAGCGGCGCCACGATCTGCAGCATCGCCTTGGTCACCGGGTGCTCGATCCGCAGCGACCGGGCATGCAGGTGCAGCTTGCGGTCGATCTCGCTGCCAAGCCCCGATCCCCAGCCATCGCCGAGGTTTTCCTGACCCGAGCCGCCATACTTGCCGTCGCCGACCACCGGGTGGCCGATTTCGGCCATATGGGCGCGCAGCTGGTGGGTCCGGCCGGTCACCGGCACCAGCGCCATCCAGGCGGCGCGCTGGCCCAGCATGCTCAGCGTCGCGAAATCGGTGGTGGCGCGCTTGGCGCCGGGGGTCTTGTCGACCTCCGCAGGGTGGATGCACTGCATCTTCTCGCCCTCGCCGCCCTTGCCATGGCCCATCGCCTTCACAAGGCCGTACTTGATGGTGCCGGCGCGCGGCTGCGGCACCCCGGCGACCGCGGCCCAGTAGATCTTGCGGGTCTCGCGGTGCTTGAGATTCTCGGTCAGCGCCCGCGCCGCGGTGCGGGTCCGGGCCAGCAGCAGCACCCCCGAGGTATCCTTGTCGAGCCGGTGCACCAGCCGCGGCTTGTCCTCGTAGCCGTCGCGCAGCGCCTCGGCGAGACCGTCGACATGCTTCAGCACGCCGCTGCCGCCCTGGGTCGGCAGCCCGGCGGGCTTGTTGATCGCGATGATGTGGTCGTCGCGGAAGATCACGCAGCCGCGGATCATCTCGGCGTCCTTCTTCGAGATCTGGGTCCGGTTCACCGGTTGGCTCTCGACCTCATGCGCCTCGGGCAGCGGCGGGATCCGCACGTTCTGGCCGATCTCGAGCCGGGTCGCCGGCTTGACCCGGCCGCCTTCGACCCGCAGCTCACCCTTGCGACACATCTTCTCGATCCGGGTCTGCGCCAGATGCGGGAATTTCCGCTTCAGCCAGCGGTCGAGCCGCTGATCGCCGTCATCCGGCCCCACCAAGATATTCTGAACACCGCTCATGCCATGCTCCTTCCAAACCAGAGCCCTGCGCCGCAGGCCAGAATAGACAGCGCGACGGAGGCAATGACATAGCCCCCGGCCAGACCGACCCGCCCCTGCTCGACCAGCCGCAGCGTATCGAGGGAGAAGGCGGAAAACGTGGTGAAGCCACCCAGCACACCGGTGATCAGCAGCGGCGCCAGCTGCGCCAGGCCGCGTGCCTGCAGCACGACCCAAAGCAGGCCGATCGCCAGCGATCCGACGATGTTCACGGCAAGCGTCGCCAGCGGAAACGCCAGCGTCTGCCCGACGAGGAACCGCAGGCTCGCGCCCACGGCGCCGCCAAGCGCCACTTGGAAAAGAGATGACATCATCCGCGCTGTCTGTGCAGGCGGCGCGGCCTTGTCAAGCATCGCGCCCCGTTACTTTGTTCCCTATCTACGCCGGGGGGCCCCGCAGGGGCGGGGGCAGCGCCCCCTATAGCGGTTCCGACCCGCGCGACATCACCGCGCGGCTGCGATCACCGGCCCGGCAGCGACCGCCCGCCGGTCCGAAACCATGTCGTCGCCACCAAGGCCCGATCCGGCCGACGCGCAGCGCGCGGCCGTGGTCGAAGCGGCACCCGCAAAACCACGCCAGATCACCGGGTCGCAGGCGCATCTCGAATCGTCGCGCCGAATGCAAAACGGCCGCACCCCGGAGGATGCGGCCGCCTGCGTCGCGAGCGCCCGGAAGCGGTCGATCTCAGCCGAGGTCGAAGCGATCGGCGTTCATCACCTTGGTCCAGGCGGTGACGAAGTTCTTCACGAAGGCCGCGCCGCTGTCGTTGCAAGCATAGGCTTCCGCCAGCCCGCGCAGCTGCGAGTTCGAGCCGAACACCAGGTCGGCGCGGGTCGCGGTCCACTTGACCTCGTGGGTCTTGCGGTCGCGGCCCTCGAACAGGTCCTGCGCCTCCGAGGTCGCCTTCCACGCCGTGCCCATGTCGAGCAGGTTGACGAAGAAGTCGTTTGTCAGAACCCCCGGCCGGTCGGTGAACACGCCGTGCGTCGCCCCGCCGTGGTTGGCGCCAAGCACCCGCAGCCCGCCAACCAGCACCGTCATCTCGGGCGCCGACAGCGTCAGCAGCTGGGCCCGGTCGATCAGAAGTTCCTCGGTCGGCACGCTGAAGTCGACTTGCAGGTAGTTGCGGAAGCCCTCGGCCTTCGGCTCGAGCACCTCGAAGGACTCGACGTCGGTCTGCTCCTGCGTCGCGTCGGTGCGACCCGGTGTGAACGGCACCTCGATCCGGTGGCCCGCCGCCTGCGCCGCCCGCTCGACCCCGACCGAGCCGCCAAGCACGATCAGGTCGGCCAGCGACACTTTCTTGCCGCCGCTCGCGGCGTCGTTGAACGCCGACTGGATGCCTTCGTAGGTCTTCAGCACCTTGGCCAGCTGCTCGGGCTGGTTGACCTCCCAATCCTTCTGCGGTGCCAGCCGGATCCGGGCGCCATTGGCGCCGCCACGCTTGTCGGACCCGCGGAACGTCGAGGCCG
>JBFGEI010000029.1:0-18188 GCA_041580155.1 Limimaricola sp.
GAGACCAGCGACCGGACCGGCGCCTCGACGACGCAGGAGCCGTCCTTGACCGCAACGATCCGCGCCGCGAGCGTGGTCATCATCGACTGCGCGGCGAACCGTTCCCTGACCTGCGCCTCGCGCTTCATCGCGTCATCATCCCAGAAAGCGCCCGCGCCAGGCGGGCCGGTCCAGCCTAGAGCCGCAGTGCAGCATCGCGCAACCCGCGCGGAGGTAGCATCGCGCAGCCCGTGCGGGCGCAGCATCGCGCATCCCGCGCCGGGTCGGGCCTAGCGGCGGGCCCTGAGCCGCGCGGCGCCGGTGTAGTGCGGCTTCAGCGGCGCCAGCAGCGGCGTGGGCCCGGTCAGCACCGCGAAGGCTGGGCTGCCGAACAGCGCCTGCAGTTCCGGTGCCGTGGCGCGCAGCCCGCCGGTATAGGCGCCGTAGGCCGGCAGGATCATCCGCGCCGCATCGAACAGGAAACACGGCCGCGCGGCACCGCAGCCCGGCAGGCCGAGCTTGGGGTGGTAGTGCCCCGACAGCTCGGCCTCGGCGCCGGGCCGGGCGATGTGGCGAAAGGTCAGCGGGCCGATCCGCAGCTCGTCGTGGTGGCTGCCGCCAAGCCCCGACGGGCCGGGATCGTGGTTGCCCTCGACCCAAAGCCAGTCGCGGCCGCGCTGAAGCTCCGCCAGCTGGTCGCGCTCGGAATGGTCCAGCGCCTGCACCGCGTCGAGATCATCGAAGCTGTCGCCAAGGCACAGGATCCGCGCCGCGCCGGTCCGGGCGACATCGGCTTCGAGCCGGTCGAGCGTCGCCCGCACCTCGTAGGGCGGCAGCATCAGCCCCTGGCGCCGGGCGATCCGGTCGGACTTGCCGAAGTGCAGGTCCGACACGCAGAGCAGCGCCTCGTCGGGCCACCACAGCGCGCCCGATCCCAGGGCGGTCAACCGCGCGCCCTGCAAGGTGATGTCGATGCCGTTCATGCTTCGTGCCATGCCGCGCCGGGCCCGGCATTGCAAGCGCCTCAGCCGGGCAGATCGGCCAGACCCGACTCGGCCATCAGCCTCCCGGCCTCCTCGGCCATCAGCCGCTCGCGGCCGGCGCCGGCGACCGGCACCCGGTCGCGCTCCAGCAGCATCACCGCGGCCAGCGGCGTCACCCGGTCGGCGCGCACCAGGTCGACCCGGCCGCGGGTCCGCTCGAGCATCTCCTCGATGCGGCCGAAATCCACCAGCCCGCGCATCGCCTCTTCATGGGTGATCCGCAGCATCAGGTGGTCGGGGTCGTATTTCACCAGCGTGTCGTACAGGATATCCGAGCTGAAGGTCGCCTGACGGCCGCTCTTGCGGGCCTGCGGCAGGTTGCGCTCGATCAGCCCGGCGATCGTCGCGACGCCGCGAAACGTCCGCTTCATCACCGCGTTCGAGGTCAGCCAGCTGTCGAGTCCGTCGCGCAGCCCGTCGGGGTCGAACAGCACCGAAGGATCGGTCAGCGGATCCAGCCCCCAGACCAGCGTCGCGTAGTCGGTGGCGACGAAACCCAGCGGATGCAGTCCCAGCACCTCCATCCGCCTGGTCAGCAACAGGCCCAGCGTCTGCTGAGCGTTGCGCCCGGCGAAGGTATGAAAGCAGGCGTGGTGCCGGTCGTCATGCGGGAAGGTCTCGACCAGGATCCGGTCCGGCTCGGGTAGCCGCGACACCTCGCGCTGCAGATGCAGCCAGTCGCGGGTATGGCCCGGCAGCTCGGGCCAGTCGGGCCGTTGCAGCAACTCGAGGATGCGGTGCGCCAGCTGCACCGAGGTCGACATCTTGGCGCCCGAATAGGTGGCGATGCGCGGCTGCTTGTCGGCGCGGCGGCTGACCATCACGGTCATCTCGCGCAGCGCCTCGAACTTCACCACCTGGCCGCCGATCAGGAAGGTGTCGCCGGCCGCCAGCGTCGCGGCGAAGCTTTCCTCGACCTCGCCCAGCGGCTTGCCGCCGCCGCCACGCATCCGCACCTTCAGCATGTCGCTGTCCTGGATCGTACCGAGGTTCATCCGGATCCGCAGCGCCGCGCGTGGATCGCGCAGCTGCCACAGCCCGTCGGGCCGGCGCAGCAGCCGCTTCCAGCGGTCGTAGGCGCGCAGCGCGTAGCCGCCAGTGGCGGCAAACTCGAGACAGTCGTCGAACGCCGCCCGGCTGAGCCCGGCGAAGGCGCCGACGGTCTTGACCTCGGCGAACAGCGCGTCCTCGTCGAACGGTCCAGCGCAGGCGGTGCCGAGGATGTGCTGGCACAACACGTCGCGCGGTCCGGGGCAGCGCGGCGTGCCGTCAAGCTGGTGCGCCTTCACCGCCTCGAGCGCTGCGGTGCACTCGACCACCTCCATCCGGTTGGCCGGCACCAGCAGCGCCTTCGACGGCGCGTTGTAGCGGTGGTTGGCCCGGCCGATGCGCTGCACCAGCCGCTTGACGTTCTTCGGGGCGCCGATCTGGATCACCAGGTCGACGTCGCCCCAGTCGATGCCGAGATCGAGGCTGCCGGTGCAGACGATGGCGCGCAACTCGCCCGCGACCATCGCCGCCTCGACGTTGGCGCGGACCTCGCGGCTGAGGCTGCCGTGGTGGATGCCGATCGGAAGGTCGTCGTCATTGGCCAGCCACAGCTTGTGAAAGAAGATCTCGGCCTGCGCCCGGGTGTTGTGGAAGATCAGCGTGGTGCGATGCTTCGCCACCTGGTCCAGCACCTCGCGGATCGCGTAGCCGCCGCCGGCGCCGGACCAGGGCGGCGCGGCCTCGGTGCGCAGCATCGAGATGTCGGGGTCGGGGCCGGGGTCGGCGATCAGGATCTCGCAGGGGTCGGGATGCCGCGCCAGCTGCGCCGCCAGCGCCGGCGGGTCGTCGACCGTCGCCGACAGACCGACCCGGCGTAGCCCGGGCGCCAGGGTCTGCAGCCGGCCCAGTGCCAGCATCAGCTGGTCGCCGCGCTTGCTTTCGGCCAGCGCGTGGATCTCGTCGACGATGACCCGCTGCAGCCCGGCGAAGATCCGTGGCGCATCCTCGTAGCTGGTCAGCAGCGCCAGGCTTTCCGGCGTGGTCAGCAGGATGTGCGGCGGGTCGGCGCGCTGCCGCTTCCTGGCGGCCTGCTTGGTGTCACCGGTGCGGTCCTCGACCCGGATCGGCAGGCCCATCTCCTCGATCGGCGTCATCAGGTTGCGCCGGATGTCGGTCGCCAGCGCCTTCAGCGGCGACACATACAGCGTGTGCAGCCCCACGTGGCTGCCATCCGCCAGCTCGGCGAGGCTGGGCAGGAAGCCCGCCAGCGTCTTGCCTCCGCCGGTCGGCGCGATCAGCATCAGCGCCGGGTCGCCGGCGCGCTCCAGCATCTGCCGCTGGTGCGGATGCACCGCCCAACCGCGCGAGGCGAACCAGTCTTCGAAGCGGGGCGGGAGCTGTGTCATCCGCCCCATCTAGGGCGCGCGACCCGCGGTTTCAAAGCCGATCGAGCGTCTGCGCCAGATCGTCGCGCAGCTTGTCGACGCGGGCGCGCAGCGCGGCGTCGGTGTCGGTGTCGCCGGCCTCGGTCCAGCTTGAGAACCGGTCGAGCAGCGGCAGGAAGGTGGCGATCTCCTCTTCGCTCCAGCCGGTCAGGAAATCGCCCAGCAACAGGAACTTGTAGCGCCGGACCGCCTCGACGATGGCCAGCCCGGCCGGGGTCAGCTCGACGATGGTGCGGCGCGCGTCGGCCTGGCTGACGGCGCGGACGGCAAAACCGCGGCCAATCAGGTCCGACACGATCCGGCTGGCGCGCGACGGGTCGATCACCAGCCGCGCGGCGATGGTCGAGACCATGGTCTCTTCCGCCGGGTCGGCGCCGAACTCGTTGGCCGGGGCCCAGATCGCGATCATCACGTCCAACTGCGCAAGGTCCAGCGGCAGCTGCATCTCGCTCAGCGCGCGGTGGCCAAGCTCGCGGGTGCGCAGCCTGCGGCGCCAGCGTTGCAGCACCGCGTCGATCGCCAGCGCGGCCTGGGTTGTCGCGGGGTCGATGCCGGCCTTGGCCAGGTCTTCGGTCAGTCTGTCGTCACGATCGGCCATCTCTCGCCGCACCTCCGTTTGCATGACATTGACATGCAATTGCCTGCGTCACATATCTGGGTCCAAGCACTGTGTCGCACAAGCCCCCCTGCCACGCCAGCGGGACGCCTTGCGCCGCGCCAATATCCTGGCGCGGCCTGCCGGGCTGCGGTCGCCGCGCGACAGGAGATACCGATGACCGCGATGCCCGATCCCGTCCAGACCCCCGAGGCCCAGCTCGACGCCGCCGAGGAGTTCGCCCCCGCCACCAGGCTGCGGCTGGTGCTCTGGTCGGTGGCGGTGACGCTTCTGGTCGCGTCGCTGGGCCAGACCATCGTGTCGACCGCGCTGCCGGTGATCACCGCCGATCTCGGCGGGCTCGACCATATCACCTGGGTGGTGACCGCCTATCTGCTGGCCTCGACCGTCGGTGCGCCGGTCTGCGGCAAGCTCGGCGATCTGTTCGGCCGCAAGCTGGTGATGCAGGGCGCGCTGGGGGTGTTCACCCTGGGCGCGCTGATCTGCGGCGTCGCGCCTAGCATGGGCGTGTTGATCGCCGGCCGCGCGGTGCAGGGGCTGGGCGGCGGCGGGTTGATCGTGGTGGCGATGGCGGTCGTCGCCGACGTGCTGCCGCCGCGGCAGCGCGCGCGGGTCCAAGGCTGGCTTGGCGGCGTGTTCGGCCTGTCGACGATCATCGGCCCGCTGGTCGGCGGCTTTTTGGTCGAACAGCTGAGCTGGCAGTGGATCTTCTACGCGAACATCCCGGTGGCGCTGCTGGCTTTCGCGGTGCTGCAGGTCGCGCTCGACTCGCCGGCGCGCCGCGGTCGGGTGGCGATCGACTATGCCGGGGCGGCGCTGCTGGCGGGGTTCCTGTCGGCCGCGGTGCTGATCTCGAGCATCGGCGGCAGCGTGCTGCCTTGGGGCGGGCCGGAGATGCTGGCGCTGATCGCCGCGACGCTGGCGATGCTGCTGGGGTTCTTCGCGGTCGAACGCCGCGCGCCCGAGCCGATCCTGCCGCCGTCGCTGTTCCGGATCAACGCCTTCGCGGTGGTCAACACGGTGGGCTTCCTGGTCGGCATGGCGATGTTCGGCGCGATCACCTTCCTGCCGCTGTTCCTGCAGGTGGTGAAGGGGGCGTCGCCGACCGTGTCGGGGCTGTTCCTGCTGCCGATGATGGCCGGTCTTCTGGGCGGGTCGATTGCCGCCGGGCAGCTGATGACCCGCACCGGGCGCTACAAGCTGATGCCGATCCTGTCGACCGCGCTTCTGGCGCTGGGCATGGCGCTGCTGTCGCAGCTCGGCCCCGAGACACCGTTGTGGCTGATCGCGCTGGAAATGCTGATCACCGGCCTCGGCATCGGCCCGGTGATGAGCGTCGGCGTCGCGGCGATCCAGAACGCGGTGCCGCGTCCGATGGTCGGCGTCGGCACCGCGAGCGCCAACATGTTCCGGCTGATCGGCGGTTCGCTTGGCACATCGGCCTTCGGGGCGATCTTCGGCGCCGCACTGGCGCGCAATCTCGCGGGTCAGATGCCGGGCGCCGAGATCGGCACGATCAGCCGCGACGCGGTGCTGGCGCTGCCGGCCCCGGCGCGGGCGGCGGTGCTCGACGGCTTCGCGGCGGCGCTGCACCCGATCTTTCTTGGCGCCGCGGTGATCGCGGTGCTGGCCTCGCTGATCTCGATGCTGCTGCGCGAACTGCCCCTGGCCGACCGCTAGGTCTCGTCAGTGGAGGATCTCTTCCTCGCGCACGAACATGTTGGCCCAGGCACGGTCGATCAGGTCGGGGGTCATCTGGTAGGGGATGCCCTCGAAATTGCAGATCGAGATGATCTGGTCGATCAGGAAGATCGGCTGGTAGTTGGCGAAGACGTTGTTGATCGTCGGATACTTGACCCGCAGCAGGTGGATCAGCGCCTCCTGGCTTAGCGGCATCTTCCGCTTGCGCGCGACCAGCGCGAAGATCTTCAGGAAATCGTCCTGGCCGGGGCCGTCGATCTTGATCTTGAAGAAGATCCGCCGCAGCGCCGCCTTGTCGAAGATCTGGTTCGGGTGGAAGTTGGTCGAGAAGATCACCAGCGTGTCGAACGGCACCTCGAACTTCTCGCCCGACTGCAGCGCCAGGATGTCCTTGCCTTCCTCGAGCGGCACGATCCAGCGGTTGACCAGCTTCTGCGGCGGTTCGGCCTGGCGGCCGAGGTCGTCGACGATGAAGATGCCGCCGGTCGATTTCAGCTGCAGCGGCGCCTGGTAGGTGCGCGCCACCGGGTTGTAGACCAGGTCCAGCATGTCGAGCGACAGCTCGCCGCCGGTGACCACCGTGGGCCGTTCGCAGCGCACGTAGCGGGTGTCGTAGCGCCCGGTGGTGCGGCGCAGCGAGTTCGGATCCTCGACTTCTTCTTCGGCGGCGGAATGCACGATCGGGTCGTAGACGGTGATCACCTGGCCGGTGTATTCGATCGCCCGCGGCACGTAGATCTTGTCACCCAGCGCGTTGCGGATGCCGTTCGAGATGCTGGATTTGCCGTTGCCCGGCGGCCCGTACATCAGGATCGACCGGCCCGAGCCGACGGCCGGGCCAAGCTGGCCCAGCAGCGACGGTGGCAGCACCAGGTCGCCCATCGCCGCTGTCAGCCTTTCGCGGGTCATCTGCAGGTTGCGGATCGACTGGCGCTTGACCTGGTCCTGGTAGACCGCCAACGGCACCGGCATCGCGCCGAAATATTCCGACTGCGCCAGCGCATCGAGCGCCCGCGCCTTGCCGGCGTCGGTCAGCTGGTAGCCCATTTCACCGCTGGTGCCGGCCTTCAGCGATCCGGTCGCCTCGATCAGCTTCTGGCCGCGCGCGAGATCGACCAGTTCCTGGGTTACGTTGACCGGCAGGCAGACCGAGCGCGCGATCTCGGCGATCACGCTGACGTTCATCCGGAAGATCGTCTTCAGCAGGATGTCGCGCATCATCACCGGCGACAGCCGCATTTCCTCGATCGATTTCGGGGCCGGCGGTGCGGCCACCGCGCTGCTGATCTGCATGTTCATCGCGCACCGCTCCTGGCCCGGGGATCCTTGGCGTCGAGCTTGCGACGCCTCACGATCCTGCCGCGCCAATATGGCAAATCGATGGAGCGGGTCGGGCGTCGGTGGCGCCGCAGCCGGTCAGTTGGTGACGTTGTCCTCGAGCGCCCGCAGCGCCCGCGCGGCTTCCTCGAAGTGCTGCGGGTGGGTGTCGACCGCCTCGCGCAGCAGGCCGCGGCCGATGGTGACGTCGTTCTGCTTGATCGCCGCCAGCGCCAGCGTGTAGAGCAGCTGCGCCCGTTCGATCTGCGACAGCTTGATCACCGGCAGCTGGTAGTTGCGCTGGGCGCCGCGCGCCAGCACCAGGTTGTTCTTGGCGGTGAACAGGTCCGGCTCCTGGCGCAGCGCGTCCGAAAACAGCCGCTCGGCGCCCTTGTAGTCGCCCCGCGTCAGCTTGGAATAGCCCCAGTTGTTCAGCACCCCGGCCGGGGTCGTGGTCAGCCCGACCGCGGTCTCATAGAAGCTGTCGGCGCGGGTCCAGGCCTCGTTGCTGTCGGCGACCATCGCCTCGAGCCGATAGCGCTGGAAGGTCTCGAAGGTCGGCGGAATCCCGTTCAGCACCGCCTCGGCGCCGTCCCAGTCGTTGGTCCGGATCAGCGCGTCGGCCAGTTCGACCCGGTCGGCATCGCCGGACCCTGGGTGGTCGGTGACGGCGCGCCAGGCGGTGACCCCCTCGGGGCCGCGCTTGGCCCGCACCATCGAGGTCGCAAGCCCGCGCAGCAGGTCGATCCGGTCCGGCGATTCGGTGCTGGCGCGCTGGAAATAGGCGACGCTTTCATTCGGGTCGCCGACCGTCAGCATCACGTCGTTGAGGTTGGTTTCGTCGATCGCGTCGATGTCGCTCATCGCGCGGCTGACCTCCTTGTCGGACGACGAGCCGCACCCGGCAAGGGTCAGCGCCGCAAGGCAAATCAGGAAGGCGTGGCGCATCAGGATGCGTCCTTTATCTGCTCGTGGACCTCTCAGGGTGCGGTCAGGATCAGGTATTCGCTCGACCCGCGACGCACCAGCTGGAACTCTGCGGTCCCGTTCGGGTCAACATAGCCGGGGTCATCCAGCTTGGCGAGCGCCAAGCGCAGGTTGTCGCGGATGCGGTCGCTGTTTCCATTGTCCGTTGCATAGGCGCGACGGAACACCTCGGCGGCCTCGCCGGTATTGCCGCGCTCCATCAGTATGACGCCCAGGTTGTTCCAGGCGGCGGCGAAATCGCCGTCCTCGGCGACCGCGCGGCGCAGAAGCTTCTCGGCCTGGCCGAGCCGGCCGAGCCGCAGGTTGGCCGAGCCCATCGCCGACAGCGTGTCGACGTTCAGCCCCTGGTCGACCGCGGCGCGGGTGTAGGCGCGCAGCGCCAGCTCGTATTCGCCGGCGGCCATCAGCCGGTGGCCGACGATCAGCCCGTCGACGTCCTGGCCGCGGCCGGTGCCGGCGGGGCCGGGGGCGTAGACGCCGCCCGCCGAATCGTTGAGATCGCCGCCGCCGAACGGCAGAAGGCCGCCCGGTGAACAGGCGGCCAGCAGCAGTGGAAAGCAGGCGCGAAGCGCGAGGGAAACCGGTCTCATGACCCTCAGTTAGCGGCCCCGCCGCCGATCGTCACGTAGATCTCGTAGATCGACGGTCCGATCAGGATGATCAGCAGCGGCGGCACCGTCAGCATCATCGTCGCCAGCGTCATCTTGGTCGGCAGGGTGTTGGCCTTTTCCTCGGCCCGCATCACCCGCTTGTCGCGCATTTCGGCCGAGAACACCCGCAGCGCCTCGGCGATCGAGGTGCCGAACTGCTGGCTTTGGACCAGCACGGTGACGAAGCTCGAGATGTCGGGCACGCCGCAGCGTTCGGCCATGTCGCGCAGCACCAGCGTCTTGTCCTTGCCGGCCTTCATCTCGTGGCTGACCTGCTGGTATTCCTCGGCCAGGTCGGGAAAGCCGGCCTGCAATTCGCGGCTGACCCGGATGATCGACTGGTCGAGCGACTGGCCGGCCTCGACGCAGACCAGCATCATGTCGAGACTGTCGGGAAAGCCGTTGGTGATCGCTTCCTTGCGGGCGGTCTGGCGCCGGGTGACCCAGTATTTCGGCAGCATGTAGCCGACCACGCCGGGCAGCAGCGCGGTCAGCACCATGTCCTGGGTGGTGGGCTGGCCGTTGGCGTTCTTCAGCATCGCCCAGATCACCCCGAAAGCCAGCAGCCCGAGCCCCAGCGCGAACTGGCTGAAGTGGTAGATCCGCACCGCGTTCTTGGTGCGGTAGCCGGCCTGCAGCAGCTTCAGCCGGATCGCCGAGAATTCCTGTTCGTCTTGCGGTTCGAGGAAGGTCGAGTATTTCTCGAGCTTGTCCTTGCCGCCGCCCTGGCGCAGCTTGTCGGCCTTGCCGGGCAGGCCCTTGAACGGCGCGGCGCTTTGCGCCTTCAGCCGGTCCAGCGGATCGTCGCGCTTCTTCAGCAGCATCGACAGCGCCAGCAGGATCATGGTGATGCCAAGCAGCAGCACCACGATCAGCGGGCCGAACGGGCCGAGGTTGCTGGTCAGGAACTGGTTGACGGTATCGATGTACTGCATGTCGGCCCCTCAGACCTTGATGTTGACCAGCGCGCGCATGACGATGACGTTCACCGTCAGGAAAGCGCCGACCACCAGACAGGCGGGGATGAACACCGCCGTTTCGCTGACCTCGTCGTAGTAGTTCGGTTCGAGCACGTTGATCGCGACCAGCGCCAGCAGCGGGAAGCACGACAGGAACATCCCCGACCACTTGGCTTCGGCGGTGATCGCCTTGACCCGGCGGAACAGCTTGAACCGGGCCCGGATCACCTTGGCCAGACCGTCGAGGATCTCGGCCAGGTTGCCGCCGGCGGTCTGCTGGATGGTTACCGCGACGGCGAGAAACCGCAGGTCCTGCATGTCCATCCGCTCGGCCAGCGCCTTCAGGCTTTCGGTGACGTCGCGGCCATAGGCCGCCTCGTCGGAGATCACCCCCATTTCGGTGCCGAGCGGGTCCGGGACCTCCTTGGCGACGATCGAGATCGCCGAGGAGAACGGGTGGCCGACGCGCAGGCTGCGCACCATCAGCTCGACCGCCTCGGGCAGCTGCTCCTCGACCATCGCGGTGCGCTTCTTGGCCTTGCCGTTGACCCACATGTAGATGCCGCCGACCCCCATCAGCGTGGCGATGCCGGCGCGGATCGGCGGGCTGGCGTCGGTGCCGATCGACAGCCCGACGAAGGCCATGCAGCCCAGCACGCCCATCAGCAGGATCAGCTGTACCGGCGAAAACGCGATGTTGGCCTTCTGCGCCTTGGAGGCGAGGATCGAATACAGCGGGATCTCGCGCGACCTGAGGTGCTGCGACATCTCCTTGCGCAGCTGCTCGAGCACCTCCTCGCGCTTGCCGCCCTTTTCCATCAGCGACAGCCGTCGGTTGACCCGGCTGTTGAGGCTGATCGATTTGCCGAACACCGTCAGATCGATGCCCTCGACGAGCACCAGCACCGCGATGAACACCAGACCGTAGATGATCGGTTCGGCGGAAAGGGACATCTGGATCTACTCCGCTGCCATGGGTTCGAAGATCGCCGCCGGCAGGTCATAGCCCCACAGCCGGAACCGCTCCGAGAAATGCGACCGGACGCCGGTCGCGGTGAAATGCCCGATGATCTTGTTGTCGGGGGTCAGCCCGACCCGCTGATAGCGGAACACCTCCTGCATCGAGATCACGTCGCCCTCCATGCCGGTGATCTCGGTGATCGAGGTCATCCGCCGCGACCCGTCCTGCAGCCGCGAGGCCTGGACGATCAGGTTGACCGCGCTGGCGATCTGGCTGCGCACCGCTTTGAGCGGCATCTCGATCCCGGCCATCGCCACCATGTTCTCGAGCCGGCTCACCCCGTCGCGCGCCGAGTTGGCGTGGATCGTGGTCATCGACCCGTCGTGGCCGGTGTTCATCGCCTGCAGCATGTCGATCACCTCTTCGCCGCGGGTTTCGCCGACGATGATCCGGTCGGGGCGCATCCGCAGCGCGTTGCGCAGACAGTCGCGCTGGCTGACCGCGCCCTTGCCCTCGACGTTGGCGGGGCGGCTTTCCATCCGGCCGACATGGGTCTGCTGCAGCTGGAGTTCGGCGGTGTCTTCGATCGTCAGGATCCGCTCGTGGTTGTCGATGAAGCTCGACAGCGCGTTCAGCGTCGTGGTCTTGCCCGAACCGGTGCCGCCCGACACGATGATGTTCAGCCGGGTCGCCACCGCGGCCTGCAGATAGGCGGCCATCTCCTCGGTGAAGGCGCCGAAATTCACCAGGTCGTCGATCGCCAGCTTGTCCTTCTTGAACTTCCGGATCGACACCAGCGACCCGTCGACCGCGATCGGCCCGACCATCGCGTTGAAGCGCGATCCGTCGGCCAGGCGGGCGTCGACATAGGGGTTCGATTCGTCGACCCGCCGACCGACCGCCGAGACGATCTTGTCGATGATCCGCAGCAGGTGGCGTTCGTCCTTGAAGGTGATGTCGGTCAGCTCGAGCTTGCCGTTGCGCTCGACGAAGATCTGCCGCGGTCCGTTGACAAGGATGTCGTTGACCGAATCGTCCTTGAGCAGCGTTTCCAGCGGCCCGAGCCCGGTGACCTCGAAGAACAGGTCCTGGTTCAGGCTCTGCCGTTCCTCGCGGTTCAGCACGATGCCCATCTCTTCGAGCGTCTCGTTGGCGATCGCGGTGATCTCGTTGCGCAGATCGGCCTCGGAGGCCTTCTCGAGCGCCGCGAGGTTCAGGTTGTCGAGCAGCGCCTTGTGCAGGTCGAGCTTGATCTCGGAGAGCCGCTCCTTGCGCTTCTTGTCCTTGTCGGCCGGGGCCGCCTCGGCGGATTTCTTCGGCATGTCCTTCATCAGCGACTTGCGCGGATCGGCCTCGGCCGGGCGCGGGGCCGCGGCGGCCGGCTGCGGCGCCGGGCTGGTGCGGCGGCCGGCCACGGCGACGGGCTTTTCGGGATCGGGCTTCTTGAATTTCGAGAACATGGGCGTCGTCCTCCTCGAGGGGTTACTTCGCCGCGGCGGCCGATTTGGCGCTGTCGGCGACATTGACCTCATGCACCGATTTCGCGAGCCGGAGGATTTCCTTGCGCAGCGCGTTCTTCGGCGCTCCGTCTGCCAGTGGCGTGCCGTGGTCCGCGGCCTGGGTCACCTGCTTTCCGCCATCCGGCATCTGCAGGTCGATCGCGATCCCGAGCGAGTCGGCCAGCCGGCGGACCCGGCTCTTGCCGCTAAGATCGGTGAAGCCGGGGGCGCGGTTCAGCACGAAGCGCATCTTCGCGAACGGTAGATCCTCTGATTGCAGCGCCCGTTTCATCCGCATCGTGTTCTGCGCCGACCGCATGTCGAGTTCGAGCGTGGCGAAGTAGACATGGGCCGCCTGCAGCACGGTCTCGGACCAGTCGACCATCGCCGCCGGCATGTCGATCACCACGTAATCGAAGTTGATCCGCGCCATTTCGATCAGCCGGGCGACATCGGCCGGTCCGATCAGGTCGAGCGGCACCAGCTCGGCGGGCGAGGTCAGCACGTGCAGCTTCTGATTGTAGGTGAGCAGCGCCTGCATGAAGCTCTCGCTGTCCGCCGATTCGGTGTCGGAGAGGATTTCCAGCACCGCCTCGCGGCGCGGCAGGTCGAGATAGGTCGCGATGCTGCCGAACTGCAGGTCGAGATCGAGAAGGCAGACCCGCGGCGGGTTCGACTTGTCGATGTTGGCCAGCTCCCAGGCGAGGTTCACCGCGAGGATCGTGGCGCCGGTGCCGCCGGCCATGCCCTGCACCGGGATCACCACCCCGGAGCGGTCGTCGACCGGTTTCAGCCCGTTGCGCATCGCCGGGCCGGGAACCTCGGCGTCGTCGGGTCCCTTGCGAAGCCGGAAGATCGCCTGCGCCAGTTCGCCTTCGGGCAGCGGGTAGGGCACGAATTCGTCGCCGCCCTCGCGCAGCAGCTGGTGCAGCGCCGCCGGGCTGACCTCGTCGGCGATCAGGATCACCTTGATCTTGCGGGACTTGGCGGCGGCGATGATGTCGGCGATCAGCGCCAGGTCGCGTTCGTCGTCCTTGTTCAGGGCGATCGCGACGAATTCCAAGTCGCCGGCCTCGGGCTGTTCGAGAAAGGTCAGCGCGTCCTCGAAGCTGAGATCGCCCCAGTTTTCCCCGAGCGAGGCTTCCATGTCCTCGATCAGCAGATCGAAATCCTGCACGTCGCGGCTGATCGTGCAGGCGATGATCGGCTGCGGTTCGGGTTGCAATTGCGCCTTGCTGCTCATCGCCGTCACTTCCTCTGTCCTGCGGAACAAGAGCGTCGAAACGCTCTCCAGGGGGCCGGTCCGCCACCACGCGGGTCGGACGGCTGCTCCATCATGCGGTTGTGCCGCTTAATGATGGCCTGATTGGGGCCGAAAAGCTGAAATTGTTTGAAGACCGGCGACGATGCGGCCTCAGTGACGCCTTTGTTGCCAGCGCCGCTTGGCACGGGTCGACGCCCGAATGGCAGAAAACCGGCCGCTTTCGCGGCCGGTCCAAAGGCGAAAACCGTGGCGGGGCCGGGGTGTTAGGTCGGCGGCGCCGCGCCGGCGGCGGGCGCGGGCGAGATTTCGGAGGTCGGTTCGGAGACCGCGCTCTCGACGTAACCGCGGAAGATCACCTCGGCGTATTTGCCGTTCAGCACGTTGGGATGGCCGGCGACGAATCCGTCGACATCGGTGACGGTGCGACGGTTGGCGCGCTCGCGGCCCTCGGTGACGATCAACGGCTGGGTCTCGCCATACGACACCACCGCCTCGAGCTGGCCCGGGCTGACCCCCAGCGACACCAGGTAGCCGACCGCCGCCTGCGCCCGGCGCAGGCCGAGCGACTGGTTGTAGCCGCGGCTGCCGACCAGGTCGGTGTGGCCGTAGACCTTGAAATGCACCTCGGGGAACTGCCGGATCCAACCGGCCTGCTGGCGCAGCACCGCCTGGGCCTGCGCGTCGAGCGCCGCCGAGTTGAAGCCGAAGTTGATGGTCGACGGCACCTCGGCGGCAAAGCGCCGCGCCAGGTCGATCCGATGGCCGCCCTGGCCGGTCTGCACCAGCATGTTGTTCATCGTGGCGTTGCCGAAGCTGCCGTAATCGAGCCCGGCACCGGCCTCGCGGCCATGTTCGGCCGGCGATGTTGCGCAGGCCTGCAGCAGCATCAGCGCCGCGAAGAGGGGGAGGGCGGTGCGCATCACGTTATCTTCCTTCAGTCCAGCACGTAGCCGTAGGAGCCGCTGAAATCCTGCCGCGCGATCTCTCCCGCGCCGCCGGACTTGGGGGCCTGCGAGGCCGCGACCCGGCCGAACAGGAACAGCTCGCCCTCGGTCGGCGGCCGGACGCGGTCGGTCGGCAGCGCCAGGGTCTCGCCGCGGGTCGGGGTGACCAGATGCGGCGTGATGATGATCACCAGCTCGGTCTGCTGGCGCGCGTAATCGGCCGAGCGGAACAGCGCGCCCAGCACCGGGATGTCGCCCAGCCACGGCACCTGGCCGCTGAGATCGCGGAAGTCGTCCGACAGCAGCCCGGCGATGGCAAAGCTTTCGCCGTCGCGCATCTCGACCGTGGTCGAGGTCTCGCGGCGCCGGAACGCATCGACCGAGAAGCCGTTGGCGGTGAAGCCGTTGGTCGGGTCGATCGAGCTGACCGCGGCGTTGAGTTCGAGGTTGATCAGGTCGCCCTCGACCACCCGCGGCGTGAAGTCGAGTTGCACGCCGAAGGGCTTGTATTCGATGGTGATCGCGCCGTTTTCCTGGCTCACCGGAATCGGGTATTCGCCGCCCGCCAGGAAGCTGGCCTCCTGGCCCGACAGCGCGGTCAGGTTGGGTTCGGCCAGGGTCCGGACCACGCCGCGGCTTTCCAGCGCCTCGAGCAGCAGCCCGACCTCGACGCCGCCTGCGTTGAAGCCGAACAGGGTCGAGGCGTTGTTGCTGCTGGTCGCCGGGATCCGGCCGCCGAGCCCGTTGGCCAGCGCGCCCGAGTTGTTCAGCGAGTTGGTGCCGATCGCCAGGCCCAGGTCGTTGCCGAGCGCGGTGCCCTGCACCCCGAGCGAGGCCGAGAGCGACTGGCTGACCGAGCGCTGCATTTCGGCGAAGCGGACCTTCAGCATCACCTGCTGGGTACCGCCGACGCTCATCAGGTTGGACACCCGTTCCGGGGCGTAGCGCTGCGCCAGTTCGAGCGCCCGGTCGAGCTTGGCGATCGAGGTCACGGTACCCGACAGCACGATGCCATCGTTGGCGGTGCGGACCTCGATCGGTTCGCCGGGCAGGATCTGCTCCAGCCGTTCCTTGAATTCCGCGATGTCGGGGGTGACGTGCACGTCGACGTTGGTGATCAGCCGGCCATCGGCGCCGAGAATCGTCAGCGTGGTGCGCCCCGGCTCCTTGCCGAGCACGTAGATCGTGCGGTCCGACAGCGACGAGATGTCGGCGATGCCCGGGTTGGCGATCGACAGCTCGGCGAAGGGCACGTCGCTTTCGACCACCACGGCGCGGTTCATCGGCACGTCCAGCGCCCGCGACGGTGAGCCGCGCATCACTTTCAGGGTTTCGGCCGACGCGCCGCCGGGTGCAAAGGCCAAGGCCAGAGCGAGGCCGGTCAAACCGGCCCGGAATGTGTCATGAATGCTCATGTGACCCGCCTCTTTGTCACGCCCTGGTGCGGGAGTTCAGGTCCCGTCGTGCGGCTGAGCCTGCCCGACAGTTGTATTTTTTGCAACGCGCAAAGCTGGCTAGCCGGGGGCTGTGGGACTGCGGCAACAGCAAGACGCCGCGCCCTTCGGGGGCACGGCGTCCGGCAAGACGGCAGGGCGGGGGCGCGGCGGCGCCCTAGTTGGTGCAGGGGATCGGGATCTCGACCACCTCGGCGCCGCGCCGGGTGCGGATCGTGCAGACCTGCGGCGCGACCGGCGCCGCCTCGACGACCTGCTCCTGCTCGACGATGCCCAGAAGGCTGCGCTGGTCGACCTCGACGGCGCTGGCGACGATTTCATCGCGCAGCCCGACCAGCGACAGCGCCAGAGTGCCCGAAGTCTGCGCCTGGGCCAGCTTGGCGACCTGCTGCGGCGTCGCCTCGACGGTGACGGTGCGGGCGACGATCGCCTCGGACAGGGTCTGGTCCGAGGTCTGGTCGACCGCGACCAGCCGCAGCCCGGTCTCGATCAGCTTGGTGACCTCGTTGCCGGCGCCGTTGCCGAAATCGCTGACCCCGGTCCAGTAGACGTCGACCCGGTCACCCGGCCGCAGGAAGCCCGAGACGCCGCTGGTCGCGTTGACGCTGATCGCAAAGGCGCGCATGCCGGATTTCAGTCGCGTGGTGATGCCGGCGTCCTCGCCGGGGGCGGTCACCTTGACGGCGAGCACCGGCTCGTTGGCCTCCATCTGCCGCAGCACGGTGCGCGGCAGCTCTGTGCCTTCGGGGAACAGCTCCTCGTTGGTGCGGAACACGCCCTCGGGCAGGAACTGCTCGGCGTAGCGCACCACGACGATGTCTTCGGCGGTCAGCGCCTCGCCGAAGCCGATCATCCGGTTGACCGCGAGCACCTCGACCGTCGGCACTTGCGGCCGCGCCCGCTCGCGCTCCAGGGCGACCTGCTGCTGTTCGAAATAGCCTTGGACCATGTAGACGGCGAAGCCGGCCAGCCCGACGCCGATCAGCAGAACCAATCCGAATACGGCTCTCATGGGATGTGCCTCCTGTGGACGGCGGTGCGCCTTGGCACCGCGGACGCCGTCCGGACCGTCGCTGGTCCGTTCGGGGTCAGTTGTTGGCGATTGTCGTCAGCTGGGCGCCGATGCTGTCGGCGGGGTCGGTCGCGGCATTGCTGATGATCGTGGCAACGCCGACGCCGAAGACCGTCATCGCGGCGGTCAGCACCACCCAATCGACGGTGACGGCGCCGTCCTCGGCTTTCCTGAATCGGCGGATGAAACGCAACATCGGACCCTCCTGCTTCGCGCATAGTCTTCGGCAACCAGACTGGCCCGGGATTATGGTGATTCTAGGGTCGGGCCGTGCCAAGTATCTGGCGGATCGGCACGAACTGCCGGGCCTGGCGGTGGCCCTTGTCACGGACGAAAAGGGACCGCACCTTGGTGCGGCCCCCTTGAATCTGCGTCGGACGACGAAGGGATCAGTTGGTCATCGTGGTCAGATCGGCGCCGATGTCGGTGGCCAGCGCGGTGGCGCCGCCGCTGACGCTGGCGAGAACGGCAATACCGAGGCCGACGATGGCGGCGGTCAGCACGACCCAGTCGACGGTGACCGCACCATCTTCGTCAGCGCGGAAATTTTTGATGAGGTTCAGCATATCAGGTCCCTCCTGGGGGGCTTGTGGACAAGGTTTCGCTACCGAGGCGGTTCGTGTCGTTCCGCCCTGTTATGGGCACGATCCCCGCTTTGGATGACCTCATATAGCCGGTGGATTGGGGCGGGAATTTGACGAGTTTCGTGTATTATTGCAGCTATCCGCTTTGTTAAGCTTTACGCCATCTCCCTGATTTCCCAAGATTAACCAAGGCCGGCCGCGCCGGTCTGCGGCGGTTTCGCGACGCCGGGGCGTGGCGGTTTCGCCCCAGTCGCGGATTCGCGTGGCGCCGGGCGTCGCGCGGCGGCCGTCGATCTGCAATACTCAAGGCCACAAGCAGGTCCCGAACGGACCGATGACGGGCAGGGAGCAGCCCCATGGCCAGTATCACACCGCGAGCCCGGGCCTCGGCCCTCGGCGCCCTGCGGCTTGCCCGCAAGGGCTGCGCCGGGCTGTCGCTGGCGCTGGGCCTGGCGGTGGTCGCTGCCGCGCCGGTCGCGGCCGAGCGGCTGCAGTCGGATTTCACCTTCCGCCGGGTTTCGGTGCCGAAGGCCGGGACCGCGAAACGGATCACCGTGCAGATCGCGCCGCGGCCGCCGCGCGCCCCGGCGGCGCCGGCCGCCGCCGGCAGCGCCGCCACCACCGGGTCGGGCGCGGCAGCCCGCAGCGCCGGCACCGAGTGGTTCTGGGCCGCGGTGTCGCCGCGGCTGGCCGACACCGGTCCGGGGCGGCTCGACATGGCGA
>JBFGEI010000030.1:0-18000 GCA_041580155.1 Limimaricola sp.
CGCAAGCTCAAGAGCGTCGACAGCACGCTACCGGTGATCATGATCACCGGCCATGGCGACGTGCCGATGGCAGTCGAGGCGATGCGGCTCGGGGCGTTCGATTTTCTCGAGAAACCGTTCAACCCGGACCGGATGACCGAGCTGGCCAAGAAGGCCAGCAACGCCCGCAGGCTGGTGCTCGACAGCCGGGCGCTGCGTCGCGAGCTGTCCGACGGCTCGGCGCTGATGTCGAAGCTGATCGGCACCTCGCCGGCGATGGAGCGGCTGAAGGAGGACATCCTCGATCTCGGCCAGGCCGATGGCCACGTGCTGATCGAGGGCGAGACCGGCACCGGCAAGACCCTGGTGGCGCATGCGTTGCACGCGGTCGGCGCCCGCGCCTCGAAGAAGTTCGTGCTGATCTCCTGCTCGGCCTATGACGAAGACCGGCTGTCGACGCGGCTGTTCGGCCCGGTCACCGAGGACGAGCCGCTGCCGGCGCTGGAAGAGGCGCGTGGCGGCACGCTGGTGCTCGAGGACATCGAGGCGCTGAGCCTGTCGATGCAGGCGCGCCTGCTGACCGCGATCAACGACCAGGGCACCCCGGCGGAAACCCGGATCGTTGCGATCTGCAACCTGCAGGACGAGGGCAAGACCTGCGAAAGCGTGCTGCGCCCGGACCTGTTCTACCGGCTGGCGGCGCTGAAGATCACCGTGCCGCCGCTGCGCCAGCGCGGCGAGGACATCCTTGCGCTGTTCACCCGGCTCTCCGAGCAGTTCGCCGATGAATACGGCTGCGATGCCCCCGAGGTCAGCGCTCAGGAGGCGGCGCAGCTGCTGCAGGCGCCCTGGCCCGGCAACGTGCGCCAGCTGATCAACGTCGCCGAGCGGGCGGTGCTGCAGAACCGGCGCGGCTCGGGGTCGATCGCGTCGCTGCTGATGGCCGACAGCGACGACCAGGTCGACCAGGCGATGACCACCGAAGGCAAGCCGCTGAAGGAGTTCGTCGAGGCGTTCGAGCGGATGCTGATCGACAACACGATGCGGCGTCACAAGGGGTCGATCGTCGCGGTGATGGACGAATTGTGCCTGCCGCGCCGGACCTTGAACGAAAAGATGGCCAAATACGGCTTGCAGCGTTCCGATTATCTTTGATTTCAGCGATCTGTCGCGGAAATTCCGGCCGCCCTTCGGGGCGGCCTTTTTAATTGCCCATTGTGTCAGGCGGTATCCTGCCGCTATGTAGGGTGGAACGGACACGCGCGCCTCGGGCCGCGATCCGGACGGATTTTCCGCAATCGCTGCGCCGGGGTTCCCCGGCACCGACGGCGGACGAGACCGGCCCCTGGCGGGCCGTTGACCTGACGCCGGGCCGCTACCGATTTGATCGGGAAGGGCCGGGCATGAACTGGCTCCGGATGCGGGGCCGAGGAAGAACCGCGATGCAACGCGCGCAACACAGAGGCGATCGAGTGACGGCCCCGAGGGGCCGCGCAGACGCTGACGCGCGGATCGCCACAATCGGACATGACCACGCCGGGCCGACCCCTTCGGGGGCGCCGCCGGGCGCGTCATGCGAATGGATAACATGGCAAAGAAAATGCTCATCGACGCCACCCACGCGGAAGAGACCCGCGTGGTGGTTTGTGACGGAAACAAGGTCGAGGAATTCGACTTTGAAAGCCAGGCCCGGCGTCAGCTGGCCGGCAATATCTATCTCGCCAAGGTAACCCGGGTCGAACCCTCGCTGCAGGCCGCCTTCATCGATTATGGCGGCAACCGGCACGGCTTCCTGGCGTTCTCGGAAATTCACCCCGACTACTACCAGATCCCGATCGCCGACCGCGAGGCGCTGCTGGCCGAAGAACGCGCCTATGCCGACAGCATGAAGGCCGAGGACGAGGACGAGGACGGCACCGACGACGAGGAGGCCGGCGACAAGCCGCGCCGCCGCCGGTCGCGCAGCCGCAGCCGCGGCAAGGCCGCCGAGACCGGGTCCGACGCGGTCGCGACGCGCGACGTCTCGGGCATGGAGACCGTCGATCTCGACGACGAGGGCTCGTCGCCGATGGAGACCGTGGGCGAGACCCCGGTCGACACCCCGGCCGGCGACGAGGACGAGGACGAGGCGCCGCTGACCGGTGCCGACAAGGACGACAGCATCGAATCCGTCGCCGACGAGGACGACAGCGACGACGTGCGCCCGGCCCGCAAGCCGCGGCCCAAGCGCTACAAGATCCAGGAAGTTGTCAAGGTCCGGCAGATCATGCTGGTGCAGGTCGTCAAGGAAGAACGCGGCAACAAGGGCGCGGCGCTGACCACCTACCTGTCGCTGGCCGGGCGCTACTGCGTGCTGATGCCGAACACCGCGCGTGGCGGCGGCATTTCCCGCAAGATCACCAACGCCGTGGATCGCAAGAAGCTCAAGGAGATCGCCGGCGAGATGGACGTGCCGGATGGGGCCGGGCTGATCATCCGCACCGCCGGGTCGCAGCGCACCAAGACCGAGATCAAGCGCGACTACGAATACCTGCAGCGGCTGTGGGAGCAGATCCGCGAGCTGACGCTGAAATCGATCGCGCCGGCGAAGATCTACGAAGAGGGCGACCTGATCAAACGGTCGATCCGCGATCTCTACTCGAAGGACATCGACGAGGTCATCGTCGAGGGCGCCGAAGGCTACCGGATCGCCAAGGACTTCATGCGGATGATCATGCCGGCGCACGCCAAGAACGTGAAGCCGTACTCCGATCCGCTGCCGCTGTTCGCCCGGTTCCAGGTCGAAAGCTACCTGTCGGGCATGTTCAACCCGACGGTGCAGCTGCCCTCGGGCGGCTACATCGTGATCGGCGTCACCGAAGCGCTGGTCGCGATCGACGTGAACTCGGGCCGCGCCACCAAGGAAGGCTCGATCGAGCAGACCGCGCTGAAGACCAACCTCGAGGCCGCCGATGAGGTGGCGCGCCAGCTGCGGCTGCGCGATCTCGCCGGTCTGATCGTGATCGACTTCATCGACATGGACGAGCGCAAGAACAACGCCGCGGTCGAGAAGCGCTTCAAGGACAAGCTCAAGACTGACCGCGCCCGGATCCAGGTCGGCCGGATCTCCGGCTTCGGCCTGATGGAGATGAGCCGCCAGCGGCTGCGCCCCGGCATGCTCGAGGCGACGACCCAGCCTTGCCCGCATTGTCACGGCACCGGCCTGCTGCGCTCCGACGACAACGTGGCGCTGGCGATCCTGCGCCAGCTCGAGGAAGAGGGCGTCCGCGGTCGCACCAAGGAGGTGCTGGTCCGCGCCCCCTACGCGATCATGAACTTCCTGATGAACCACAAGCGCGAGCACGTCGCCGCGATCGAACAGCGCTACGCGATGGCGGTGCGGGTCGAGGGTGACGGCACGCTGATCTCGCCCGATTTCGCGGTCGAGAAGTTCAAGACCGCGACCCGTACCGTGCCCGAGCTGGCGCCGGTGATGTCGAACGCCGCGCTGATGGAGGACCTCGACGACGATCTGGTCGAGGAAGACGAGATCGAGGACGACGAGGCCGAAGCCGAAGCGGATGCGCCGGTCGAGGCCGCCGTCGAGGAAGTCGAAACCCGCGACAAGGCCGAGACCCGCGACGAGGCCGACGACAAGCCGCGCAAGAAGCGTCGGCGTCGGCGGCGGCGTCGGGGTGGCAACGGCGAAGCCGGGGCCGAGGGCAATGGCGAGGAGTCGGGCGACGAGTCCGATGACGAGGCCGACGACCGCGCCGCCGAGCCGGCCGACCAGCCGGTGAGCGCCGAGCCCGACTCGCCGGCCGAGCTGGCCGCCGCGGTGGCCGAAGCGACCGAGACCGCCCCGGCGGAAGAGGCCCCGAAGCCGCGTCGCCGGACCCGGTCGCGCAAGAAGGACGCCGAGGCGCCCGAGACCTCCGAAGCTGCGACCGCCGAAGCTCCGGCCGCCGAGGCCCCCGTGGCCGAGGCCGCGACCGCCGACGAGTCCACCGAGGAGGCGCCCAAGCCGCGCCGCCGTCGCAAGAAGGCCGAGCCGGCGGAAGCCGCGGTTGACGCCGAAGACGCGCCCAAGCCCAAGCCGGCGCGGCGTCGCAAGAAGGCCGAGCCGAAAGCCGAACCGGTGGCCGAAGCCGCGCCGGTGCCGCAGGAGGCCGAAGTCGCCGCCGTCGGCAGCGATCTGGCCGACGCCGGCGATCGGCCCGAGACCGCCGCGCCCGAGGTGATGCCGCAGGTCGCGGAAAAGGTCGCCGAGACCGTAGAGGCGACCAAGCCGGAACCGGCCAAGGCCGAGCCGGAAGAGGCCGACGACGAGGACGGCAAGCCGCGCCGTCGTGGCTGGTGGTCGCTCGGTCGCTAAGACCGAAGGTCGCGAAAACGAAGGCCGGGCAGGGAAACCTGCCCGGCCTTTTTCGTGGCGAAACGGCGGTGTCGCTTTGGCGGTCAGGCGCCGCGGCGAATCCGGTGCAGCTGGGCGGTGCCGTCCTCGATGATGCCGAGGTGGGCGTGCCCGGCCTCGGCGCAGAAATGCACCAGGTCGATCCGCGCCACCGGGTCGTCGACCAGCAGTTCCAGCACCGCGCCGTCGGGCATCGACGCCAGCAGCTTGCGCGCCCGAAGGACCGGCAGCGGGCAAATCAGCCCACGGGCGTCGTGATGCGTGACCCCGGCGTCGCCCTGGGAGTTTGTCTCGTTCGGCTTCGCGGCCATCGCCATCTCCGATGCGGGGGGGTGGTGACGGGTGATACCGCGCGCCGGGACCGGCAACAACAACGGCAAAGGGCCGCGGCTTGCGCCGCGGCCCTTCGGGCTTGTCGGACCTTGGGTCGGCTTAGCCGCGCAGGATCGACCGGCCGGCGTAGATCGCGGATTCGCCCAGCATTTCCTCGATCCGGCTCAGCTGGTTGTACTTGGCGAGCCGGTCGGAGCGGGCCAGCGAACCGGTCTTGATCTGACCGCAGTTGGTGGCCACGGCGAGGTCGGCGATGGTGGCGTCCTCGGTCTCGCCCGAACGGTGCGACATCACGCAGGTGAAGCGGGCGCGCTGCGCCATTTCCACCGCCTGCATGGTCTCGGTCAGCGTGCCGATCTGGTTCACCTTCACGAGCAGCGAGTTCGCCGAGCCCTTTTCGATGCCGTCCTTCAGACGGGCCGGGTTGGTGACGAACAGGTCGTCGCCGACCAGCTGCACCTTGTGGCCGAGCGCGTCGGTCAGCGCCTTCCAGCCGTCCCAGTCGTCTTCCGACATGCCGTCCTCGATCGAGATGATCGGGTAGTCGTTCACCAGCGCCTGCAGGTAGGCGACGTTCTCGGCCGAGGTCAGGCTCTTGCCTTCGCCCTTCATCTCGTACTTGCCGTTCTTGTAGTATTCCGTCGCGGCGCAATCGAGCGCGAGGTAGATCTCTTCGCCCGGCTTGTAGCCGGCCTTCTCGATCGACTTCAGGATGAAGTCGAGCGCCTCGCGGGTGCCGCCGAGCTCGGGCGCGAAACCGCCCTCGTCGCCCAGACCGGTGGACATGCCGGCGGCCGACAGCTCTTTCTTGAGGGTGTGGAACACCTCGGAGCCCATCCGGACCGCTTCACGGATGCTGGTCGCGGCGACCGGCATGATCATGAATTCCTGGATGTCGATCGGGTTGTCGGCATGCTCGCCGCCGTTGATGATGTTCATCATCGGCACCGGCAGGACGCGGGCCGACATGCCGCCGACGTAGCGGTAGAGCGGCTGGGTGGTGTATTCGGCGGCGGCCTTGGCGACCGCCATCGAGATCCCGAGGATCGCGTTGGCGCCAAGCCGGCCCTTGTTGTCGGTGCCGTCGAGCTCGATCATCAGCTGGTCGATCTCGACCTGCTCGGTGACGTCCATGCCAAGCACGGCCTCGGCCAGCTCGCCATTGACCGCGGCGACGGCGCCGAGCACGCCCTTGCCCATGTAGCGCGACTTGTCGCCGTCACGCTTTTCGACCGCCTCGTAGGCGCCGGTCGAGGCGCCCGAGGGCACCGCGGCGCGGCCCATCGTGCCGTCTTCGAGGATCACGTCCACCTCGACCGTCGGGTTGCCCCGGCTGTCGAGGATTTCGCGGGCGTGAATGTCGATGATCGTGCTCATGGAGATCTCCTGATGGTCGTGTTCGAAGGTTCTATAACGCCGGTGTGACCTGACGTGAAGCGCGTCGTGAGGCGCGCCGCAGCCGGGCCTCGCGCAGCAGCGTGTAAATGCCGGAGCCGACGATGATCGTGGCCCCGACATAGGTCAGCGCGTCGGGCCGCTCGCCGAAGGCGAAATAGGCGACGATCAGCGCGAAGACGAGCCGGCTGTAGCGGTAGGGCGCGACCACCGAGATGTCGCCAAGCCGGGTCGCCGCGGTCAGCGCGTAATAGCCGGCGACGCCGACCGTCACCGCGCCGACCAGCCGCCAGCTGTCCAGCGTGTCGGGCATCACCAGCGGTTCGCCGGTAACCAGGGTCATCGCGTAGCCGAACGGCACTAAGATCAGGAAGGCGTAGGTCGACAGCTTGAGCGAAGAGATGTTGCGCGGCACCTTGCGCGACGCGAGATCGCGCGCGGCGAGGCCGATCACCCCTTGGACCGCGAACAGCGAGGTCGGCACGAAGCCGTCCATCCCGGGGCGGATCACCAGCAGCACCCCGAACAGCCCGACGCTGATGGCGGTCCAGCGGCGCCAGCCGACCGGCTCGGCGAAGAACAGCGCGGCGCCCAACGTCACCAGCAGCGGGTTGGCCTGCAGGATCGCCGAAGCGGTGGCCAGCGGCGACAGCGCCACCGCGGTGATGAAGCCGACGGTGCCGACGATTTCGCCCAGGTTGCGGGCGATCACCGCCGGGTGCCGGAAATCGCGCGACCAGAGCCGGTCGCCGCGCATCCAGCTGAGGATCGCGAAGGCGATGCCGCCGCCAAGTCCGAGAAGCATCAGGATCTGGCCGACCGGCAGCGCCCCGGCCATCTGCTTGATGAACATGTCCTCCAGCGCGAAGCCGGCCATGCCGAGCACCATCAGGATGCTGCCGTGGAGGTTTTCCATCTAGGTCTTTCCGGGTTTCTGCGGCACGCCGTAAAGTTCGAGCCGATGTCCTATCAGGCGGTAGCCGAGCCGCGCCGCGATCCTGTCCTGCAGCGCCTCGATCTCGGGGTCGACGAATTCGATGACTTCGCCGGAATGCATGTCGATCAGGTGGTCGTGGTGTTCGCGGTCGGTGGTCTCGTAGCGGGCACGGCCGTCGCCGAATTCGTGCTTCTCGAGAATCCCGGCCTCTTCGAACAGCTTCACCGTGCGGTACACCGTGGCCAACGAGATCCGCGCGTCCTCGGCCGAGGCGCGGGCGTGCAGTTCTTCGACGTCGGGATGATCGTCGGCGGCCTCCAGCACCTGCGCGATGACGCGGCGCTGTTCGGTCAGGCGCAGGCCGCGGTCCTCGCAGCGTGACAGGATAGATCCGGGCATGGGGCAGGGTCCGCTGGTCGGTTTGGCTGCCATGTAGCTGGTTTGGCCGGGTGTTTCCAGCCTTCCGACCACGAAGCGTCACCTCTGCGTGAGACGGGCTGTGCGGAAGGCCGGCCGGCTGCCATGCTGATCGCGCAATACCGGGAGGGGTACGAGATGCGCGGTCTGGCAGTCACCATTGGGATATTGGGCATTCTCGCCGCCGGCGCGGCGCTGGCCGAGCCGCGGCTGTGGCGCGGCGCCTGGCCCGACACCGATTTCGACACCACCAGCATCGCGTCGTGGTCCGAGATCATCTCGGGCGGGCCCGGGCGCGACGGCATCCCAGCGCTCGACGCGCCGCGGATGATCGCCGCCGGGTCCGAAACCCGGCTGGATCCGACCGAGCCGGTGCTGGTGCTGGCGCTGCAGGGGCAGGCGGCGCGGGCCTATCCGATCCGCTACCTGACCTGGCACGAGATCGTCAACGACACGGTCGGCGGGGTGCCGGTGGCGGTGACCTTCTGCCCGCTGTGCAATTCCGGGATGATCTTCGACCGCCGGGTGGCGGGGCAAGAGCTGAGCTTCGGCGTCTCCGGCATGCTGCGCAATTCCGACATGGTGATGTATGATCGGCAGACCGAAAGCTGGTGGCAGCAGGCGATCGGCACCGGGATCGTGGGAGAGATGACCGGCGCCGAGCTCGAGCTGCTGCCGGGTTGGATGGACAGCTGGCAGCGGTTCCGCGCCGCCCATCCCGACGGGCTGGTGATGGACGAACCCGACTGGTCACGCGCCTACGGCCGCAACCCCTATGTCAGCTACGACAGCTCGGTCCGGCCGTTCCTCTATTCCGGCGAGATGCCGCCGCATGGCATCGAGCCGCTGATGCGGGTGGTGCGGGTCGGCGACCGGGCCTGGCCGTTTTCGCGGCTGCGCGAGCTGGGCCGGGTCGAAGAGGCCGGGCTGGTGATCAGCTGGGAGCCGGGCCAGGCCTCGGCGCTGGACACGGCGCGGATCGGCGAGGGCCGCGATGTCGGCAACGTGCGGGTGCGCGACGCGCAGGGCCGCGACGTGCCGCATGACGTGCTGTTCGCCTTCGCGTTCCACGCGTTCTGGCCCGAAGGCGACTGGATGCTTGGCGGCTGAGCCCGGTCAGACGGTGCCGCCGAGGCTGCCCTCCAGCGCCGCCAGCTCCTGCCCGCCGGCCATCATGTCCTGCAGCTGCTCGGCGCTGATGCCGCCGCGTTCGGCGGTGCCCAGCGTCTGACCGCGGTTCAGCACGGTGAAGCGGTCGCCGACCGCCATCGCGTGGCGCACGTTGTGGGTGATGAACACCACCGCGACGCCGTGCCGCCGCACCTTGTCGATCGTCGCCAGCACGTTCGAGGTCTGCCGCACCCCGAGCGCCGAGGTCGGTTCGTCGAGGATCAGCACGCGGGCGCCGAAATGCACCGCGCGGGCGATGGCGACGGTCTGGCGTTCCCCACCCGAAAGCGTGCCCACCGCCTGGTCGGGACCGCGCAGCACGATGCCCATCTTCTCCATCTCCTGCATCGTCACCCGGTTGGCCAGATCGTGGTCGAAGAACGAGAACGGCCCGATCCTGCGCACCGGCTCGTTGCCCATGAAGAAGTTGCGGCTGACCGACATCAGCGGGATCATCGCCAGATGCTGGTGGACCGTGGCGATGCCGGCGGCGATGGCGTCGCGCGGATCGGCGAAATGCATCGGCGTGCCGTCGAACAGGATCTCGCCGGCGGTCGGCTTGTGAACCCCGGACATGGTCTTGATGAAGGTCGACTTGCCGGCGCCGTTGTCGCCCAGCAGGCAGTGGCATTCGCCGGCGAAGATATCGACCGACACCCCCGCCAGCGCGATCACCGACCCGAAATGCTTCTCGATGTTCTTCATCTGGATCAGCGGATCGGCCATTTCAGCGCTCCCCGGTGATGATGCGGCGGATGTAGGTGTTCAGGATCACCGCGAACAGCAGGATCACCCCGAGGAACACCCGAAACAGCGAGCTTTCGACCCCGGCGAAGAACAGCCCCTGCTGCACCACGCCGAAGATCAGCGCCCCCAGCGCCGCGCCGATCACCGAGCCGTAGCCCCCGGTCAGCAGCGCGCCGCCGATCACCACCGCGATGATCGCCTCGAATTCCTTCAGCAGGCCCCGATCGGCGCCGGCCGAGCCGAACTCCATCACCTGGCAGGTGGCGAAGACGGTGGCGCAGAAGGCGGTGAACATGAACATGGTGATCTTCACCCGGGACACCGGCACGCCTGAGTTGCGCGCCGATTCCGCGTCGCCGCCCGAGGCGAAGATCCAGTTGCCGAACCTGGTGCGGGTCAGCAGCACGTGGCCCGCGACCACCAGCGCCAGCGCCCAGATGATCAGCATCGGCACGCCGTCGACCACCGGTTCGCCGGTCCGCGACCCGCGGCTGAAGGTGCCGATGATCCCGGCGTCGCCGAGCCAGCGAAACAGCCCGCCAAGGATCTTGCCGCCGAAGATCGCCGCCAGCCAGTCGCCCTCGGCCGCCTCGCGGATGCCGCCGATGATGGTCTTGCGCTCGATGGTCTGCGGCAGGAAGATCGTGAAGCCGCGCAGGATGAACAGGAAGGCCAGCGTCACGATGAAGCTGGGCAGGCCGGTGCGCACGACGATGAAGCCGTTCAGCGCGCCGATCGCCACGCACAGCGCGAAGGTCACCAGGATCGCCATCCACATCGGCCAGCCCATGGTGACTCCGAAGATCGCGATCATCATCCCGGCGAAGCCGATCATCGAGCCGACGCTGAGATCGAATTCGCCGGCGATCATCAGCAGGCAGGCGCCGACCGCGATGATCATGAACTGGGCCGAGACGATCGACCAGTTCATCATGCCCTGGGCGTTGAACATGCCGCTGCCCGAGGCGAAGATCGCAAAGAAGGTGAACACCGCCACGGTGCCGACGATGCCGCCCAGCTCGGGCCGGATCAGCGCCCGGCGCAGCGGCGAAATCGGTTTGACGCGCTCGTCGATCGCGACCTGCGGTGTGTCCGACATGCTGCGCAGCTCCCCCAAGGCTGACGGTGCCGGGCGGCGGAGCGACGCCGCCGCCCGAGGCGTCGCGTCAGCGGTATTCGCCGGCGAACTTCTCGACCATCTCGAGCCCGTCGGCGGTGACGAAGCCGGGGCCGGAGTTGATGTTGTTGCCCGGCAGCACGCCGTAGCGGTGGTAGTTGGTCAGCACCACCACCGGCAGGTAGGCCTGCAGGAACGGCTGCTGATCGATGCCCCAGGCGATGGTGCCGGCCTTGATGCCCTCGACGATATTGGCGCCCAGGTCGAAGGTGCCGAAGTAGATGTCGCCGGCCATGCCGTTCTCGTCCAGCGCCAGCAGCGTCGGGTCGGCCGAGGTCGGCCCGAGCGTCAGGATCGCATCGGTGTCGGGATTGGCCGACAGGTAGGCCAGCACCCGGTTCTTGATCTCGGCCGGATCCTGGCCGGCGTCGATCATCTGGTTGCCCAGATCGACCCCGAGACCGTCGGCGAAGCCCTGGCAGCGCTCGGTCGAGGACGGCGAGCTGATGTAGTGATTCACGCACAGGAAGCTTGTCACGCCGTCGTCCTTGGCGCGCTGCCCGGCCGCCAGCCCGGCATCGTATTCCGGCTGCCCGACGTACATCAGCGCCCCGACCTCGCGGGCCTGCTCGGGGGTGCCGGAGTTCATGATGATCACGTCGACGCCCTGGTCGACCGCGGCGCGGATCGGGCCCGACAACACGTCGTAATCCGACAGGGTGGTGATGATGCCGTCAGGGCCGCTTGCGGCGGCCTGCTCGATGATCCGCGCCATGTCGGCCAGGTCGCCGGTCGGCGGGTTGCGATACTCGACCTCGACGTCCATCTGCTCGCCGGCCAGCGCGATGCCGTTCTTGATGGTGTTCCACCAGGCGTCGCTGTCTGGCGCATGGCTGACCAGCACGTAGGTCTCGCCTTCGGCCTGCACCGCCGTGGCGATCATCAGCGGCGCGGCGGCGACGGCGGCGCAACAGGCAAGTTTCTGAATCGGTGACATCGAGCTTCCCTCCCAGGTTTCTCTGATCCACATGGCGAAAGAGCGGTCCTCCCCCGATCCTTCGAGTCGATTTAGCCACAGGGGGCGATTTTTTGCAACCGGTTGCAAAACCGGCTGCTGAATCGCATGCTGCATTCGACCCGGCAGCCGGGTATGACGGCGCCGGTCTGACACGGGGGCAGGGCGCCGATGGCGGTTACACTGAAAGACGTCGCGGAGCGGGCGGGGGTTTCACGGTCGGCGGTGTCGCGCGCCTTCACCGCCGGCGCCTCGGTGTCGCCGAAGATGCGCCGCAAGGTCGAGAAGGCGGCGCAGGAGCTGGGCTACAGCCCGAACGCGCTGGCCTCGTCGCTGACCACCGGCCGCACCAAGCTGATCGGGCTGGTGGCGAACAACTTTCACAACCCGATCTTTCTCGAGATCTTCGACCTGTTCACCCGCGGGCTGCAGGAGCGCGGGCTGCGGCCGCTGCTGGTCAACCTGTCAGAGGTGGTCGACCCGGCGGATTCGGTGCGGATGTTGCGGCAGTATTCGGTCGACGCGGTGATCGTCGCCTCCTCGACGCTGCCGCCGGGATTTTCCGGCGCGTTCCGCGACGCCGGGGTGCCGGTGGTGAATGCCTTCGGGCGCTACGCGTCGGATCCCAAGGTGCACGCGGTCGGGGTCGACAACGTCGAATGCGGCCGGCTTGCCGCCCGAACGCTGATCGATCGCGGCTATGCCCGGCTGGGGTTTCTTGGCGGGCCGCAGGCCGCGACCTCGACCCAGGACCGCCATGCCGGGTTTCGCGCCGAGATCGCGGCGCATGGCGGCGTCGCGGCCAGCTACAGCTTTGCCGACGACTATTCCTTCGAGGCCGGCCGCCGCGAGATGCTGCGGCTGCTATCCGATCCGCCGGCCGAGGCGTATTTCTGCGGCGACGACGTGCTGTCGATCGGCGCGCTGTCGGCGCTGCGCGACCGCGGCCTGTCGGTGCCGGGCGACGTCGGGCTTCTCGGGGTCAACGACATGGAGATGTCGCGCTGGGAGAACATCGACCTGACCACGATCCACCAGCCGATCCGGCAGATCGTCCGGTCGTCGATCGAACTGGTCGCGGCGCTGCTGAACGACCCGCAGCGCGACCCGGAGGCGCGGATCTTTCCCTGCAGGGTGATCGAGCGCGGCACCTTGCGGCCACCAAGGACCGGCTGACCGGTCAGCGCAGCATCGGCGGCCGGGCCTCGACCCAAGCGCCGTCGCGATCGCCGCTATGCGCCACCGCGAACACCGCCGCCATCGACCGCAGCCCGTCGATCGCGCGCGGGTAGAGATCGGCCGCCGGGTCGACGGCGCGGTCGTCGCGGGCGGCGCGGATCGCCTCGGCCAGGTCGCTGTAGATGTTGGCGAAGGCCAGCGGCATGCCCTCGGCGTGGCCGATCGTCACCCGGCTCGCGCGGTCGGCCTCGGGGCTGAGCCCGGCCTCGCCGCGCTCGATCACCTGCAGCCGGCCGCCAAGCGGCATCCAGTACAGCTGGTTCGGCTGCTCCTGCGCCCAGCGCAGCCCGCCGGTCTCGCCGAACAGCTGAAGCGTCAGACCGTGCTGCCGGCCCAGCGCGATCGAGCTGGTCCAGAGCCGGCCCACGGCGCCGCCGTCCATCCGGAAGTTGACCATCGCGTCGTCCTCGAGCGTCCGGCTGCCGATGCAGCTGACGGTGTCGGCCGAGAGCCTTGTGACATTCTGCCCGGTCACGAAGCTTGCCATGTGCAGCGCGTGGATGCCGCAGTCGGCGAACACCGCCGACACCCCGGCCTGCGCCGGGTCATAGCGCCAGCGCACCCGCGGGTTCTCGGCATCGGCGGCGTCGGCGTGGTGGCCATGCGCGAACTCGGCCTTCACCAGCCGGACCTTTCCAAGGTCGCCGCGCGCCACCATCGCCCGCATGTGCCGCACCAGCGCGTAGCCCGAATAGCCGTAGTTGACGGCGCAGATCCGCCCGGTCGAGGCCGCGAGCCGGACGATCTCCTCGGCCTCGTCGACGGTCATCGTCATCGGCTTTTCGCACAGCACGTGAAAGCCGGCCGAGAGGAAGGCACGGGTGATCTCGAAATGCGTGGCGTTCGGCGTCGCGACGGTCACCAGGTCGATCGGATCGTCGCGGCGGCGCTCGGCCTCCAGCATCTCGCGCCAGTCACCATGGCACCGGTCCGACGCCAGCCCGAGCCGCTGGCCGAAGGCGCGACCGACGTCCGGCCGATGATCGAGCGCGCCCGCGCAGAACTCGAACGCGCCGTCGAGCCCGGCGGCAAGCCGGTGCGCCGGGCCGATCTGGCTGCCGTCGCCGCCGCCGATCATGCCCCATTTCAGTTTCGCCATGGCCGCCCCCTAGTTGAAGCCGATCGATCTCAGATAGTCGCGGTTCTTGCGCGCATCGCCCAGCGGGTCCGGGTCGCGCGCCGGATCGCAGTCCTGCTCGACGGTGCACCAGCCGTCGTAGCCGGCGTCGAGCAGCAGTCGGCGCAGCGCCGGGAAATCCACCTCGCCCCGGCCCAGGTTGCAGAAGATGCCGTCGCCGCAGGCCTCGTAGAAGCCGCGGCGCCGGTCGATGGCGGCAGCCTTGATCGCCGGATCGATGTCTTTGAAGTGAAGGTAGGAAATGCGCTCCATGTGGCGCTTCGCGAAACCGACCGGATCGAAGCCCGCGTAGGCATGATGCCCGGTGTCGAAGCAGATCTTCAGCAGGTCGTCATCGATCTCGTCGAGCAGCCGCTCGAGCTCGGGTTCGAAGTCGATGAAGCCGGCGGCATGGGCGTGGATGCCGACGGTCAGCCCGTAGTCCTCGCTGCCGATCCGGGCGATGGTCGCGATCCGGTCGCGCAGCGCCGCCCATTCGTCGCGGCCCATCTGCTCGGCCTCGGCGGCGCGGCCGGCGGTGCCGGCGCGGCGCGGCGAGATGGAATCGATCAGCACCAGATGCCGGGCCCCATGCGCGGTCAGCGCGGCGCAGGTGCGCCGCGCCGCGTGCTGCAGATCGCCCCAGGCCGCGGGATCGTGGAACGGTTGGAAGACGACGCCGCCGATCAGCTCCAACTCGTGCTCGGCCAGCGCATCGGAGAGCACGGCCGGGTCTTCCGGCATGAAGCCGACCGGGCCAAGTTCGATGCCGCGATAGCCGGCCTCGGCGCAATCGCGCAGCACGGAGCGCCAATCGGGGTTGCGCGGATCACCCGCGAATTCGACCCCCCAGGAACAGGGGGCGTTGCCAATGCTGATCGTCATTCCGTGACCTTTCGCGGCTTCAGAAATTCCCGACGTCCTGCCATGTTTCGTCTTGCGCCGAGGCGCGGGCGGCGGCGATGACCCGGTTGACCTCGTGGCCGTCGCGGAACGTCGGCCAGACCGGCTGGCCGGTGTCGATCGCGGCCAGGAAATCGCGCGCCTCGATGATGATCTGGTCCTGATAGCCGGTGCCATGGCCGGGGCCCTGGCAGAACGGCAGGTAGTCGGGGTGCGACGGCCCGGCGAGGATCTTGCGGAACCCGCGTTCGGCGTCGGGGCCGTCGCGGCGGTACAGCCAGAGCGCGTTCTGGTCCTCCTGGTCGAAGCGGATCGCGCCCCTGGTGCCGGAGATCTCGTAGGCGTAGCCCATCTTGCGCCCCGTCGCGATGCGGCTGAAGTACATCTGACCCATCACCCCGCTGTCGAACCGGCACATCAGCTGCGCCTGGTCGTCGTTGTCGACCGGCCCGCCGGGGCGACTGGAGTGCACCGTCTCGACCTGCGCCATCACCCGCGAGATCGGCCCGATCAGCGCCAGCGCCGCGTTGATCATGTGCGGCGCAAGATCGCCCAGCGTGCCGTTCGCCGCGCCGCGGCTGCGCCAGGTCGCGGGGGCCTCGGGGTCGGCCATGAAATCCTCGGCGTGCTCGCCGCGAAACCAGGTGACGCGGCCGATCTCGCCGGCCGCGACAAGCTGCCGGGCAAAGCGGCTGGCCGGGGTGCGGATGTAGTTGTAGCCAACCATGTTCGCCGCCCCCGACGCCGCCGCGGCGGCGACCATCGCGCGGCTGTCGTCGAGCGAGGCGCCCAGCGGCTTTTCGCACAGCACCGGCTTGTTCAGCGCCAAGGCGGCCTCGGCGATCTCGCGGTGCAGCTCCTGCGGCGTGGCGATCACGATGGCCTCGACGCCCGGATCGGCGACCAGCGCCCGCCAGTCGTGGGTAGCGCGGGCAAACCCGTAGGCGGCGCGGTAGCGCTCGGCGCTGTCGGGGCTGGCGGCGCAGATCATCTCGAGCCGTGGCCGCAGCGCGGTGTCGAACACCGCGCCGACCGCCGACATCGCGACCGCATGGGCCTTGCCCATGTAGCCGCCGCCGAGAATGCCGAGACCGATCTGCCGCATCGCGCCCGCCCCATGCCGGAAAATACCTTGCAACCGGTTGCAAAAAACGTAGCTTGGGAGTCGCAGGCTCGCAAGCGCCATTCGCGGACCGAGCGCAACTTCGCAAAGGTCGCGCCGAGATGACGACAGCAGACAGCAGCATAAGGTTGACCACGGCGCAGGCGATCATTCGCTGGCTGGAAAACCAGTTCATCGAGATCGACGGCGAAGAGATGCGGCTGTGCGGCGGCGGCTTCGGGATCTTCGGCCATGGCAACGTCACCTGTCTGGGCGAGGCGCTGCACGGCGCGCGTGAGGCGCTGCCGCTGTATCGCGGCCAGAACGAACAGGGCATGGGCTTTGCCGCCGCCGGTTACACCAAGCAATGGCTGCGTCAGCGGTTCATGTTCTGCACCGCCAGCGCCGGACCCGGCACGATGAACCTGCTGACCGCGGCGGGACTTGCCCATGCCAACCGGCTGCCGCTGCTGCTGCTGTGCGGCGACGGCTTCCTGACGCGGCTGCCCGACCCAGTGCTGCAGCAGATGGAGAATTTCGGCGACCCGACGCTGGGCGTCAACGATGCCTTCAAGCCGGTGGTGCGCTACTGGGACCGGATCAGCCACCCGGCGCAGGTGATCCAGTCGCTGCCGGCGGCGATCGCGACGATGCTCGACCCGGGCGATTGCGGACCGGCGTTCATCGGCCTGCCGCAGGACGTGCAGGGCTGGGCCTACGACTACCCGGACGCGTTCTTCGCCAGGACGGTGCACCGGATCCGCCGCGCCGCGCCCGACCCCGACGAGATCGCCGAGGCCCGCACCGCGCTCACGGCCGCGAAGCGCCCGATGATCATCGCCGGCGGTGGGGTGCAGTATTCGCGCGCGGTGCAGGCGCTGACCGATTTTGCCGAAGCGCATGCGATCCCGGTGGTCGAGACCATCGCCGGCCGCGCCAACATGCTGGCGACGCATCCGCTGAACATCGGGCCGATCGGGGTCACCGGCTCCGACAGCGCCAACGCCATCGCCGCCGAGGCCGACCTGGTGCTGGCGGTCGGAACCAGGCTGCAGGACTTCACCACCGGGTCCTGGACCGCCTTCGACAAGGCGGCGCGGTTCGTGTCCATCAACGCCGCGCGGCACGACGCGATCAAGCACCGGTCGCTGCCGGTGGTGGGCGATGCGCGGCTGGCGCTGGCGGCGCTGGGGCAGGGGCTGGACTATGCCGCGCCCGAAGGTTGGGTGGCGCGGGCGCAGGACGAACGGCGCCGCTGGGACGCCTATGTCGCCGGCAACGTCGCTACGGGCAACCGGCCGAATTCCTACGCCCAGGCGATCGGCGTGGTGAACGACATGTGCCACCCGCGCGACCGCATCGTCGCCGCCGCCGGCGGCTTGCCGGCCGAGGTCACGGCGAACTGGCGCAGCCTCGGGATCGGCACCGTCGACGTCGAGTTCGGCTTTTCCTGCATGGGCTACGAGATCTCGGGCGCCTGGGGCGCGCGGATCGCGCAGGCGCAGCGCGAGCCCGAGCGCGACACCATCGTGTTCATCGGCGACGGGTCCTACATGATGATGAATTCCGACCTCTATTCGTCGGTGCTGAGCGACAGGAAGCTGATCGTGCTGGTGCTCGACAACGGCGGCTTCGCGGTGATCGACAAGCTGCAGACCAACACCGGCAACACAAGCTTCAACAACCTGCTGACCGATTGCCCGACGATCCGCGATCCCTTCGCCGTCGATTTCGTGGCCCATGCCGCGTCGCAGGGCGCGGTGGCCGAGGAGGTCTCGGGTCCGGACGAATTGCGCGCCGCCTTCGCCAGGGCGCAGGCCGGCGACCGCAGCCATGTCATCGTGATGAAGGTCGACCCGCACGACGGCTGGACCACGCGCGGTCACGCCTGGTGGGAGGTCGGCACGCCGCAGGTGTCGGACAGCGACCGGGTCGCGGCGGCGCATCGCGACCAAGAGGCCGGCCGGGCGCGGCAGCGGCGGGGCGTGTGATGCGGCTCGATCGGCTGAGCGGGCGGCGATTCCTGGTGATCGGCCGGGTCGGCATGGATCTCACGCCGACACCGCCAGGCACCCGGACCCGCGCCGCGCGCGAGATGATGGTGGCGATGGGCGGCAGTTCGGCGAACATCGCCGC
>JBFGEI010000031.1:0-17883 GCA_041580155.1 Limimaricola sp.
GTTCGGGGCCCGCGGCACCAATCAAAAAAACATTAACAAGAACGTCCAGACCCCTGAATGAACAGGGAAACCGGACGGAAACGGGGACCAGGATGATCACCGTCGAGAACCTTCACCGCCATTTCGGCGGCTTTCACGCCGTCGATGGCGCGTCTCTGACGATCGAAGCCGGATCGATCACCGGGCTGATCGGCCCGAACGGCGCCGGCAAGACCACGCTGTTCAACGTGATCGCCGGGCGGCTGCCGCCGACCTCCGGCCGGGTCACCATGGATGGCGAGGACATTACCGGCCTGCCGCCGCACGAGCTGTTCCACAAGGGGCTGCTGCGCACCTTCCAGATCGCGCATGAGTTTTCGTCGATGACGGTGCGCGAGAACCTGATGATGGTGCCCGCCGACCAGTCCGGCGAAACCCTGTGGAACGCCTGGTTCGGCCGTGCCCGGATCGCCGCCGAGGAACGCGACCTTGCGAAGAAGGCCGACGATGTCCTTGAATTTCTGACGATTTCCCATCTGGCCGACGAACGCGCCGGCAACCTGTCGGGCGGCCAGAAGAAGCTGCTCGAACTGGGCCGCACGATGATGGTCGACGCCAAGATCGTGTTTCTCGACGAGGTCGGCGCCGGGGTGAACCGCACTTTGCTGAACACCATCGGCGACGCGATCATCCGGCTCAACAAGGAGCGCGGCTACACCTTCTGCGTCATCGAGCACGACATGGATTTCATCGGCCGGCTCTGCGACCCGGTCATCGTGATGGCCGAGGGCAAGGTGCTGGCCGAGGGCAGCGCCGCGCACATCATGGAAAACGAGGCGGTGATCGAGGCGTATCTCGGCACCGGATTGAAGAACAAAGCGGCCGTTGGCCAGGGCTGAGAGGCAGAACATGCGTATTTTCGGAAAGATGAACCGCGGTGGTTGAACCGTTCCTGATCGGCGAAGCCATGACCGGCGGCTACGGCAGCGGCGCGGACATCCTGCACGGCTGCACCCTGGGTGTGGAAAAGGGCAAGATCGCGGTGATCGTCGGCCCCAACGGCGCCGGCAAGTCGACCGCGATGAAGGCGGTGTTCGGCATGCTGAACCTGCGCTCGGGATCGGTGCGGCTCGACGGTGAGGACATCACCGCGCTCAGCCCGCAGGACCGGGTGGCCAAGGGCATGGCCTTCGTGCCGCAGACCTCGAACATCTTCACCTCGATGACCGTCGAGGAGAACCTCGAGATGGGCGCCTTCCTGCGCCGCGACGACATCCGGCCGACGATCGAGCAGGTCTACGACCTGTTTCCGATCCTGCGCGACAAGCGCCGCCAGGCCGCCGGCGAGCTGTCGGGTGGCCAGCGCCAGCAGGTCGCGGTCGGACGGGCGCTGATGACCCAGCCCAAGGTGCTGATGCTCGACGAGCCGACCGCCGGCGTGTCGCCGATCGTGATGGACGAGCTGTTCGACCGGATCATCGAGGTCGCCCGCGCCGGCATCACCATCCTGATGGTCGAGCAGAACGCCCGCCAGGCGCTGGAGATCGCCGACACCGGCTACGTGCTGGTGCAGGGCGCCAACGGCTACACCGGCACCGGCGCCGAGCTGCTGGCCGACCCCGAGGTGCGCCGCACCTTCCTGGGAGGATGATCATGCGTTTCGCCTCCCTGCTGATCGCCGCGCTGCCTGCCGCCGCCCAGGCCGAGGGCGCGCGGATCGTGTTCGACTGCCAGATCGTGAGCCGCTGCGACGCCGCCGGCGCCTGCACCCCGGCAACCACGATGCAGCGCTTCAACCTGACCCCGCGCGACCGCGCCGCCGACGGCAGCGGCAGTTATTCGATCTCCTATGACGAGATCGAGGCCGAGGCGCAGGCGCCCGACGGGCTGCGGCTGTTTCGGTGGCGCGAGGGCGACCGGGACCGGCAGACCCTGCTGCTGAACGACGACAGCAACGCCACCTGGCACCGGCTGCGCGACGGCGACGCCGCCAAGACCTCCATCGAATTCCTGCGCTGCGAGATCCTGCAATGACCGATTTCATCAACGCGCTGGTGGCGCTCTCGAACTTCGTGCTGGTGCCCGGCGCCGCCTACGGCGCCCAGCTGGCGCTGGGGGCGCTCGGGGTGACGCTGATCTACGGCATCCTGCGGTTCTCCAACTTCGCGCATGGCGACACCATGGCCTTCGGCACCATGGCGACGATCCTGGTCACCTGGGGCCTGCAGTCGCTGGGCGTCAGCTTCGGGCCGCTGCCGACCGCGCTGCTGGCGCTGCCGGTCGGCATCGCGATCACCGGTCTGCTGCTCTTGGGCACCGACCGCCTGGTCTACCGGTTCTACCGCAAGCAGAAGGCGGCGCCGGTGGTGCTGGTGATCGTGTCGATCGGCGTGATGTTCGTGATGAACGGCATCGTCCGCTTCATCATCGGCGTCGGCGACATCAACTTCGCCGACGGCGCCCGCTTCGTGGTCAACGCCCGCGACTTCAAGGAAGCGACCGGCCTGGCCGAGGGGCTGGCGATCCGGTCGACCACGGTGATCACCCTGGTGACCGCGGCGGTGGCCGTGGCGCTGCTGTTCTGGTTCCTCAACAAGACCCGCACCGGCAAGTCGATGCGCGCGTTTTCCGACAACGAGGACCTCGCGCTGCTGTCGGGCATCAACCCCGAACGGGTGGTGATGGTCACCTGGCTGATCGTGGCGGCGCTGGCGACCACCGCGGGCGTGCTCTACGGCCTCGACAAGTCGTTCAAGGCCTTCACCTACTTCCAGCTGCTGCTGCCGATCTTCGCCGCCGCCATCGTCGGCGGTCTCGGCAACCCGCTGGGCGCCATCGCCGGCGGCTTCGTGATCGCCTTCTCCGAGGTGCTGATCACCTACGCCTGGAAGAAGGTGCTGGTCTACGCCCTGCCCGACAGCCTCGAACCCTCGGGTCTCGTGCAGCTGCTGTCGACCGACTACAAATTCGCCGTGAGCTTCGCGATCCTGATCATCGTGCTGCTGTTCAAGCCGACCGGCCTCTTCAAGGGACAATCCGTATGAGCCTGCGCGCACCGCTACTCTTCGCGCTGATGGCGCTTCTGATCATCGGCACCGGGCTGATGCAGGGCTGGAACCTGGCGCTGACCATCGTCAACATGGGTCTGATCTCGGCGATCATGGCGCTTGGCGTCAACCTGCAGTGGGGCTTTGCCGGGCTGTTCAACGTCGGCGTCATGGGCTTCGTGGCGCTCGGCGGCCTGGCCGCGGTGCTGATTCCGCTGCCGCCGGTCGCCGAGGCCTGGAACGCCGGCGGGCTGCGGCTGCTGGCCGGCCTGGCCAGCGGCGTCGCGGTGATCGCCCTGGCGGCGCTGGTCTGGAAGAAGATGCGTCGCCACAAGGCGCGGCCGCTGGTGATGCTCGTGCTGCTGGTCGCCGGCTTCTTCGCGTTCCGCGCCGTGCTCGATCCGGGCGTCGACGCGGTCGAAGCGGTGGACCCGTCGCGCGCCGGCTACCTTGGCGGCCTGGGCCTGCCGGTGCTGCTGTCCTGGCCGGTCGGCGGCCTGCTGGCGGCGGGCGCGGCCTGGGTGATCGGCAAGGCGGCGCTCGGGCTGCGGTCGGACTACCTGGCGATCGCGACGCTCGGCATCGCCGAGATCATCATCGCGGTGCTGAAAAACGAAGACTGGCTGGCCCGCGGCGTGAAGAACGTCATCGGGATTCCGCGGCCGGTGCCGTTCGAGATCGAGCTGCAGTCCGACCCGGGTTTCGTCGCCCGCGCCGCCGGTTTCGGCATCGATCCGACCACCGCCTCGACCCTCTGGGTCAAGCTGCTCTACGCGGCGCTGTTCACCGTGGTGCTGGTGATCGTGCTGTGGCTGGCGCAGCGGGCGCTGGCGTCGCCATGGGGCCGGATGATGCGGGCGATCCGCGACAACGAGGTGGCGGCCGAGGCGATGGGCAAGAACGTCACCGCGCGGCACCTGCAGATCTTCATCCTCGGCTCCGCGGTCTGCGGCATCGCCGGCGCGATGATGACCACGCTGGACGGCCAGCTGACGCCCGGCTCGTACCAGCCGCTGCGCTTCACCTTCCTGGTCTGGGTGATGGTGATCGTCGGCGGCTCGGGCAACAACTACGGCTCGGTTCTGGGCGGCATGCTGATCTGGTGGCTCTGGGTGATGGTCGAACCGCTCGGCCTGTGGCTGATGGACGTGATCACCTCGGGGATGGCGGAAACCAGCTGGCTGCGCGGCCACCTGACCGACGCGGCGGCGCATATGCGGCTGATGACCATGGGAGTGATCCTGCTGATGGTGCTGCGGTTCAGCCCGCGCGGGCTGATCCCGGAGCGTTGACCGGCCCCGCGCCGGCGATCCGAAACCAGAACGGCGCCGGGGATCCCCGGCGCCGTTTTCCGTTTCCCAAGCGTGTCGGTCAGTCGCGCCGCAGCCGCTTGATCAGCGACGAGGTGTCCCAGCGACCGCCGCCCATCTGCTGGACGTCCTTGTAGAACTGGTCGACCAGCGCCGTCACCGGCAGGCTGACGCCGATCTCGTCGGCGGCGTCGAGACAGATCCCGAGATCCTTGCGCATCCAGTCGACCGCGAAGCCGTGCTCGAACTGGTCGTCGAGCATGGTCTTGTGGCGGTTCACCATCTGCCAGCTGCCGGCGGCGCCCTGGCTGATCACCTCGACCAGCGCCCGGCCGTCGAGCCCGGCCTTCTCGGCGAAGGCCAGCGATTCCGACAGTCCTTGCACCAGCCCGGCGATGGCGATCTGGTTGGCCATCTTCGCCAGCTGTCCGGCGCCGCTTTCGCCCAAGCGTCGGCAGATCTTGGCATAGGCGTCGATCACCGGCTCGGCGCGGTCGAAATCCGCCTGCGCGCCGCCACACATCACCGACAGCTGGCCGTTCTCGGCCCCGGCCTGGCCGCCAGATACAGGCGCGTCGACGAAGCCAAGCCCGTGCTCATCCGCCACCGCCGCAAGCTCGCGGGTGACCGCGGCGCTGACCGTGGTGTGGTCGACGAACAGCGCGCCCCTGGCCATCGCGCCGAGCGCGCCGTCGGGCCCGAGGCAGATGCTGCGCAGGTCGTCGTCGTTGCCGACGCAGGCGAAGACGATCTCGGCGTCCTTCACCGCTTTGGCCGGCGTCGCGGCATGGGCGCCGCCATGCTGCGCCACCCAGGACTCGGCCTTGGCGGCGCTGCGGTTGTAGACGGTGACCTGGTGCCCGGCGGCGGCGAGATGCCCCGCCATCGGATAGCCCATCACGCCCAATCCCAGAAATGTAACCCGTGCCATCATGTCTCCCCTGGCCTCGGGGCCTTTCGCTCGGCCCGGAAGCGCGATAGTCACCGGCCCCAACCGGCCCGTCAAGCACGGGCCCTTCGCGCGCGTTTCCGGGGGATGAATGGCCGTCTTGTTCCGCTGGCTTCTGCGCCTGACGATCGGGCTCATCGTGCTTGGCCTGGCCGGGTTCGGCCTGACCTACTGGTTCGCGGCGCGGTCGCTGCCCGACTACGACGGCCGGGTCCGGGTCGCCGGGATCACCGCCCCGGTCGAGATCGTCCGCGACAACGCCAACGTGCCGCATGTGTTCGGCCGCAACGACGCCGACGTGTTCTTCGCGCTTGGATACGCCCATGCCCAGGACCGGCTGTGGCAGATGGTGATGCTGCGCCGCACCGTGCAGGGCCGGCTGTCCGAGCTGTTCGGCAGCCGCGGGCTGCAAAGCGACACGCTGCTGCGCCGGCTCGATCTCTACAACCTGTCGGTGGCCTCGGTCGAGGATCAGGACCCGCAGGCCAAGACCGCGCTCTCGGCCTATTCCGAGGGCGTCAACGCCTGGATAGGCCAGGTCAACGCCGGCGCCCGGGGCCGTGGCGCGCCCGAGATGTGGCTGTTCAACCAGGCGATCGCGCCGTGGCAGCCGGCCGACAGCATCGCGGTGCTGAAGCTGATGGCGCTGCAGCAAAGCGACCAGCTGCAGAACGAGGTGCTGCGCGCCCGGCTGTCGCTGGTGCTCGACGACGATCGGCTGGGCGACATCCTGCCCGACGTGCCGGGCCCCGGCCTCGCGGCGCTGCCGCGCTACGCCGAGCTGATGCCAGAGCTGCCCCGCCGCACCGCGGCCGCCGCGCCGGCGCCGCGCGACCCGCTGTCGGCGATCCAGCCGGCCGAGTTGTCGGGCGCCTCGAACGCCTGGGCCGCCGGGCCGGACCGCTCGGCCACCGGGGCGACGCTGTTGGCCAACGACCCGCACCGGCCGCTGACCGCGCCGGCGATCTGGTACCTGGCGCGGCTCGAACTGCAATCGGGCGGCGTGATCGGCGCGACGATCCCCGGCATCCCGCTGATCCTGACCGGGCGCAGCGCCGATCTCGGCTGGGGCATCACCGCGAGCTACGCCGACGACCAGGACGTCTACGCCGAAGAGGTCAACCCGCGCGACGCCAACCAGTACCGCACGCCCGACGGCTGGGAAAATTTCCGCAGCCGCGACAGCATCGTCGAGATCCGCGACGCGCCGGCGGTGACGTTGCATCTGCAATGGACATCGAACGGGCCGGTGCTGCCGCCCGACCAGTTCAACCTCGGCACGATCCGCCCCGCCGGCCACGTCACCACCCTGGCCTGGACCGGCCTGTCGGCCGACGACACCAGCATGTCCGCCGGGCTGCGGCTGATGCAGGCGCGCAGCGTCGAACAGGGCATAGCCTCGGGCCGGCTGCAGATCGCGCCGGCGCAGAACCTGGTGATGGCCGATCGCAACCGCATCGCGATGAAGACCGTCGGTGCGATCCCGGCGCGCGATCCCGGCCACCAGAGCAAGGGCCGGATGCCGACGCTGGGCTACGTCGCCGAAAACCGCTGGACCGGCATCCTGCCCTACGGCAGCAACCCCGAGTTCCTCGATCCGGCCGGCGGCATCCTGGGCAACACCAACAACAAGACCGTCAACCGGCCGTTTCCGGACCACGTGTCGTACCACTGGGGCGACACCCAGCGGATCGCGCGCTGGCGCGGGCTGATGCAATCACGCGAGGTCCACACCCGCGAGAGCTTCATCGAGGCCCAGCTCGATACCGTCAGCCCGACCGCACGGGCGCTGCTGCCGCTGGTCGGCGCGGATCTGTGGTTCACCGGCGAGGCCGCGACGAACGGCACGCCGCTGCGCCAGCGCGAGCAGGCGCTGAAGCTTCTTGCCGAGTGGAACGGCGAGATGAACGAACACATGCCCGAGCCGCTGATCTACGCCGCCTGGATGCGGGCGCTGCAGGACCGGCTGATCCGCGACGAACTCGGGCCGCTCGGCACCGAATTCCGCCAGCTTCAGCCGCTGTTCGTCGACCGGGTGTTCCGCGACATCGGCGGCGCCGGGGTCTGGTGCGACGTGCAGCAGTCGGCACCGGTCGAGACCTGCAGCGACATCGCCCGGCTGGCGCTGGACGACGCGCTGCTGTGGATCACCGAGACCTACGGCGGCAATCTCGACAGCCTGCGCTGGGGCGATGCCCACGAAGCCGAACAGAACCACCCGGTGCTCGGCGCGGCGCCGTTCCTCGGCTGGTTCGTCAACATCCACCAGTCGACCAGCGGCGGCGACAACACGCTGATGCGCGGGCTGAGCGCCGGCACCGGGCCGAACCCGTTCCGCAACGTCCACGCCGCCGGCTATCGCGGGGTCTACGACTTCGCCGACCCCGACAGCTCGGTGTTCATCATCTCGACCGGCCAGTCCGGCCACCCGCTGTCGCGCTACTACGACGACATGGGCGAGCTGTGGCGCCGCGGCGAATACATCCCGATGTCGCTCGACCCGAGCCTGGCGCGCGGCGCCGCGGTCGGCATCACCCAGCTGCTGCCGGCACCACGCTGACCGGAACCGGTTCGGTCCCACCGGGGTTGGCCGGTAGCCAGGGAGAACGTGATGAGCAAGACGCAGGACGAAATCTGGGAAGAGTGGCAGCTGCTGCTGAACATGCCGCCGAAAGAGCTCGAGGAGTGGCTCGAGACCGATGAAAGCCGCGCGGTCGGCGACAGCGACGACGGCGAGGAGAGCACCGGCCACGCGTCCGGGCGGCGCATCGTCAAGATCAAGCACACCAACAAGGACGAACTGACCGAAGACCAGTGGGACCACATGGGCAAGGTGGTCGGCTACATCAAACGCCACCTCGCGCAAGGCGGGCCGCAGGACGACGTCGAGACCTCGAAGTGGCGCTATTCGCTGATGAACTGGGGCCACGACCCGATGCGCTGAGTAGCCGGCCGGTGCGCGACACCGGCCCGCAATGCTGCGCCGAGCGCCACGCGACACTGGTGTGCGGCGCTTGTCCGGCCCGCCGCCTGCCCTGCATCAGCATCAAACCGTAAGACCATGTTATAAATATGCTTTCATGGATTTGCCGATGTGTCGACCAAGGTCAGCGCAGTGCCGCGCTGCGCCACCGGGGCCAGCAGATCCTCGAGAAAAAACCCGGTGAACTGCGACCGGCTGGTCAGGCCGGACTTGCGGTAGACCGCGGTGGCGTGTTGCCGCACCGTGGCGCTCGATCCGTCGCGCAGCGTCGCGATTTCCTTGTGGCTCAGCCCCTTCAGCATCAGCAGCGCGACCTCGGACTCGGCCTCGGTCAGCCCCCAGTCGGCGAATTGCTGGGCGATGGCGCGCGACAGCCCCTGCACATGCACCCGAGAGGCCTGGCGCCAATGTTCGCCGTCGCGCCGCGCCCGGTCGAGATCGTCCAGCAGCAGCCGGCGTTCGCGGCGCATCTCGCGGCTGGCGTGCGAGCCGAAGGCGGTCGACGTCACCGCCCCGGCCAGCAGCGCGATCTCGAAAAGGTCGAGCCCGAGGCTGCCCAGCGTCATCGGCTCGTCGGATTGCATCACCTCGAGCGTCACCAGCAGGCCGAACAGCACCGCGGCGACGCCGGCGAAGATCCAGGGCTTGCGCATGGTCGGATCCTTCCACGTTGCATCATGCCACGGATCGGCCGCCGTGGCACCGGCCGCGATCATTCCTCGGTAGCGAAGAAGCCAAGCCCGATGGTCTGGTTGCCGCTCTGCTCGATCGCCAGCACCTCGACCTCGTAGAGCGTGCCGGGCGCGAAAAAGCTGGCCGGAACCACCAGATCAGTCGCCTCGGGGCCGAGATGCACGTCGTAGACCGGCCGGGAAAACCCGTCGGGGTCCTCGTGATCGTCGTTGGTCACGATCACCTGGTAGCCGCTGATCCGCGGTGCCCGGCCGTCGATCGACGTGGCGACCGGCTGCCAGGCGACGGTGAGGTCGGCGACCGGCAGCTGCAACGGCGCGTCCTCGTCCTCGGACAGCTCGGGCGTGGTGATCACCGGCATCGTCGGCACCAGCGTGGTGAACCGCGCCGTGCCCTGACGGCCGGTGCCGTCGTGCAGGATCGCCCGCACCGCGTAGTCGCCTTCGGGAAACGCCGCGGTCAGCGCCGCATAATCCCAGACATCGGCGGGCGGTTCGCGGCTTTCGAAGAAGAACGACCCGAGCCCCAGATCGCCAAGCTGCGCCGCCGGGTCGACATGCAGGATGATCGCGCCGGTCGGGTCGAAGACGCAAAGCTCGGACCAGCCGTCGTCGTCGATCAGCCCGTGGATGCCGATGTCGTCGTCGGCCGCGTTGTATTCGATGAACAGCCTGGCCGCCGCGATCTCGGTGACCTCGGCCGGCATCGGGTCGCAGGGCGCTTGCTGCGCCGCCGCCGACCCCGCGGCCAGCGCCGCGATCAGGACAAGCGTGGGGGTGTGTCGCATCGGTCCGCCTCCTTGATGGATGGCGTCGAGACTAGATCGGAGTCCGGGGCCGCGCCCATCCGACAGAGCGCGGCCCCGGCAAGTGTCGCAGGCGTCAGATCCGCTCGAACCGGGCCTTCTGCTCGGCGGTCCAGACCACCCGCATCGCGTAGCCATCGTCGGTCTGCCGGTCGTCCTCGACCAGGCCCTGCGCGAACAGCCAGGCGCGGCGCTTGCCGTCGCCGAAGCCAAGCGACAGCGTCTCATTGATCTTGCCGCCGCCCAGCTTGGCCGAGATGTCGGCCAGCAGCTCCTCCATGCCGGCGCCGGTCAGCGCCGAGACCGCGTTGACGTTCTCGGTGCGCGACGCGCGTTCGATCGCCGCCTCGCGGGCGTCGTCGGGCAAGGTGTCGATCTTGTTCCAGATCTCGATCCGCGGCGTGTCGTCCGGCAGGCCGAGGCTGGCCAGGATGGTCTCGACCTCGCGGGCCTGGTCGACGGTCTGGGCGTGGCCGATGTCGCGCACGTGCAGCACCAGGTCGGCGTCGAGCACCTCTTCCAGCGTGGCGCGGAACGCCGCGACCAGCTCGGTCGGAAGATCCGAGATGAAGCCGACGGTGTCGGACATGATGATCTCGTCGCCGCTGGGCAGTTCGACCCGGCGCATCGTCGGGTCGAGCGTCGCGAAGAGCATGTCCTTGACCATCACGTCGGCGCCGGTCAACCGGTTGAACAGCGTCGATTTTCCAGCGTTGGTATAGCCCACGAGCGCGACGATCGGATACGGCACCTTGGCCCGGGCCGCACGGTGCAGCGTCCGGGTGCGCACGACCTTCTCGAGCTGGCGGCGCAGCCGGACCAGCTGGTCGTCGATGGCGCGACGGTCGGCCTCGATCTGGGTTTCGCCGGGACCGCCGACGAAGCCCAATCCGCCGCGCTGCCGCTCGAGGTGGGTCCAGGCCCGGACCAGCCGGGTGCGCTGATAGCTCAGCGCCGCCATCTCGACCTGCAGCACGCCCTCGCGGGTGGCGGCGCGGTCGCCGAAGATCTCGAGGATCAGCCCGGTCCGGTCCAGAAGCTTGACCTTCCATTCCTTCTCGAGGTTGCGCTGCTGCACCGGACCGACATGGCCGTCGATCAGCACCAGCTCGACATCGGCGGCCTTCATGCGCTGCTTCAGCTCTTCGATCTTGCCCTTGCCGAACAGCATGCCCGGATGGCGCCGCGGCAGCCGCACGATTTCGGAGCCGACGACCTCGAGGCCGGGCAGCGCCTTGGCCAGCGCCAAGGCTTCGTCAAGCGCGGCGCCGGGTTCGCGACGGCTTTGGTTGTTCTTGATTTCGGGGTGGATCACCCAGGCGCGGGTGTCCGGAGCTTCGGGGATGTGATAGTCGGTCAATCTTCACCGTCATAGAGGTTCACCGGCTGCGACGGCATGATGGTCGAAATCGCGCTTTTGTAGACCAGCTGCGACTGGCCGTCGCGACGCAGCAATACGCAGAAGTTGTCAAACCAGGTGATGACCCCCTGCAGCTTGACGCCGTTGATCAGGAAGATCGTCACGGGCACCTTGATCTTGCGCACGTGGTTCAGGAACGCATCCTGAAGATTCTGCTTGTCACCCGCCATGGCCGACCCTTTTTTGTTCTTGCGGCCGCGGACCGGCCCGTTTCCCTCGTTTGGCACGGAGTATGTATTGACGAGGTTGGAGTTTCCAGCCCTGAAATTGGACGGTGCCGCAGGTCGCGCGCGCTAGTTGCGCCAGGATGACGGGTTCAGCAGCGCGATGATCGCCAGCGTCTCGAGTCGGCCCAGCACCATCGCCACCGCCAGCACCGCCTTGGCGGCGTCGGGGATGCCGGCATAGGAGATCGGGTTCTCGGCACCGATTTCGGCCAGAGGCCCGGTGGTCGACAGCGCCGCGACCGCCAGCGTCATCGCGGTCTCGAACTGCACCCCGGTCATCGACAGCGCCAGCATCACCGCGGTGATCGACAGCGCGAACAGCATGAAGAAGATCCAGGAGATGAACGCGCCCTCGCGGCGGATCCGCCGCGCCTCGATGCCGTCGCCGCCGACCGAATGCGGGTGCACCAGCCGCTCGAGCTCGCGCTTGCCATGCATCCACAACGCGTAGACCCGCAGCAGCTTGACGCCGCCAGCGGTGGTCGCGACGCCGCCGCCGATCAGCGCCAGACCGACCAGGATCAGCCCCGGCGTGTCGAGCCCGGACCAGTCCGCCGCGCCCAGCCAGTAGCGCGACTCGAAGCCGGTGGTGGTGATGAAGGACATCACGGTGAACAGCGATCCCCACAGCGCCGACAGCGCCAGCGGCAGGTCGGCGTCGGCCCGGTCCTCGACCGCGCCGAAGAAATGCCGCGCGAACAGCAGCCCCGGCACGATCAGCACCAGCGCCAGCCCCATCCGCAGCTCGGGGTCGCGGATCAGCTTGCCGCCCTGGTCGCCGAACATGTTGCGCGCGAAGGTCAGCCGCGACAATGCGAAGATCAGGAACACGAAGATCAGCATCTCGCCCATCACCCCGGCATTGCCGTAGCGCAAGCCGCCGACCGGGCTGATGCCGCTGGTCGCCAGCACCGACATCGCGTGGCAGATCGCGATGAACGCGTCCTCTCCGGCCGACACCAGGCCGACCCAGAGCGCCGCGGTCAGCCCGACGTAGATCGGCACCAGCCGGATCGCGTAGCGCGACAGCCGTTCCGAGCTGTCGGCGATCCGCGAGATCTGCGAGAACCGCTCGCTGCCCTCGCCGACATTGGCCGGCGACCGGACCTCGAAGCCGCCCAGGTTCATCGGCGCCAGGATCGACACCGCGGTGATCCAGATCAGCAGCCCGCCGATCCAGCCGACCAGCGCGCGCCACAGGTGCAGGCTGTCGTTCAGCCGCCCGGCGTTGTCGTAGATCGTGGCGCCGGTGGTGGTGAAGCTCGACACCATCTCGAACCAGGCGTTGAGAAACGAGGTGGTGCCGAGCGCCTCGTGGAACGGCACCGCGAACATCACCGGCAGCACGGTGAAGGCCGCGACCAGCGCCGACAGACGGCTGCGCGGTTCGCTGACCGGGCGGTAGTTCGCGGTGGCGATACCGATCAGCAGCGACAGCATCAGCCCGAGGATCGCGCCGTAAAGGAAGGTGCGCGAGGTGGTGTGATCGCCGCGGCCGATCGCGTGCAGCGCCGGCAGCAGCATCGCCGCCGAGCCGATCGCCATCATCATCACGAAGAACGGCAGCCGAGAGATCCGCGCTTGCATGCCGCGGCCCTAGAAGAAGTCGATCGAGACCTGGAGCAGCCGTTCGACCTCCGGCACGTCCGAAGCCATTGCGAACAGCGCGACCATGTCGCCCTCCTCGATCCTGAGCGCGCCCGAGATCTTCACCATTCGGCCGTCCTTCAGAACGCCGCCGACCAGCACGCCCTCGGGAAAGGCGATGTCGCGGACCCGCTGCCCGGCGATCGGCGAGGTGCCAAGCACCTGCGCCTCGATCAGCTCGGCCTCGGCGTCGCCGATCGAATAGACGCCGCGGACCCGGCCGTGGCGGATGTGGCGCAGGATCGAGCTGACCGTGGTGGCGCGCGGGTTGATATAGGCGTCGATGTCCATCGCGTTCATCAGCGGCACCAGCGTCGGGTCGTTGACCAGGCAGATCGCCAGAGGGCAGCCGAGCGCCTTGGCGCGGACCGACGCCAGCAGGTTGGTCTTATCGTCGTCGGTGACCACCAGCACCGCGTCGGCGGTGGCGATCTGCGCTTCTTCAAGGATCGCCGCATCCAGCCCGTCGCCGTTCAGCACGATGGTCCGGTCCAGCTGGTCGGCGGCGCGTTCCGCGGCCTTGCGGTCGCGTTCGATCATCTTGACCCGGACCCGGGTCGGCCGCGCCTCGAGCGCGCGCGCGACGCCCAGGCCGACGTTGCCGCCGCCGATCACCACGATGCGTTCCTGCTTGGCGTGGCGCTTGCCGAAGATCTCCAGCGTGCGCTCCATGTCGGAGGTGTCGGTGAACACGTAGACCGCGTCGCCCGGGAAGATCTGGTCTTCGGGCGCCGGCGCGAAAAGCCGGCCGCGGCGGCGGATCCCGACCACGATGGCGTGCAGCGTCGAGAACAGGTCGGTAAGCTGGCGCAGCGGCGTGTTGATCACCGGGCAGTCCTCGGCGATGGTGATGCCGAGCAGGTGCCCCTTGCCGTCCAGAAAGCTCTCGGCGTCGAAGGCCGCCGGCGCCGCGAGCCGCTGCAGCGCCGCTTCGGCGACCTCGCGCTCGGGGCTGATCACCACGTCGATCGGCATGTGATCGCGGCGGTAGAGATCGGAATAGATCGCGTCGAGATAGCTCTGCGACCGCAGCCGGGCGATCTTGCGCTGGATCGAGAACACCGAATGCGCCACTTGGCAGGTCACCATGTTGACCTCGTCGCTATGGGTCGCGGCGATGATCATGTCGGCGTCGCGCGCCCCGGCGCGGTCCAGCACGTCGGGGTAGCTGGCGAAGCCGGTGATGCCCTGGACGTCGAGCGTGTCGGTCGCGCGGCGCACGAGATCGGGATTGTTGTCCACAACCGTCACGTCGTTGCGCTCGCCCGACAGGTGGCGGGCGATCTGCCAGCCGACCTGTCCCGCGCCGCAGATGATGACTTTCATCGTCGCTCCTGGCCCCGATGCCGCGCAGCGCGGCGGTGTCGTGCATCGCGGCGCTGCACGCCGCGATCACGATCTCTGGAAGTGACAGAGCCCACCGGCAGGGTCAATCAGTCCTCGACATGCGCGACCCGGCCGCCGGCCTTGATCGAGGTCACCACGCCCAGGCTCTTGAGCTTGCGGTGCAGCGCCGAGCGCTCCATGCCGACGAAGGCCGCGGTGCGCGAGATGTTGCCGCCGAACCGGTTGATCTGGGTCAGCAGATACTCGCGCTCGAACAGCTCGCGCGCCTCGCGCAGCGGCAGCGTCGCCAGCCCGCCGGACAGCACCACGCGGCCCTCCTCGTTGCCCGGATCGTCGATCCCGGGCAGCTCGCGGGCGGTGATCTCGCCGCCCGGCTCGCCGAGGATCAGCACCCGCTCGACCACGTTCTTGAGCTGCCGCACGTTGCCCGGCCACAGCATGGTCTGCAGCAGCGCCCGCGCGTCCTCGGCCAGCTTGCGCAGCGGCAGGCCCTGGGTCCGGTTCAGCTCGAAGATGAAATGCTCGGCCAGCAACGGGATGTCCTCGCGGCGCTCCTCGAGCCCCGGCACGTTGATCGGCACCACGTTGAGCCGGTGGTACAGCTCCTGACGGAAGCTGCCGCCGCGGATCGCCGCCTGCAGGTCGCGGTTGGTCGAGGAGATCACCCGCAGGTCGACCTGCACCTTGTCGGCGCCGCCGACCCGCTGGAACGACTGGTCGACCAGCACCCGCAGGATCTTCGACTGGGTGCCAAGCGGCATGTCGGCGACCTCGTCGAAATAGATGACGCCGCCGTTGGCCTGTTCCAGCAACCCCTTCTCGATGCCCTTGTCGGGGCTCTCGCGGCCGAACAGCACCTCTTCCATGCGCTCGGGTTCGATGGTGACCGAATTCACCGTGACGAAGGGCGCGCCGGCGCGGTTCGAATTGGCGTGGATGTAGCGCGCCGCGATCTCCTTGCCGGAGCCCGGCGACCCGGTGAGCATCACCCGGCCGTTCGACCGCGTCACCTTGTCGAGCTGGGCCCGCAGCCCGCGGAACGCGGCGCTGTCGCCGAGCATCTCGGAGGGCGGCGCATCGCCGCGGCGCAGCTCGACGTTCTCGCGGCGCAGCCGCGAGGTCTCCATCGCGCGCTTGATCACCACCAGCAGCTGGTCGATGTTGAACGGCTTCTCGATGAAGTCGTAGGCGCCCTGCTTGATCGCGGCGACCGCGATCTCGATGTTGCCGTGCCCCGAGATGATCACGATCGGGATGCCGGGATGCTCGCGCTTCACGGTCTTGAGGATGTCGATCCCGTCCATCCGGCTGTCCTTCAGCCAGATGTCGAGGATCATCAGCGCCGGCGGCTCGGCCTCGATCTCTGCCATGCATTCGTCCGACGTTCCGGCGAGACGGGTCGTGTAGCCCTCGTCTCGCAGGATGTCCGAGATCAACTCGCGGATGTCGCGTTCGTCATCGGTGATCAGGATGTCGCCCATCTTGTCCTCATGCTGTTGCCTGCAGTGCCGGTTTCCCGGTCGTTCTGGTTTCGGTTCCGGTTTCCGCCGCCCGCAGCACGGGCAGCGTGATCACGGCCATCGCGCCGACGCGCGGGCCATCGTCGAACGGCGCCGCGTCCTGCAAGGACAGGGTGCCGCCGTGCTCCTCGATGATCTTCTTGACGATCGGCAGGCCCAGACCGGTGCCCTTGTCGCGGGTCGTCACATAGGGTTCGAACAGCCGCGCCCGGTCCTCGGGCAGCCCGATGCCGTTGTCCGAGACGGTGATCCGCGCCTCGGCGCCGTCGCGCGTCATCGCCACCCGAATCTGCGGTTGAAATCCTTCCGGAGCGCGCTTTTCGATATAGGTATCAATTGCTTCTCCGGCGTTCTTGATCAGGTTTGTCAGCGCCTGACTGATCATCGTCGCGTCGAATTCGGCGGTCACCGGCCCCGGCGGGATCGCGCTGTCGAACCGCACCTCGGGCTGGCCTGCTTCCTGCAGCGTCACCGCGTCGCGCAGCACCGCGGTCAGGTCGTTCTTGATCCGGTCCGGCTCCGGCATCCGGGCGAATTTCGAGAACTCGTCGACGATGCGTCGCAGGTCGCCGGTCTGGCGCACGATCACCTCGGTCATCTGCTCGAGCGCGGCCTGGTCCTCGGGCGCCAGCCGGGTCCGGAACTTGCGCTGGATCCGCTCGGCCGACAGCCGGATCGGGGTCAGCGGGTTCTTGATCTCATGCGCGATGCGCCGCGCCACGTCGCCCCAGGCCGCCATCCGCTGCGCGCTGACCAGGTCGGTGACGTCGTCGAACGCCACCACGTAGCCCTCGAGCGCGCCATCCTCGGCGCGGCGCGGCGCCATCCGGACCAGCAGGCTTTCCTGGGTGCCGGCGCGGATCAGGTTGACCTGCTCCTGCACGCCTTCGCGGCCCTCGGCCAGGAGCTGGTCGAACAGCGGCGCGAATTCGGGCACCGCCACCGACAGCGCCATTTCTTCTTGCGCTTCGCCGACCGCCAGCAGCCGCCGCGCCGAGCGGTTGGCGAAGGTGACATGGCCCGACGGATCAAGCCCGACGACCCCCGAGGTGACCGAGGACAGCACGCTGTCGAACAGCCGGCGGCGTTCCTCGATCTGCCGGGTGTTGTCCAGCAGCCGGTTGCGCTGCGCCCGCAGCTCGCTGGTCATCTGGTTGAAGTGCTGTCCCAGCTGGGCGATCTCGTCCTCGCCCTCGTCCTCGATCACCTGCACGTCGAGATCGCCGGCGCCGACCCGCTGCGACGCCGACACCAGCCTTCCGACCGGGCGCGACAGCCGCTCGGCGAACCACAACCCGAGCCAGATCGCCGCGAGGATCAGGATCACCGCGAAGCCGAGGTACAGCAGGCCGAACTCGAACAGCAGCCGGCCGCGTTCGGCCTCGAGCTGCTGGTACAGCTCGACGGTCTGCTGGGTGTCGTCGAGCAGCGACAGGATGCCGCCGTCGACTTCGCGGGTGACATAGAGATAGCGGTCGGTGAAGGTCTCGAGCCGGATCAGCGCCCGGAATTCGTTGTTGGCCCAGTCCTGGATGATCGCGATGCCCGCGTCGTCGGCGCTGCCGAAGGCTTCGGCGTTGGGCCGCTCGTAGTCGAATTCGTAGGACCGGGCGCCGCGCGCGCGGATCTCGCCGGCGCCGTCGATCACGAAGGCCTCGGTCAGCCCGCGCTCGATCTGCGGCTGGACCCGGCCAAGCGCCTGGCGGACCTCGCCGTCGGACATGAAGAAGGTGGCCTCGCGCTCGGCGTTGAGAAACGCCGCGAGGCTGAGCCCGTCGCGCGACAGGTCCTGGCGGTGCTCTTCCTCGTAGGCCTGCGCCGCGGTGAGCGAGGCGCCCAGCACGGTGCGGACCCGGTCCGAGAACCAGCCCTCGAGACCGACGTTGATGGTGAGCACCGAAAACACCGCGACCAGCACCGTCGGGATCAGCGCCAGCAGCGCGAACACCCCGGTCA
>JBFGEI010000032.1:0-17832 GCA_041580155.1 Limimaricola sp.
AAGCTGGTGGCGCCGGCGTTGTTCTCGCGCGGTGGCCGCGGCGCGATGGCGCTGCACGATTCCGATCACGGCGGTGCGCCGGGGCAGGGGCGCGGCGCGGCCTGGGTCCGCGAAGTGCTGCGGCGCGACGGCGTGGCGCAGCCGGCGCGGATCGAGCTTCTGGCGCAGCCGCGGGTGCTGGGCCATGTGTTCAACCCGGTCAGCTTCTGGCTGTGCCGCGACGCCGCCGGCGCGCTGCGCTGCGTCATCGCCGAGGTGTCGAACACCTTCGGCGACCGGCACAGCTACCTGTGCCGTCACGCCGACGACCGCGAGATCACCGGCGCCGAGGAGATCGAGGCCACGAAGATCTTCCACGTGTCGCCGTTCCAGCCGGTCGAGGGCCGCTACGTGTTCCGCTTCGACATCAGCGCCGCGGCGATCGACATCCGGATCGATTACCGCCGCGACAACGGCGGGCTGGTGGCGACGCTGCAGGGGCCGCGCCGGCCGCTGAGCAACCGCGGCATCCTGCGGGCACTGGCGCGGCGGCCGTTCGGATCGCGCCGGGTGCTGGCGCTGATCCACTGGCAGGCGTTGAAGCTGTGGTGGAAGGGCGCGTCGTACCGGCCGCGCCCGGAGCCGCCGGTCTCCGAGGTGTCGAAGTGATCACGCCGCTGCCGGCCTGGGCGCTGTTCGGCGCCGTGCTTTCGGCCGCCGGGCTGCCGATCTACATCTTCGCGCCGAAGTTCTACGCCGACAGCCACGGTGTCAGCCTCGCCAGTCTCGGCGCGCTGCTGTTCGCGCTGCGGCTGGTCGACCTGTTGCAGGACCCGGCCTTCGGCTGGCTGACCGAGCGGCTGCGCCAGGGCCGCGCCGCGGCGGTGGCGCTGGCCGGGCTGGCGATGGCCCTGGCGATGCTGGGGCTGTTCGCGGTGCCGCCGCCGATCGCGCCGATCTGGTGGTTCGCGATCACCGTCACGGCGCTGTTCAGCGCCTTCAGCTTCCTGTCGATCACCTTCTACGCGCAGGGCGTGGCGCGCGCCGCGACGCTGCCCGGCGGCCATGTCCGGCTGGCGGCCTGGCGCGAGACCGGCGCGCTGCTGGGGATCTGCGCCGCCGCGGTGGCGCCGACGCTGCTGACCGGAGCAGTGGCCGCCCCCTACGCCGGCTTTGCATGGGGTTTCGCCGCGGCGGCGCTGCTGGCCGTGTGGGCAATGCGCCGGGCCTGGGGCGCGCAGGGCGCGGTGCCGCCGGCGCCGATACGGGCGATCCTGTCGGACCGGCCAGCGCGGATGCTGCTGCTGCTGGCGCTGGTCAACGCGGCGCCGCTGGCGGTGACCTCGACGCTGTTCTTGTTTTTCGTCGACGATCGGCTTGGCGCGCCGGGCTGGTCCGGGCCGCTGCTGGTGCTGTTCTTTTTGTCGGCGGCGCTGTCGGCCCCGGTCTGGGGCTGGCTGGCGCGGCATCATGGCGAAAAGCCGGTGCTGCTGGTGGCGATGCTGGCCGCGGTGGCCAGCTTCGCGTTGGCGCTGGGCCTCGGGCGCGGCGACGTCGCGCTGTTCGCCGGGATCTGCATTGCCTCGGGGGCGACGATCGGCGCCGACCTGACATTGCTGCCGGCGCTGTTCGCGTGCCGCATGGCGCGGATCGCGCCGAACGCCGGGCAGGGCTTCGGGCTTTGGGCGCTGGTCAACAAACTGACGCTGGCGATCGCGGCGGCGGTGGTGCTGCCGCTACTCGGCGCCGCCGGGCTTGGTGCGGATGCGGCGCAGCCGGAGTCGGCGCTGCGGCTGCTGGGCTGGCTCTATGCCGGGCTGCCGCTGGTGCTTAAGCTGGCCGCCATCGGCCTGCTGCTGGCGCAGCAGCTGCCGGTCGACCTCGAGGCCCGGGAACCGGCGCGGCACTAGCCCGGTTGTCGTAGGGCAGAACCATGCAAAAGGGGGCAGGACGTGCGGGATTGGCAAGGCAAGCGGTACTGGTTGGTCGGGGCAAGCGAAGGGCTGGGCCGCGAGTTGGCGTTCTGCCTGAGCAAGGTCGGCGCCGAGCTGATCGTCTCGGGGCGCAGCGAAGACCGGCTCGACAGCCTGGTGCGGGCATTGCCGGGCCGCGCCACCGCGCTGCCGCTTGACGTGCGCGACGCCAAGGCGGTCGAGGCGGCGGCCGACGAGGTCGGCGAGATCGACGGCATGGTTTATCTTGCCGGTGTCTACTGGCCGATGAAGGCGACCGAGTGGGACGCCGAAAAGGCCGAGGCGATGGGCGACGTCAACTACATGGGCGCGAACCGGGTGGTCGCCGCGGTGCTGCCGGGGATGCTGGCGCGCAAGTCCGGCCATATCGTGCTGACCGGGTCGCTGTCGGGGTTCCGCGGCCTGCCCGGCGCGATCGGCTACGGCGCATCGAAGGCGGCGGTGATGCACATGGCGGAATCGATGCACAACGATCTGCGCGGCACCGGCGTCGAGGTGCAGCTGGTCAACCCGGGCTTCGTGCGCACCCGGCTGACCGACAAGAACGACTTCAAGATGCCGTTCATCATGGAGCCGGCCAAGGCGGCGCGCGAGTTCTTCGAGCACATGAGCAGCGACCGCTTCAAGGTGAACTTCCCCTACGGCTTCTCGCTGGTGTTCCGCGGCAGCCAGTTCCTGCCGGACTGGGCCTATTACCGGTTGTGCGGCGGCAGCGAGGCCGCCGAACGGAAAGTCCGGGCGATCAGCCCGGCGCCGCGTCGAAGCAGCCGCGCGCCCGGGCCCAGACCCCGTCCGGATCGCTGTCGAAGCCGATCAGATGCGGCAGCAGCTGGCCGGCGAAATCCTCCGAGCTTTCGCGCGGCAGCAACGACGGCAGGTTGTCGATCGCCACCACATCCAGCGGCGGGGTCGCGTGCACGCGCCGCGCCGGGGCGGCCCAGCTGGTCACCCGGCGGTTGACCTTGATCGGCGAGAAGCTGTTGTCGGGATCGCAGGCGATGTCGCCGATCACCCGCAGCGCCCGCGGCCGGTCGCCGTCCCCTGCGGCCACGAACACCGGGGTGCCGGGCCGCGCCAGGATGCAGTTCAGGAACACCTCGTGCGCCAGAACCTCCGGGAACGGTCCCCCGCCGGCGGTTTCGGCCTGGTCCCAGCCGGTGACTTGCAGCCCGACCGCCTCGCACAGGTCGGCGGCGCCGCGGCCGACCCGGCCCAGCGCGCCGATCACCAGCACCCGGGGCCGCGCCGATCCAAGCGCCACCGCCACCGCGTCGGTCATTGCCGCGCGGTCGGACCAGGCGGACAGCGGCGCCATCGGACGGGCATCGCGCGCCGCCGCCAGCGCCAGCAGCGCCACCGCGGCCCCGGCATAGCCGGCCCAGTAGCCGAACGCCGCCACCCTGCGGCCTTCGGCATCGGTGAGGTATTCCATGTCGAGCAGCGCGCCGCCGCCATCGCGGAACCGGCGCAGCAGCGCCGCGGCACCCGGCTGGCCCTTGTAGGCGTGGCCGAACATCACGTGCCGGTGCACCAGCGGCGTTTCGGCCTCGGGCAATTCCTTCAGCCCCAGGATTACCGCGTCGCGCGGCGCCTGCGGCCAGGAGCCTTCGGCGACGATGTCGCAACCGGCCGCGCGAAACCCGTCGTCGGCGAGCAGCCGGCGCGGCGCGGTTTCGACGCTGATCCGGTGCCCTGCGGCGATCAGCGCGGCGGCGCCTTCCGGCAGAAGCGGCGTCCGCGCCTCGTCGGTGCGCGACTCAGCGCGCAGCCAGAAATGGGTCAATCTCGTCTCCCTAAAGGTTAACGCCCGGGAATCGGGCGGTTTTTGCCATGATTTTTCGACTTCACATTTGTTTGACTTCGGCCGAAACTGCCGTAGGTCAGTCGTTTGCGCGATGACCTTCAACCGACGTGTTGCATTTTAACCATAATTTAACCGAACAGCTTGTCGCCCAGAACCTGATCCATGATAGCGCGTTGGACGACCATGGAACCCGAAACGGACCCGGCTTCGGCCGCAATATTTGGAACCGAAAAGGACACTGGAATGAAAACCACATATCGCCTGCTTCTGGCCTCGACGATCCTCGGCTTCGCCGGCACCGCCGCGATGGCTCAGACCACTACCTTCAACACGGATGACCGTCTCGACACCCAGCTCGAGGATCTGAGCGAGGAGATCGAAGAGGACGCCGAGCGCGACCTGTCGCGCTTCTCCAACGAAGGCCGTCCGCTGGGCTTCAACGGCTCGATCTCGGCCCGTGGCACCGCGACCAGCGGCAACACCGACACCGGCGATCTCGGCCTCGGCGCCCGTCTCGGCTACTTCGACGGCGTCAACGGCCACGTGATGCGCCTGAGCTACATCTACGGTGAGGTCGATGGCGACACCGACACCAACTCGCTGCTGGCCGGCTACGACTACACCCGCGACCTGACCGACGTGTTCTACGGCTTCGCCACCGCGACCGTGGCCTACGACGAGATCGGCCCGTTCGAGAACGACGCCTTCGTCGGCGCCGGTGTCGGCTACCGCGTGTTCAACACCGCCGACCTGCAGTGGTCGATCCAGGCTGGCCCGGGCTACCGCTACCTGAAGGACCAGTCGGGCGAAGAATTCGACGAAGCCGCGCTGCTGGTGTCGTCGAACTACTTCAACCGCGTCACCCCGGACATCTTCCTGACCAACGACACCGATGTGCTCGCGTCGGAAACCGACACCGCGGTCACGAACGAATTCGGCGTGAACGTGTCGATGACCAACGCGCTGGCGCTGCGCACCAGCCTGCTGACCGAGTACCACACCGATCCGCTGCCGGGCTTCGACGACACCGACAACACGCTCGGCGTTTCGGTGGTCTACAGCTTCAACTGATCGAACAGTCAGGTTCCTTCGGTTTCGCGACCGCAAGGGGGGTGGAGGCAACTCCGCCCCCCTTTTTCGTGCGCTTGCCGGTCCGCCTGCGATTGCTATTTGATGACAGGCGGGGCTCGGGGCAGTCTGGCGGCGACCCGGCAGCCGGGATCCGCACCTGCTGCGGGAAGGCTGCACGACAGGACACAGGAAGAGGACGACCGATGCGCCATCTGCTGATGAGTACCGCGATAGCCTTGCTGGGCGGCGCCGCGCTGGCCGAGGATGCGGCGCTGCTGCTTGGCACCGAGCGCTACGAGACGCTGGGCCGGCTGAGCCAGGGGGCCGAGATCCTCGACGCCGCCGCGGCGCTGCGCGAGCTGGGCTTCGAGGTGATGGCGCTGCCCAACGGCCGCGCCGAGGCGACCGAGGCGGCGATGCGGCAATGGCTCGACCTGGTGCCCGATGCCAACCGGCTGGTGGTGGCGCTGTCGGGGCGCTTCGTCACCGACGGCGACCGCAGCTGGTACCTGACCGCCGAGTCCGGCAAGCCTGGCCTGCTGACCCCGGGCGCCGCCGCGGTGTCGATCCAGGGGCTGCTGCGCGCATTGGGAGAGGCGCCGGGCCGGTCAATCCTGCTGCTTGCCGTCGACGCCGAAGCCGACACCGAGTTCGACCCGTGGATGACTGAGGGGCTGGGGCCGTTGCAGATACCACAAGGGGTGACGGTGCTGACCGGCACGCCGCGCGACATCGCCGAGTTCATGACCGACGATCTGGTGCAGCCGCGCGCCGACCTGTCGGCGCTGATCCGCGACGACGGCCAGATCCGCGCCGACGGCTATCTGCCGCGGGCCCGGATCTTCATGCCGGCCAAGCCCGACACGCCGCCCGCCGCCGCGGCGCCGCAGGTCGATACCGCCGCCGAGGAGGCGCTGTGGCAGGGGGCCGGGGCGCTCGACACCGTCGAGGCCTACCGCGACTACCTGCGGCGCTACCCCAGCGGCACCCATGCCGAGGCCGCCGAGGCGGCGATCGCCGAGATCATCGCCGAGCCGAACCGCGACGCGCGGCTGGCCGAGGAAGGGCTGAAGCTGACCCGCGACCAGAGCCGAGACATCCAGCGCAACCTCAGCCTGCTCGATTTCAACACCCGCGGCATCGACGGCATCTTCGGCCCGGGCACCCGCGGGGCGATCACCAACTGGCAGCAGCAGAACGGCTTTCCGCAGACCTCCTACCTGACGCCCGAGCAGATCAGCCGGCTCGACGCGCAGGCGGCGCGCCGCGCCGCCGAGCTCGAGGCCGAGGCCGAGCGCCAGCGCCAGGAGGCGACGCGGCTCGACCGGTCGTTCTGGGAGGAGACCGGGTCGCGCGGCGACGAGCCGGGGCTGCGCGCCTATCTCGAACGCTACCCCGACGGGGTGTTCGCCGAAGCCGCCGCCGACCGGCTGGCGCTGATCGAGGATGAAAAGCGCCGCGCCGCCGAGGCCGAGGATCGCGCCGCCTGGGACACCGCGCGCGAGGCCGACAAGCTCGAGGGCTACCGCGACTACCTGCGGGCCTTCCCGAAGGGCACGTTCAAGAGCGAGGCCGAATCGCGGATCGCCGAGCTGACCCGCGAGAACGAGGCGTCGGACGAGCTGTCCGAGGCGCGGGCCGCGGAGCGGGCGCTGGGGCTGAACGCGCTGACCGCGCGGCTGGTGGAGCAACGGCTCGACCAGCAGGGGCTGGAGCCGGGCGAGGTCGACGGCCAGTTCGACGGGTCGACCCGGCGGGCGCTGCGTCGCTACCAGCGCGACCGCAACCTGCCGGCCACCGGGTTCCTGAACGAGGCCACGGTGGTGCGGCTGCTGGCCGACACCTTCCGCGACAGGTAAGCCGCGCGCGGCCCCCGGAATCCGGGGGCCGCGCCGCGATCACTGCGCCGGCACGTAGCGTTCGAACAGCAGCCGGACCAACGCCTGCTGGCCGTCGCCAAGCTGGCGCACCCCGACCAGGTAGGTGCCGGGGCTGACCCGCGCCGCGATCCGCGAATCGAGGCTCTGGCCGAAGTCGTCGTTGCGCTCGATCAGCCGGCCGAAATCGTCGAACAGCACCAGCGTCGGGTCGCCGGCGCCGTTCGACACCGCCTCGACCAGCACCAGCCCGCGCTCGCCGATGTCGAAGGAGTACCAGACCGTCGCCTCGGTGGTCTGCACGTCCTGCCGCAACCGGGTGCCAAGCTCGCCCAGCGCGGTCACCGGGTAGCTGCCGTCAAGCGGCGGGCTGGCGTCGCCGCGTTCGATCATCGCCTTCATCGCCGCCGCCGGGTCGTAGCTAGAGACGGTGACGGTGATCGGCTGCGCCGGGTCCGACAGCGCCGTCACCGCGAGGCAGTATTCGCCCGCGGCCAGCGGCGAGATCATGTCCAGCCGCGAATCGAGCCCGTCGAAATCGTCGTTCTCGGCGACGAAGCCGCCCTGCGCGTCGAACAGGGTGATCAGCGGGTCGGCGTTCGGGTTCTGCGCGGTGATCGAGATCGCCGCCGGCTGCTCCAGGCTGAAGCCCCAGCCCGCCACCTCGTTGGCCGCGGCGCTGACCGCGACGCCGTCGCCCAGCGACGAATCGAGCGGGCCATTGCCGATCCGGTTGCTGCCGTCCTCGCAGGCGGACCCGTCCGGCTCCGACCCGAGGCCGTCTTCGGCGCCGAAATCGTCCGGCGGCGCGGCGTTCGGGTCGATCCCGGCGGTCAGCGGTTCGTGGTCGGCCCGGCCGATCCGCACGAAGCCGGTCATCGGTGCGCCGTCGAAGCTGTTCATCGACAGGCAGTAGGTGCCGGGCTCGAGCGCGATTTCGCCGCGGCTGGCGGTGTCGCCGCCCGAATCGTCGTCGGACAGCAGCACCGCGCCGGCCGCGTCGCGCAGTTCGATCAGCGGGTCGCCACCGCCACGGCCCTGCGCCTCGACCCGGACCTCGGCCGGTTCCGACAGCTTGAACAGCGCCACGTATTCGTTCTGCATCAACACCAGCGCCATCTGTTCAAGCGCGGCGCTGGCGGTCGACAGGTCCGAGCCCTGCTCGGTGCCGCCGATCCACTGGCCGGTTCTGCCGGCGCCGCCGCACAGCGCGTCCTGCTGCGCCAGCGCCGGGGCGGCCGCGACCAGCATGACGCCGAGGGGCAGGGCGATCCCGGCTTTGAGTCTGGACATGAAAACCACCTCGCGCTGTGAACGGATGAGAGTCAGCGTAGAGGCAAGCCGGGGATGCGGCCAGAAAAAGCTGCCGCAAGGTCAATGGCGCCGCGACAACGAAAAAGGCCGCCTCGCGAAGGAGACGGCCTTTATATCCTGTCCCGCAGGGCGGGGAGTCGGACGATTCTCAGCCCTGGCGGGCTTTGAACCGGCGCTGCGTCTTGTTGATGACGTAGACGCGGCCCTTGCGGCGCACGACGCGGCAATCGCGGTGGCGCTGCTTGAGCGAACGAAGCGAGTTTGCGACCTTCATGGTGCTCTCTCCTTGTCGCGGCGCGGCGATTGCGCCGTTGTTGCAGGTGACACCCCGAAGGGTGCCGATGAATCCGTGGTGGGCGGTACAAGGTTCGAACTTGTGACCCCTACGATGTCAACGTAGTGCTCTACCGCTGAGCTAACCGCCCTTACCGATGCCTTGCGCCTGCGTCCCGAAGCCGTGGGACGCGGTGCTCCGCGTCGGGTGAGCGGTGCTATACGAGGAACGATCCGGGGGATCAAGGGGTTTTGGCGAAGCAATTTTCCGCGCTATCTTTCCGGTCAGGAACAGGAGTCCCCAGCGCATGGCCGCCTTCGATCTGATCCGTCCCGCGGGGCGCAGCACCAGCGTCGTTTTCGCATCACCGCACAGCGGGCGCAGCTATTCCGAGGATTTCCTGGCCAGCGTGATACTTGATCCGCAGCAGATCCGAACCTCGGAAGACGCCTTCGTCGACCAGCTCTTCGCCACCGCGCCGCATCACGGGGCGCCGCTGCTCGCGGCGTCGGCGCCGCGCGCCTATGTCGATCTGAACCGGGCGGTGGACGAGCTTGACCCGGCGTTGATCGCCGGGGTGCCGAACCGCAGCCACAACCCGCGCGTCGCCAGCGGGCTCGGGGTGATTCCCCGGGTCGTCGCCAACGGCCGGCCGATCTACCACGGCAAGATCTCGATGACCGAGGCGGCGAATCGGCTCGACGGCTATTGGCGGCCCTACCACGACACGCTGCAGCAGCTGATCGACGAGAGCCTGCAGCAGTTCGACGAGGCGATCCTGATCGACTGCCATTCGATGCCGCACGAGGCGATCGAGCTGGCCGGCGGCCCGGGTGCGGCGCGGCCGCATGTGGTGCTGGGCGATCGGTTCGGCGCCGCCGCGGCGCCGCGGGTGATGGAGCAGATCGAGGCCGCCTTCACCGCCGCCGGGCTGCGGGTGGCGCGCAACATGCCGTTCGCCGGGGCCTACATCACCAAGGCCTACGGCCGGCCGTCGCGGCGCCAGCACGCGGTGCAGGTCGAGATCGACCGATCGCTTTATATGGACGAGACCCGAATCGTGCCGCATTCGGGGTTCGAGGCGTTCCGCGCGCTGATCGCGGCGGTGGTCGGAGATCTGGCGGCGATCGGTCGGCCCGCCGGCCAGCACGAGGTGCTGCCCGTCGCCGCCGAGTGATGCCGTGACGAGAGCCGTCCGCGGCGCGGAACCGACGACTTCGATCGCAGGTTGTCCGGCAGCCGGGAACCCACCCGTCAGTGCCCCGGAGCCGCCGCCATGCCCCTGATATCGCCGGAGATGCAGCCCTATGTGGCGCTTGCCCTGCTGGCCGCGCTGTTCGTGGCCTTTCTGGTCGAACGCTTCCCGCCCGACGTCACTGCCGCCGGCGCCGCGGCGCTGTTCGTGCTGCTTGGGCTGACGCCGCATGACCAGGTGCTCGAGGTGTTCGCCAACCCGGCGCCGATCACCATCGCGGCGATGTTCGTGATTTCGGGCGCGCTGGTGCGGACCGGTCTGCTCGACGCGCTGGCGGCGCTGGTGATCGCCCGCGCCGAATCGCGGCCGGCGCTGGCGCTGATGGCGTTTCTCGGGGCGACGGTGCTGGCCTCGGGCGTGGTCAACAACACGCCGGTGGTTCTGATCCTGATCCCGGTGATGATCCGGCTGGCGCGCAGCCTCGGGCTGCCGGAAACCAAGTTGCTGATTCCGCTGTCCTACGCCGCGATTCTCGGCGGCACGCTGACGCTGATCGGCAGTTCGTCGAACCTGCTGGTCGCCGGGGTCGCCGGAGATCTCGGGCTCGAGGGCTTCGGGATCTTCGAAATCGCGCCGGTCGGGCTGGCGGTGGCGGTGGGCGGCGGCGTCGCGATGGCGCTGCTTGGACCCTGGCTGCTGCCGGACCGGCGCAGCCGCGGCGACGCCGGCGACGCCGAGGAAACCGTGTTCCTGTCCGAATTCCGGGTGCTCGAGGACTATCCCAAGATCGGCCAGCCGCTGGCCGAGGTCGCCGACCTGACCCGGCCGGGAATCCGGATCACCGCTCTGCGCCAAGGCGGCAAGCTGATCCGCGGCGATCTCGACGACCACGTGCTGACGGCGGGCGACGTGCTGGTGGCGCTGGCCACCACATCCGAGATCCTGACGCTGCGCGATCTGCCGGGAATCGCCGTCGGGCTACGTCGCGGCGTCGCCGCGCGCAACGGCGAGGACGAATTGCTGGTCGCCGAGGCGATGGTGACGCCGACGCATGGCAGCACCCATGACACGGTGGCGCAGCTGTCGGTCGGCTACCGCTACGGGCTTCGGGTGCTGGGCGCCTACCGCCAGGGCCATGTCGCCGGGCCGGATCTCGGTTCGGCCCGGCTGCGGCCGGCCGACAAGCTGCTGCTGGAAGGCACGTCCGAGGGATTCGACCGGCTGGCGCAGGGCGGCGAGCTGGTGTCGATCAGCCGCGCTTCGGGCCGCGCCTACCGGCGTCGCCGGGCGCCGCTGGCGCTGCTCGGGCTGGTGCTGGTGGTCGGGCTGGCGGCGCTCGACGTGGCGCCGATCGCGATTCTCGCGCTGCTCGCCGTGGCCGGCATCCTGCTGTGTCGCTGCATCGACAACGACGAGGCCTGGGGGTCGATCGACGCCGGGATCCTGGTGCTGATCTTCTCGATGCTGATCGTCGGGCAGGGGTTGCAGGAAACCGGCACGGTCGCCTTCGTCGTCGCATGGGCGGCGCCCTGGCTTGAAGGTCTCCCGCCGATCGCGCTTCTGGCGGCGCTCTATGCGCTGACCTCGATCCTGACCGAGACGGTGACCAACAACGCCGTCGCGGTCGTGGTGACGCCGATCGCGGTGGCGCTGGCCCAGGAAACCGGGATCGACCCGCGGCCGCTGGTGGTCGGGGTGATGATGGGCGCGAGCGCCAGCTTCGCGACACCGGTCGGCTACCAGACCAACACGCTGGTCTACGGCGCCGGGGACTATCGGTTCTCGGACTTCCTGAAGATCGGCCTGCCGATGAACATCATCGTCGGGGTGGTCGCGGTGCTGGTGATCCCGCTGGTGTTCCCGCTGGTGCCGGCCTGATCGCCACCTAGCGCAGCGCCCGGCCCTTGAGAATCGCGTCGTCGCCGAACCGGGCGCGAATCGCGTCGGCGGCGCGTTCGACCCGTTCGCGCGCCGCGGCGCCGGGGTCCAGAAGATCGGCCTCGGTGGCGGCGCTGGAGGCGGCGCAGAGGTCGCTGATGCCGACGCCCAGCAGCCGGTAGGGGCTGGAATGCGGCGTGTGGTCGAACAGCGACCTCGCGGTGCGGTAGATGGTGTCGGCGATCTGCGTCGGGGCGCGCAGGCTCTGGCGCCGCGAGACCAGCTTGTGGTCGGCGCGCTTGAGCTTCAGCGTCACCACCCGACCGGCAAGGTCGCGCGCCTTGGCCCGCGACGACACCTTCTCGGCCAGCCGCCAGATATGGCCATCGAGGATCTCCGGATCGGCGGTGTCGGCGCCGAAGGTGGTTTCGTTCGACAGACCGCGCACCGGCGTGTGCGGCGACACCCGACGCTTGTCCTCGCCGCGCGCCAGGTGCCAGAGCCGGTCGCCCATGCCGCCGAACCGGGCGGTCAGCTCGTTCAGGTCCCAGCGCAGCAGGTCGTCGAAGCTGCGAATCCCCACCGCGTCCAGCGTTGCCTGCGCCGCCGGGCCGATGCCCCAGATCAGGCTGACCGGTTTCGGGCGCAGCAGGTCGACGGTCTCGGCGCGGCCGATCACCGAAAAGCCGCGCGGCTTGTCGAAGTCGCTGGCCATCTTGGCGAGGAACTTGTTGTGCGACAGGCCGATCGACCCGGTCAGCCCCAGCTCGTCCTGCATCCGCTTGGTCAGCCGCGCCAGCATCACCGCCGGCGGCGCGCCGTGCAGCCGCTCGGTGCCGCCGAGATCCATGAACGCCTCGTCGAGGCTCAGCGGCTCCACCACCGGGGTCAGCTGGTCCATCATCGCGCGAATCGCCCGCGAGGCTTCGACATAGGCGTCGAATCGCGGCTTGATCACCACCGCCTCCGGGCAGAGCCGCAGCGCCTGGAACATCGGCATCGCCGATTTCACGCCGCGGATCCGGGCTAGGTAGCAGGCGGTCGACACCACGCCGCGGCGGCCGCCGCCGATGATCACCGGCTTGCCCGCCAGCTCGGGGTTGTCGCGCTTTTCGACGCTGGCGAAGAAGGCGTCGCAATCCATGTGGGCGATGGACAGCTGGAACAGCTCGGGGTGGGATGTGACGCGCGGGCTGCGGCAGGCGGGACAGCGGGTCCCGGCCTCGAAGGCGGTCAGACAGGCGCGGCAGAGGGATGGCATGGCATCAGGATACGCCCCGCGCGGGGCCGGGGAAAGCGCCACATTCGACGGCGCCAAGGCGGCGGTGTTCATCGGCGACCGGCTGCTGGTGATAAGGCGCGACGACCGGCCCGGGCTGGCCTGGCCCGGCGCGCTCGATTTCCCCGGCGGCGGCCGCGAGGCCGGCGAATCGCCCGAGCAGACGCTGGCCCGCGAGATCCGCGAGGAGGTCGGGCTTGGCTACGCGCCGTCGCAGCTGGTCTGGCGCCGCGCCTGCGCCGGCGTGGCGAAGCCGGGCACCACGGTGTGGTTCTTCGTGCTGAGGCTGGCGCCAGGGGCCGAGCGCGGCGTCGTGTTCGGCGACGAAGGCCAGGGCTGGGGGCTGATGACGCCGGCGGCGTTCCTTGCGGCCCCCGACGCGGTCAGCAGCCTGCAGCACCGGCTGCGGTGCTGGATCGACAGCGCCGACCCGTCGACCGGCTTTCTTCGGTCGGGCAGGAACGGCTAGCGGCCGAATTCGGCGGCGACCGCGCGCGCGCCCTTCAGCAGCAGGTCGAGATCGATGCCGACCGCGGTGAAGCTGGTGCCGCGGGCGATGCATTCGCGCAGAAAATCGCGGTCCATCGACAGGATGCCCACCGGCACCCCAAGCGCCCGCAGCCGGTCGATCGCGCCGAGGATCGCGCCGCGCACGTCCGGGTGGCCCGGGTTGCCCGGGTGACCGAGCGACGCCGCCAGATCGGCCGGGCCGATGAACACCCCGTCGACCCCCTCGACCCCGGCGATCTCATCAAGCCGGTCGAGCGCGGCGGCGGTCTCGATCTGCACCAGCAGGCAGATCTGCGACGACGCGGTGGCGGTGTAATCCTCGATCTGGCCGTAGCGCGACGCCCGGCTGAGCCCGGCGACGCCGCGCATCCCGGAGGGCGGGTAGCGGACGGCGGCAACCGCGGCGCGGGCTTCGTCGGCCGACTGGACATAGGGGATCAGCAGGGTCTGCGCGCCGAAGTCGAGCAGCCGCTTGATGATCACCGGGTCGTTCCAAGCCGGGCGGACCACGGCGCTGACCTGCGGCGTGGCGGCGATCGCCTGCAGCGCCGGCAGCACGTCGGTGACCTCGACCGCGGCGTGTTCGGTATCGATCAGCACCCAGTCGACGCCGGTGCCGGCCAGCGCCTCGGGCACGGTGTTGCCGCCGATCGAGTTCCACAGGCCGATCTGCTGGCGGCCGTCGCGGAGCGCCGCGCGAAACCGGTTTTCGGGGTGTTTCATGGTCGCTCCGTGGTTGCCGCCTGCGCCATCATGCGTCGCGATGACGGACCGCGGAAGGGGCCGTGTGGAACGCGCCCGGCTTCAGCCCAGCAGGCTGGCCATCCGGCGCACCGCCAGCGCGTAGCCTTCGATGCCGAAGCCGGCGATCACCCCGTCGGCGCGCAGGCTGACGTAGGAATGGTGCCGGAAGCTCTCGCGCTTGTGGACGTTGGAGATATGCACCTCCAGCACCGGCCCTTCGAAGGCGTTCAGCGCGTCGAGAATCGCCACCGAAGTATGGGTGAACGCGGCCGGGTTGATCACGATGCCGGCCGAGCTGTCGCGCGCCGCGTGAATCCAGTCGATCAGCTGGCCCTCGTGGTTCGATTGCATGAGCTCGATCTGGTGGCCAAGCCCGCTGGCGATGGCGCGGCAGGCGGTCTCGACATCGTCGAGCGTGTCGTGGCCGTAGATTTCGGGTTGCCGCTTGCCGAGCAGGTTCAGGTTGGGGCCGTTGAGGATGGTGATGAGACTCATGCTGGGTCCTTTGCGGCGCCTTGGCGCCTGGCAGGAGAGCGGCCGCGCGATCGCGCGGCGGCGCTCCCTGCGGTGCTGCGTCGGCACGAGAGTGCGGCCAAAACCCGAGGCGCGCAACCAAGCTTGGCCGGATCGGGCGACCGCGGCTGCAAGCGCAGCATTGGTTTCGGTTCATTAACATCTTGCAGAGGTTTCGCTGGAAACCCGGCGCGCGAGGCCCTATGTTTCCGATCGGAAACGGTCCCGCCGGGAGAGCGCGGGACGGTCCGCCGCCGAAGGAGCAGTCGCGCGCCCCGCGATCTCTCAGGCACAAGGGACCGGCTGGACCGCAATAAATCCGGAGAGAGGCCGCGAGGCCCGCCGAAGGGGAAAGTCAGTCCGGACAGGGTGTCCGGCTGGTGAAGCTCTCAGGCACCAGGGACGGAGGGGGCGCGTTGGAGCGGGCAATATGCCGCATTACGCTGTCCTAGGGGCCGGTATCACCGGCGTCACCACCGCTTATTCGCTGCTCAAGCGCGGCCATACCGTCACCGTCTTCGACCGGCAGCGCTACGCCGCGATGGAAACCAGCTTCGCCAACGGCGGCCAGCTTTCGGCGTCGAACGCCGAGGTGTGGAACCGCTGGGCGACGGTGATGAAGGGCATGAAGTGGCTGCTGCGCCCCGACGCGCCGCTGTCGGTCAACCCCAAGCCCAGCTGGCACAAGCTGAGCTGGATGGCCGAATTCCTTGCCGCGATTCCGCGCTACGAGGCCAACACCATCGCCACCACCCGGCTGGCGATCGCGGCGCGCGCCGGTCTGGCCGAGATGGCCGAGACCGCCGGCATCGACTTCGACTTCAGCCCGGCCAGCATCGTGCATTTCTACCAGACGCAGGCGGATTTCGATGCCGGTCGCAAGGTCAACAAGCTGCTCGCCAAGGGTGGCCTGACCCGCGAGGAACTGAGCGCCGACGAGGTCCGGGCGCTGGTGCCCCAGCTGCACGGCCCGCTGACCGGCGGCTTCGTGACCAAGAGCGATTCGACCGGCGACATCCACCGCTTCACCACCGGCCTGGCCGATTGGCTTGCCGGCCAGGGCGTCGAGTTCCGGATGGGCGCCGAGGTCACCGAGCTGAAAGCCGGGTCCGACGGTGTCACCGTCACCACCCAAGCGCCGGAGCGCTTCGACGGCATCGTGGTCTGCGCCGGCACCGCGTCGCGACGCTTCGCGGCGCAGCTGGGCGACCGGGTCAACATCTACCCGGTGAAGGGCTATTCGATCACCGTGCAGCTGCGCGACGAGGCAAGCCGTGCCGCGGCGCCGCATGTGTCGCTGCTGGACGACAAGGCGAAGATCGTCACCTCGCGGCTTGGACCGGACCGATTCCGGGTCGCGGGCACCGCCGAGTTCAACGGGCTGAACCGCGACATCCGCGCCGACCGGGTGCGGCCGCTCGCCGCTTGGGTCGAGCGGCACTTCCCGGGCGTCTCGACCGAGCCTTGCGTGCCTTGGGCCGGGCTGCGGCCGATGATGCCCGACATGATGCCGCGGGTCGGTCCCGGCCGGGCGCCGGGGGTGTTCTACAACACCGGTCACGGCCACTTGGGCTGGACCCTGTCGCCGGCCACCGCCGAAGCTCTGGCCGGGATCATCGAAGCCGGCCCGGCGACCGCGCCGCGCCGTGGCGTGCTGCGCGCCAGCCCGGCGATCGCCGGCTGATCCTCGACTCGTCGACAAACGCAAACGGGCCCGCCGATATGGCGGGCCCGTTGGTCGTCAAGGCTCGAACAGATCCGCGCGGCGCACGCCGCGCAGGGGGGGTGGCTCAGAGATGCGACCAGAGGCTGGCGCCCGAGTCGGACATCCGCAGCGCGTGACGGGTGAGGCTGGCCCGGACATGGCCCACGTCCATGTCGATCGGTCCAGCGACCTGACAGGGGTAGCGGTAGGTGGTGCCGTTCCGGTCCACGTCAACGCGCGCTTCGAACGCGCCAATCTGCGCATTGTAGCGGACGTCGCCCAGTTTGATGGTCTGCATCGCGAGTGTCCTCTGCTCGGTTTATGCAGCGTCAACCGGTTTTCTGCGAAAAAGGTTCCCTGTGACTCGAATGCTTCCGGAGTCTCACGGACTCGTGAGACTCCGAGTCTAGGGTTGGGGGGTCAGCCCGCGATCGACGCCATTTCTTGGGTGATCGCCAAGGCGGCCGCGCGCGGGTCGGCGGCCTGCCAGACCGGTCGGCCGACCACCACGTGATTGGCGCCGGCGGCGATCGCCTCGGCCGGGGTCATCACCCGCTTCTGATCGCCAAGCGCCGCACCGGCCGGGCGCACGCCCGGCGTCACGATCAGCCGGCCCGCCGCCTGCGGCAGCGCCCGGATCGCCGCGGCTTCCTGCGGGCTGGCGATGATGCCGTCGGCGCCGGCCTCGAAGGCGCGGGCGGCGCGTTCGACCACCAGCTCGGCCAAGTCGCCGTCGCGGATCAGGCCGGCATCGAGATCGGCACGGTCGAGCGAGGTCAGGATCGTCACCGCGAGGATCTTCATGTCCTTGCCGCCGGCACCCTCGCGCGCCGCGCGCACCACATGCGGGTCGCCGTGCACGGTGAGGAAGTCGAGATCGAACCGGGCCAGGCCGCGCACCGCCGCCTCGACCGTCGCGCCGATGTCGAACAGCTTCATGTCGAGAAAGATCCGCTTGCCCATCTCGTCCTTCAGCTCCTGCGCCAGCGCCAGGCCGCCGCCGGTCAGCATGCCCAGGCCGATCTTGTAGAACGACACCGAGTCGCCCAAGCTTTCGGCCAGCTTCAGCCCCGACAGCGCATCCGGCACGTCGAGGGCGACGATCAGGCGGTCGTCGGCGGTCTGGGCGGGGGCTGTCATGGCGAGGCTCCGGAATAGGGGGGGTCGCGCGCTTTTGACGCGCCCTGCGCGGCCGCGTCAAGCGCGCGGCGAGGGAACGCTCAGGGTGGCGCTGCGTTGCAGTTGCGAATGGGCATCGCGCCTAAACCAAGGAGAACGACATGGCCGACAAGCCCCGCAGCTCGCGTCGCGCGCTGATCTACGTGATGATCCCGATCGGGTTCATCCTGCTCGTCATCGTGCTGATGCTGGGCGGTTGGTTCCGCTCCGAGCAGGCGGAGGAGTTCGACACGGTGCCGCTCGAGGTGCCGAGCCAGGCGCCGGCCGAGACCGGACCGACCGGCGATGCCGAGCCCGACGACGCGGTGATCGACGACGCCGCGACCGACGCCGCCGAGCCGCAGACCGCCGATGACGAGGTGCGCCCGAGCGTGGTGGACAGCGACAGCGACACGGCCGGCGAACCGCAGGTCGACGCGGTCGACGACGCCGGCGGCACCGAACCGGTGATCGTGCTCGAGCCGGAAACCGAGAACCAGTAAAGCCGGGCAGGCGCCCGAAAATCCGGGCCGTCGGGCGCGATCCCGGCGGCCCGTC
>JBFGEI010000033.1:0-17770 GCA_041580155.1 Limimaricola sp.
CTACATGCTGCAGGGCTACTTCCGCGGCCTGCCGGCGGAAATCGAGGAGGCCGGGCTGATGGTCGGTCTGAGCCGCCGCAAGGTGATCTGGCAGATCTCCCTGCCGCTGTCGATGCCGGCGATGGCGTCGGTCTCGCTCTACGTCTTCATGATCGCCTGGAACGAGTTCCTGCTGGCCTTCATGCTGCTCGACGATCCGTCGAAATTCACCCTGACCCGCGGCATCGCCGCGCTGAACTCCTCCGAGATCCCGCGCCAGCACCTGATGGCCGGCTCGGTGATCGCAACGGTGCCGATCATGGCGCTGTTCCTCGGACTCGAACGCTTCATGACCAAAGGCCTCACCGCAGGCTCCGTCAAAGGATGACCCCCATGACCAATTCCCGCATATCGCCGGCGCTGGACGACCAGGCCCGCGCCATCCTGAAGGCCAACGATCGCGGCGGCTACACCGTGCCCACCGACGGGCTGTATCCCTACCAGTGGAACTGGGACAGCGCCTTCGCCGGATGGGGCTTTTCCGAGTTCGACGTCGACCGCGGCTGGGTCGAGATCGAAACCCTGTTCTCCGGGCAATGGCCCAACGGCATGGTGCCGCACATCCTGTTCCACAAGGAAGACCCGGGCTACTTCCCGGGCCCGCAGGTCTGGGGCACCGAAGGCAAGGGTCCGATCAGCTCGTCGGGGATCAGCCAGCCGCCGATCGCCGCGACCATGGCGCGGTTCGTCTACCTCGCCGACACCGGGGCCGGGCGCGACCGGCTGGCCGCGCTCTGGCCGAAGTTGCTGGACTACCACCGCTGGTTCATGACCCACCGCGCCGAAAGCGGCGCGGTCTGCATTACCCACCCATGGGAGGCGGGCCGCGACAACACCCCGGACTGGGACAAGGCGATGGCAAATATCGATGTTTCTGATGTCGGTGAATATACCCGGCGCGACACCAGCCACGTCAATCCCGAGCACCGGCCGACCAAATACGACTACGACCGCTACATCACCCTGGTGAAGTTCGGTCGCGAGCATGGCTGGGACGAAGCCGCGATCCTTGCGGACGGTCCGTTCCGCGTCGCCGACCCGACGATGCACTTCACCCTGCTGCGGGCGCATCGCGACCTGCGCGAGATGGGGCTGGACCTGGGCCACGACACCGCCGAGATCGAGACCTGGATCGCCCGGCTCGAGTCCGGGGCGGCGACGCTTTGGAACCCCGCGATCGGCGCCTATGACGCGCGCGACCTGCGGACCGGCGACTTCTCGGACTGCGTCTCCAACGCCTCGTTCCTGAACTGGTACGCCGGCATCGAGAACGCCGAGAACCTCGCCACCTATGACCGGATCCAGTCGCTGGTGAGCTACGGCGTGCCGAGCCATGATCCCGCGAGCCCCAAGTTCGACGGCCACCGCTACTGGCGCGGCCCGGTCTGGGGGGTGATGAACACGCTGATCGGCATCGGCCTTGCCGATTGCGGCCATGACGAACGGGCCGAGACGCTGCGGGCCCAGACCGCGGCGCTGATCGCCGAACACGGCTTCGCGGAATATTACGACCCGATGTCCGGCGAGGCCGCCGGCGGCGGCACCTTCACCTGGACCGCCGCGATCTGGCTGAAATGGGCCGGCCTGGCCAGCGCCGCGAAAGGAGCTGCGTGATGGCCTCCATCGAGCTGAAAGCCGTCGAGAAGTGGTTCGGCAACGTCCAGGTGATCAAGGGCGTCGACCTGGCGATCGAGGAGGGCGAGTTCGTGATCTTCGTCGGCCCTTCGGGCTGCGGCAAGTCGACCCTGCTGCGGATGATCGCCGGGCTGGAAGGCACCTCGCGCGGCCAGATCATGGTCGGTGACCGCGACGCCACCGCCGAGCCGCCGTCGAAGCGCGGCCTCGCCATGGTGTTCCAGAGCTACGCGCTCTACCCGCACATGTCGGTGGCCGAGAACATGGGGTTCTCGCTGAAGGCGGCGGGCGTCAAGCCGGCCGAGCGCGAACGCCAGGTCTCCGAGGCGGCCCGGGCGCTCAGGCTCGAGGAATATCTCGACCGCCGGCCGCGCGACCTGTCGGGCGGCCAGCGCCAGCGCGTCGCGATCGGCCGGTCGATCGTGCGCGAGCCGACGGCGTTCCTGTTCGACGAACCGCTGTCGAACCTCGACGCGTCGCTGCGCGTCGAGATGCGCTACGAGATCGCCAAGCTGCACCAGACGCTGAAATCGACGATGATCTACGTCACCCATGACCAGATCGAGGCGATGACGCTGGCCGACCGGATCGTGGTGCTGTCGGCCGGCAGCATCGCCCAGGTCGGCACCCCGAAGCAGCTTTACGAGCACCCGGCCAACCTGTTCGTGGCGCAGTTCATCGGCAGCCCCAAGATGAACGTTCTGCCCTGCCGGGCCGGCGCCGGCGAATGGCGGCTCGAGGGCGGCCGCGGCGGCGCCTATGCCGGCACGGCCGAGGCGGTGACGCTCGGCATCCGCCCCGAGCACATCGAGGTGCTGCCCGAGGGGCAGGGCGCCTGCGACGGCAGCGTCGACCTGCTCGAGTATCTTGGCGCCGACACCAACGTGATCGTCGACTGCGGCGGTCTGGGCAAGGTGACGCTGCGGGTGATCGGCGGCACCGATCTGCGGCCCGGCGACCGGGTCGGGCTTGGCTTCGACGCCGGGCGGCTGCATTTCTTCGACGCGCAGGAGCAAGCGGTGGCGGCGGGCTGAGGCGACACCGGCGCCCCGGCCCGGCGGCGATGGCCCCGGCCCGGCCGGGCCGGGGCATTGTCTTCCCGATCCGGCGTCCCCACACTTGTAGGGACAGGATCCAGAGGACCGATATGCCGCATACGTTCAAAGCCTTGCCCGACGCCCCCGAAGCCGGGCGCCGTGCCACCTCGACCCGGGTTCACGGCGTCGATCTGCACGACGACTACGCCTGGCTGCGCGCCGACAACTGGCAGGAAGCGATGCGCGAGCCCGAGCGGCTGCCCGCCGATATCGCCGCCTATCTGACCGCCGAGAACGCCTATTACGACGCGGCGATGGCCGACACCGCCGATCTCCAGCAGCGGCTGGTCAAAGAGATGCGCGGCCGGATCAAGGAGAACGACAGCAGCGTGCCGCGCAAGATCGGCCCCTATGCCTACGGGGTGCGCTACGACGACGGCGCCGAATACCCGCTGTTCATCCGCACGCCGCGCGATGGCGGCGCTGAACACGTCACGCTCGACGTCAACGCCGAGGCCGCGGCGCAGGATTACTTCCAGCTCGGCATGACCCGCGAGTCGCCGGACCACCGGGTGCTGGCCTGGGCCGCCGACGTCAACGGCTCTGAATTCTACCGCCTGTCGTTCCGCGACATCGAGACCGGCCGCGATCTGGGCTACCACATCGAAGACGTCGGCTCGGTCGCTTGGGCCGATCCGCAGACGCTGTTCTACGTCCGCGTCGACGCGCGGCATCACCCCAACAAGGTCTACCGCCATCGTCTCGGCAGCGATCCGGCCGACGACGTGCTGGTCTACACCGAGGACGACAAGCGCTACGGCGTCGGCGTCGAGCGGCTGCGCTCGGGGGCGTTCATCGCGATTTCCACCGGCATGAACGACGAAAACGAGATCCGGGTGATCGATACCGCCGAGCCGACAGTCGCGCCGCGGCTGATCGAACCGCGCAGCGACGGGCTCGAATACGAGATCGAGCACCAGGGCGACGCCTTCCTGATCCTGACCAACGCCGACGATGCCGATGATTTCAAGGTGATGACCGCGCCGGTCGCGTCGCCGTCGCGGGCCAGCTGGGCCGAGCTGATCCCGCACGAGCCGGGCCGCACGATCGTCGGCCTCGCCGCCTACGCCGGCTGGACGATCTGGATGGAGCGGCGCAACGCGCTGCCGCGGATCTGCTACGTCGCCCTGGGCCGGCCGGTCTCCGAGGCGCGGACCATCGCGTTCGACGAACAGGCCTATTCGCTGGGCAGCGATCCCAGCCCGGAATACGACACCGACAGCTTCCGCTTTACCTATTCCTCGCCGACCACGCCGTCGCAGGTGTTCGACTACGACCTGTCGACCGGCGACCGGGTGCTGCGCAAGACCACCGAGATCCCGTCGGGCCACGACCCGGCGGATTACGTCACGATCCGCAGCACCGCCCGGTCGCATGACGGCGCGCAGGTGCCGGTGACGATCCTGCACCACAAGGACACGCCGCTGGACGGCAGCGCGCCCTGCCTGCTGTATGGCTACGGCTCCTACGGCGCCAGCATGCCGGCGTCCTTCTCGGCCAACCGGCTGTCGCTGGTGGACCGCGGCTTCGTCTACGCCATCGCCCATGTGCGCGGCGGCGAGGAGCTGGGCCGCAACTGGTACGAAGCCGCCAAGTTCGGCGGCAAGCCCAACACCTTCCACGATTTCATCGCGGTGGCACAGAAGCTGATCGACGACCGGCTGACCGGGTCCGGCCGCATCGTGATCCAGGGTGGGTCGGCCGGCGGGCTGCTGGTCGGGGCGGCGCTGAACATGCGGCCCGACCTCTGGGCCGGCGCCATCGCCGACGTGCCCTTCGTCGACGTGCTGACCACGATCCTCGACGACACGCTGCCGCTGACCCCCGGCGAATGGTCGCAATGGGGCAACCCGATCGAAAGCCGCCAGGCCTTCGACGACATCCGCGGCTATTCGCCCTACGACAACGTCAGCGCGCAGGGCTATCCGCCGATCCTGGTGACCGCCGGCGTGTCGGACCCGCGCGTCACCTATTGGGAGCCTGCCAAATGGGTCGCCCGGCTGCGCGCCAGCAAGACCGACGACAACATCCTGATGCTGCGCACCAACATGACCTCGGGCCATTTCGGCAAGTCCGGGCGGTTCGCCGCGCTGGAGGATGCGGCGCGGTCCTATGCCTTCGCGCTGAAGGCCACCGGCGCGGATCCTGCCAAGGCGTGACCGGGGGCGGTCCGTGCCCGGCCCCGCAGGCGGTTTTCCGAACCGCCTGCAAAGCGCGCACACGCCCCCGGCCGCGGCGGTTGTGCGCGCAGTCGGTCCGCGGTCGCGGCCGACGGGTCGGCCGCATGTTGTAGTCCGGCCGGTTCTTGGTCACACATCCGGGAAACGGCGGCCGGCACTCCCGGCGCCGCGACCATGCCCGGCGTGCGACCCGACCCCAGGCGGCCGGGCCGGGCGTCTATGTCACTGTTCAGGACCCGGATGCCATGTCTCACGCCCCCACCGTCGCCGCCCAGCTGGTTCGCGCCATCGCCGAGCACGAAACGCGCCCCGCGATGGCGGACCAGTCACGCAGCCTGAGCTACGGCCAGCTCGGCAGTTTCGTCGAACGCGCCGAGCCGCATCTGCGCGGCGCGCCGGCGGTGGGCATCTTCGGGGCGCCCGGCCTCGCGATGGGCGCCAGCGCCCTTGCCTGCGTGATCCACGGCCGGCCCTTCGTGCATCTTGACCCGGCGATGCCCCAGATGGTGCTGCACAACATCCTGTCGGAACTTGGCGTGACCCTGGTGATCACCTGCCAGCCCGCCGCCCCGGGCCAGCTGCCGGGCGATTGCCCCACGCTCGCGGCGCAGGATCTGCTGGAGCGCTTGGGCGATGTGCCGGAGCAGCCGCTGCGCGCCGCGCCGGTGGCGCCCGACGACGCGATCTACCTCGTGGCGACCTCGGGCACCACCGGCCGGCCGAAATGCATCCCGGTGACCCAGGATTCGGCGTATCTGTCCTACGAGTGGCGCGACGCCTACACGCCCTACGCGCCGGGGATGCGGGTCGGGATCTACATCTTCGCGATCTGGGAGATGTTCCGGCCGCTGCGCCGCGGCGCCGAGCTGTGGTTCCCGGACCCGAACACGCTGATGAACCCGCGCGGGCTGGCCGAGTTCCTGGTCCGGCACGAGATCGACGAGATGCTGTTCACCCCGTCCTTCTACGACAGCTTCCTGAGCGCGATCGATCGCGCTACCGCCGCCGCGCTGCCGCTGCGCCGCGTCGTGCTGAACGGCGAGGTGGTGGGCGACGCGCTGATCGCCGCGTCGCTGGCCAAGCTGCCGGGGGCGGAGTTGTGGAATCTCTACAGCATCTGCGAAACCCATGACGTGTGCATGTCGCGGCTGACCGCGCCCTCGGGCGGCGGCCCGGTGTCGGTCGGCGTGCCGATGCAGCACCTGCGCGCGGTGATCCTCGATGACGCCGACGCCGAATGTCCGCCGGGCACGCCGGGGCAGCTGCATTTCGAGGGGCCGCGGATGCTGGGGCCGGGCTACGTCAACCGCCCCGAGGAAACCCGGCTGCGGTTCCGCAACCTGACGGTCGGCGGGCGCGAGACCCGGCTTTACGACACCGGCGACCAGGCCTGGGTCGACGCCCAAGGCGCGCTGCACATCATCGGCCGGGTCGCGCATATGCTGAAGCTGCGCGGTTTTTCGATCCAGACCCGCGAGCTGACCGACACGATGCGCGACCGGCTGCAATTCGCGCAGGCGGTGCCCTGGGTCGGCGACGTCGGCATCCGCGGCCAGGCGCTGATCTTCTACTTCGCCGCCGATGCCGCGCAGGCCCGCGCCAATGCCGACGCCTGGGGGCTGCAGCCCGGCAGCAACCGGATTCCCGCCGCACTCGCAGCCGATCTGCGCGCCGTCCTGCCGGCCTATTGCGTGCCGGCCTACCTGGTGCAGCTCGACGCGATCCCGCTGCACCCGGTCTCGGGCAAGGCCGACCTGCGATCGCTGCCGGCGGTGACCGACACATCCGCGGCCGGGCCGGCGGCCAAGGACGCGGTGATCGCCGCCGCCGCCCTGGCGATGGGCTGCGCGCCCGACCAGATCGACCCGGCGCTGAGCTTTCACGACCAGGGTGGCGATTCGCTGATGTGCGTGACCCTGATCCTCGAGCTGGAGCGGAGCTACCGGACCCCGGTCGATTTCGAGCTTGCGATGAACCTGCCGCTGCACCGGCTGGACCAGCTGTTGACCGAAGAGGCGGACGCGCCGGCGCCGACCGATGATTTCGACCGCCCCGGCATCCTGCTGACCGGGGCCACCGGGTTCCTGGGCGGCCATGTGCTGGCGCGGGCGGCGCGCGATCTGCCGCCCGGCGAGGTCGTCTACTGCCTGGTGCGCGACAAGCGGCGCGGCGCGCGCGACCGGCTCGACGACGTGGCGCTGGCGCATGGCGTCGATCCCGGGCGCTACGTCATGGTGCCGGGCACGCTCGACGCGCCGCGCTTCGGGCTGGCGGATGCGGCGCATGACGCGCTGGCCGGGTCGGTGCGCGCGGTGGTGCATTGCGCCGCCATGGTCAACATGGCGATCGGCGAGGCCGAGATGCTCGACTGGTCGGCGCGCGGCATCGAGACGATACTGGCCTTCTGCCGCGCCGCCGGCGCCGACCTGCGGTTCACCTCGTCGAGCGCGGTGTTCCCCGACCGCGGCGGGCCCTGGCCCGAAGCCCCGGCGCAGGCCTGGGACGGCCGCACCGGTTACGGCGCCGCCAAGATCGCGGCCGAGGCGGCGATCACCGCATCGGGCATCGCCGCCGCCATCGTGCGGCTGCCCTCGCTCTACGATCTCGATGCGCCGAACCCGCGCGACATCTACGAGATCATTCTTGCCGCGTCGGTCCGCGCCGCCGTGTTTCCGCAAGGGCTCGAGTTCCCGATGACCGACGTGACCGCCGCGGCCCGGTTCCTTCTGGGGCCGATCACCGGGCCGCGGACGCCGGTCTACAACCTGGTGTCTGGCGACCGGGTGATCCCCGACGCCGCGACGCCCCTGCCGGCGCAGCACTGGCTGGCCGCGGTCGAGCTGGCCCCCGGCATCGCCCGCGTCATCGCCGAGTTCCCCGACACGCTGCACGCCGATGCGGCCTTCGACACCGATGCGGCACGGGCCGCCTGGGCGCGGATCACCGATGCGCCCTACCAGGAGATCAGCGATGCGTCGGCACTGCTGGCGCGGCGCGGCGCCGCCTGCCAGAGCGAGCCTGCGTTGACCTGAAGCTGTGCCATGCGATCGGCGGACCCGGCGGCGATCACCGTCGGGCCGATTCGATCCGCGGGCGGCTTGTGGATGTCGAGCCCGTGGCGAGGACGTGTCCGCACGAGATTTCGGGCGGCAGGGGCCAGCGGGTGATGATCACGACGATGCTGATCCCGCGCCCGAGCCTGCCGGTCGCCGACGAGCCGACCTCGCCGCTGTTGCCATGTTCCCGTCGCAGATCTCGCGTGATGGATCTTGATTTTGCCGCTTCAACACCGATATTGACGTAGATACGCGTCTATCTGAATGAGGTTACGCATGGATCTTCAAGCCGTTTCGGCGCAGGGCGTCTTTGCTCCGCGGCTCATGGCGCAAAGCCTGCGCACCACGATCGACGAGATCGCCCAGACCACCGGCCTGGGGCGCGACGCGCTGATGCGCGCCAACCGGGTCGGCAACCCCAAGACCCAGAAGCGGCTGCGCGAGATGATCGAGATCGTCACGCGTGTCAGCCCGCGCTTCGGATCGGACCTGCTGGCCTATGCCTGGTACCGGTCGACGCCGCTGCCGGGCTACGCGGTGACGCCGATGCAGCTGGTGCGCGACGGCCACGCCGACCAGGTGCATCTCTATCTGGACCGGTTGGATGCGGGCCTTTCCGCCTGATGCATTTCGCCGGCACGCTGTACCGGGCACTGAACCCCTATTGGGCCTATCGACCGCTGTCGGGTGACGGCGCGGCGCGGCTTGGGGGCCGGTTCAACAAGGTCGGGAGACCGGCCCTCTACCTGGCGTTCTCGGTCGAGACCGCGCTGAACGAGGTGAACCAGGCCGGGTCGTTCATGCCGACCACGCTGATCGCGGTCGCGGCCGACCTGGAGCCGGTGCTCGACGCGACCGACGCCGCGGCGCTGGCCGGGTTCGACCTCGGGCCGGAAGCGCTTGCCGATCCGCACTGGGCGATGCGCATGGCGCAGGGCAGGTCGGTGCCGACCCAGACGCTGGCCGAACGTGCGATTTCCGAAGGCTACTGCGGCATGATCGTCCCGAGCTTCGCGCCGGGCGCGCGGGCAGAGGCGCGCAACATGGTGCTGTGGCGCTGGGGGGCCGATCTGCCGACTCGAGTGGCGCTGATCGACGAGCAGGGCCGGTTGAGCCACCCGCCGGCGCCGCCCGAAAACGCCTGAGCGCGCGGCGGCTTGTGCCGTCGACGCCGAACCGCGGCCGGCGATGCCGGTTCGCGCGGCGCCTGACGGTCCCGCGTATGGGTATGCCGCCTAGTCCTGCGACCCGCCGATCATGTCCACCACGGGCGCGAAACCGCCGTAAATCAGCCGCGTGCCATCGAAGGGCATCGGGTTCTTCTTCGGATCCATGCGCGGATCGCCATGCTCGGGGTCTTCCATCCACTTGGTCATCGTCGCCATGGCGGCGTCGCGGGTCGCCTTGTCCGGCCACTCGATCCACGAAAACACCACCGTCTCGTCCGCTTCGGCCTGCACCGATCGCCGAAAATCGGTGACCTTGCCGTCGGGGACGTCGTCGCCCCAGCATTCGATGACGCGCAGGGCGCCGAGATCCATGAAGACGCCATCGCTGGTTTCGGCGTGATCGATGAATTTCTGCCTGTTTGCCGTCGGAACGGCGAGAACGAAGCCATCGACATAGCTCATGACGTATCTCCCTTGTTCAGGCGCTGACCGCCGCCTCCAGAGCGGCGACGTCGATCTTTTCCATGGTCATCATCGCCGCGAAGGCGCGGCCCGCCTTGTCGCGGTCGGACGCGGAGAGCAACTCGAGCAGCAGCCGCGGCGTGATCTGCCACGAATGGCCCCAGCGGTCCGTGCACCAGCCGCAGGCGTTCGCGGCGCCGCCGCCGTCGATGATCGCATTCCAGTAGCGGTCGGTCTCTTCCTGGGTGTCGGTGATCACCATGAAGCTGACCGCCTGGTTCGGCACCACGGTCGGGCCGCCGTTCAGCCCGAGGAACTTGCGCCCGAGCACGGTGAACTCGACGGTCAGTTCGACACCTTCGGCGCCGCCCGGAAAATCGCCGGGGGCGGTGTTCACCCGGTCCACATGGCTGTCGGGAAAGGTCGCGGCGTAGAACTCCGCCGCTTTCTTCGCCTCGCCATGGTCGAACCAAAGGCAGGCCATGATATCCACCATAGCGACGCTCCGTGTTGGCAGCGGTGCGGAGGGCGGCCGAATGCCTGGGTTCGGCCCGGTCGGCACTAGGCGCCATGGTAGCAGAAACCCGGTTGATCCAGAACTGGGAAAACACCGGGGCCGGCGGTGTGCGCCGCCGAAAACCCGACACCACGGCTGCCATCGCCGGCCGCGAAAACGGCAGCCGGCGCGCGATCCGCGGCGCCGCCTACCAGAGCGAGCCGGCGTTGCCCTGGACGTCTTCCATGGTGATGGCGCGGCCGGCATCGCTGACCAGGAAGCCGGCCAGTTCGGCGATCTCCTCGGGCTGGACCAGCGCGCGTTGCGGGTTCGACGCGGCGTAGCCGGCGCGGACCTCGTCGTGCGACTTGCCGGTGGCGGCGATGTCGGCGTCGATGAAGGCCTTCAGCATCTCGGTCTCGACCCAGGTCGGGCTGATCGAGACGCAGGTGACGCCATGCGCAGCCCCTTCGAGGCTGACGCAGCGACCCAGCCCCAGAAGCCCCGCCTTCGAGGCGCAGTAGGCGGCGTTGCCGGCCAGCCCCTGATGCGCCGCGACCGATGCCAGGTTGACGATCCGGCCCCAGCCGGCGGCGGTCATATGCGGCATCACCGCGCGGATCATCCGGAAGGTCCCCGACAGGTTGGTGTCGATCTGGTCGTCCCACACCGCTTCGGGATGGTTGATCACCGGGGCTTCGGAATAAACGCCGGCGGCGTTGATCAGGATGTCGACCCCGCCGCGCCGCGCCACCACCTCGGCCACGAAACCGGCCACGCTGTCGCCGTCGCGCACGTCCAGCGCCGCGACATGCGCCCCGATGCCCTGCGCTCCGAGGATCGTGGCGACGGCGTCGGCGTCGCCGCCGCGGCGCGCGCCGATGGTCACGTCGATGCCGTCGCGGATCAGCCGGCGCGCGATCGCCAGCCCCCTCCCCGAAAGCCCGCCGGTCACGATGGCCGTTCTGGTGACTTGGGTCATGTCGTTCCTAACATCTGCCTGCATTTCGCGACGTGCTACGCCGATTCCGCCGGTTGTGCACCGCGAAATATCGGGCAATCGCGCGCGGCCTCACCGTCCGCGAAGGCGCGACGCGGCCCGGGGCTCGGTGTCTTGACACGGCGCGGCAGGCCCGCGCCGCGACCCGCGATCCGCCGGAAACACGGGCGGCGCGGCGGAACGCGGATCCGCTCAGCGGGTTGGCCCTGTGACACCGGCGCTTGCGGCGGCCCCGCCGAAGCCCATCGACCCCGAAACGGAAATGGAGCACATCATGAACATCCTCGTTGCCGGCGCGACCGGAAAGACCGGGCTGCGCCTGGTCCGCGAATTGAAATCGAAAGGCCATGCACCGATCGCGTTGGTGCGTGACAGCTCGGACACCAGCGGCCTGCCGGCCGACGTGACCCTGCGCAACGGCGATCTGACCGACCTGCAGCCCGGCGTCTGCGACGGCTGCGACGCGGTGGTGTTCGCCGCAGGCTCTGGTGGGGACACCGGCCCGGAGCTGACCGACAAGGTCGACCGCGACGGCGCCAAGCGGCTCATCGACCTGGCCGCGCAGGCCGGGGTCGCGCGCTTCGTGATGCTCAGCAGCGTCGGCGCCGACAACCCCGAGCCCGAGGGCGATCTTGCGCATTACCTGAAAGCCAAGCACGAGGCGGACGAGCATCTCAAGGCCTCGGGGCTGGACCATGCGATCCTGCGGCCGGTCAGCCTGACCGACGACGACGGGCGCCGCGAGATCCTGCTCGGCGACGATGTCGATCCGAAAGCCAAGGCGGCGCGCGGCGATGTCGCCGCGGTGCTGGCGGCGGCGGTCGACGACCCCGACTGGTCCGGCCGGACCGCGCTGATGCAGTCGCTCTGAGATCGGCTGGCGACCGGCGCCCGCGCGGCGCCGGTCAGTCCGCGGGTCCGGAAAGCGCTCGGAGGAACAGCCGGGTGCAGCGGTCGGCCCAGGCGACGACGCCGGCCGACGTCAGGCAGTTGTCCGGGTCGAGGATCGCCGAACGCTGCGCGCCGTTGATCATGCTGCGCAGCAGCGCCGCGTCGCCCCGATCGGCTTGCACGGTCGCCGGCGACATCTCGCGGCACAGCGCCGCGACCCGCTGGTCGAAGGCGGCCGCGACCTGTTCGATCGACCCGAGGTAGCTTTCGCGCAACTCGGGAAACTTGGCCTGTTCGGCCATCACCGCCCGCGCGGTGCGAACCCCGTCGGGACCCAGGACCAGATGCGCATAGGCGCGTACGAGGGCGAAGAAGGCGTCCTCGGACCCGGCGGAGTCGGCCGGGTCGTCGAGATGCGCGATGCTGGTCTCGATCGCGTCCACGATCACCAGCCGGAACAGATCCGCCTTGTTCGGCACGGTCCGGTAGATCGTGCGCGTCGACATGCCGGCGCGCTGCGCCACCGCGTCGATGCTGGTCCCGGCATAGCCTTCGGCCAGAAACTCGGTCCGCGCGGCGTCGATCAGCATCGCCCGGGTTTCGGGTTCGCTGCGCAGCGCCGGGCGTCCGCGGGATCTTTTCCGGGTTGTCTCGTGTCGATCGGTCACCGTGGCTCCTCTTCCGCGGTTTTAATAAAACTCTCCGTTTTCTCAAATCAAGAGCGCACGACCAGCCCGTCGACCTCGATTCCCGCGGCTGTCGGGTTCCGCGTCGAAACCGGGCTTGACAATAATTTAGAAAACCATAATTTTCCTAAATCGAAAATCCTGCTGCCCGAGGTCCCCCCCGATGAAGACCAACCGAACCACACTGCTGGCCGTGATCGCCGTCCTCGCGGTCGCGGGCTACCTTGCCTGGACCGTGACCAAGCCTGCGGCTTACCTGGTGCAGGGCGAGGTCGAAGCGACCCGGATCGACCTGTCGGCGATGGTCACGGCGCGGGTCTCGGCCACCCCCGTGGGCTTCGGCGACCGGGTCGGCGCCGGCGACGTGGTGGTGGAGCTGGACAGCGCGCAGCTGCAGGCGCAGCTCGCCACGGCGCAGGCCGGGCTCGACGTCGCCAAGGCGAACCGCGACCTGGCCAACGCCACGCGCCCCGAAACCATCGCCGCCTCCGAGGCGCAACTGGCCAAGGCCGGGGCCGATCTCGACCTGGCGCAGAGCAACTACGACCGGATCACCCAGCTTCGCGACGATTCCGTGGTGTCGCAAGCCAGCCTCGACCAGGCCGACAACGGGCTGAACGCGGCCATCCAGGCCCAGGCCGCGGCCCAAGCCAACCTCGACCAGGCCCGCAACGGCAGCAGCGTCGAACAGAAGGCCGTCGCCCAGGCCCAGGTCACCCAGGCCGAGGCGAATCTGACCCAGGTCCAGGCCAATATCGACGAGCTGACCGTGACCTCGCCGATCGACGGCGAGGTCACCACCCGCACCGCCGAGACCGGCAAGCTGTTCAGCGCCGGCGCGCCGCTGATCTCGATCGTCGACGTCGACCACGCCTGGTTCACCTTCAACCTGCGCGAGGATCTGCTCGAGGGGCTCGAGGTCGGGCAGCCGCTCGAGGTCCGGGTCCCGGCGCTGGGGGACGACCGTGGCACGATCGCCGCGGTGATCACCGCGGTCAACGTCGAGGGCAGCTACGCCAACTGGCGGGCGACCAAGGCGACCGGGGATTTCGACCTGCGGACCTTCTCGGTGCGGGCCGAACCGGTCGACAGCGTGGCCGGGCTGCGCCCCGGCATGAGCGCGCTGGTCGACTGGCCCGCCACCGCCCGCAGCGCCCGGTAGCCCGGTGGCTGCGCGCCGCCCCGCCGCCGGCCTTCGCCGCATCCTCGCCCGCGAGCTGCGCCAGATCGCGGCGCGCCCGGCGCTGGCCTTCATGCTGGTTCCGATGCCGCTGATGATCTTCCTGGCGCTGGCGGCGGTGTTCGCGCAAGGCCTGCCGCGCGACCTGCCGGTGGCGGTGGTCGATCTCGACGGCTCCGGCCTGTCGCGGCAGCTGACCCGGATGGTGGACGCCGCGGCCGATGTCGACGTCACCGAACAGCTGCCGACGCTGACCGAGGCGCGGCAGGCGCTGGTCGCCAGGCGGATCTATGCAATCCTGATGATTCCCAACGACATGGAGCGCGATCTTCAACTGGGGCAGAGGCCAGAGATCGTGGTGTTCTCCAACAGCCAGTTCCTGACCGCCGGCGGCATCGCGGCGCGCAGCATCGGCACTTCGGTGGCGACGTTTTCGGCCGGAGTGTCGCTGCGCACGCTCGAGGCGCGCGGCATCGGCCCGGACCGGGCACGCGATCTGGTGACGCCGATCCCGGTGCAGCAGAGCCCGTTGTTCAACCCGTCGCTCGACTACATCCAGTTCCTGCTGTCGTCGATCATGCCGACGGTGATGCAGATATTCATCTGCGCCAGCGCGGTGCTGGCGTTCTCGCGCGAGCATCATTCGCCGGGCGGCATGGCGCGGCTGCTGCGGCTGTCGGGCAGCCCCGGTCGCGCGATCCTCGGCAAGCTGCTGCCCTATACCGTGCTTGCGACGCTGGTGCTGCTGCTGGGCGACCTGCTGCTGTTCGGCCCGCTGGGCGCGAGCTTTCGCGGCAACGTCGGGGTGTTCTTTCTCAACGGGCTGGTCTTCATCCTGGCCTGCCAGGCGCTTGGCGCGCTGATCGCGCTGATCGCCAGGGACGTCACCGGCGCGCTGGGGATGATGGGGCTGATCGTGGCACCGGCCTTCGGCTTTGCCGGAGTCAGCTTTCCGCGCTTCGGCATGTCGTGGTTCTCGCAGGGCTGGGGCGCGATCATCCCGCTGACGCCGTATCTCGAGCTGCGCACCGACCAGACGCTGCGCGGCACGCCGCTGGAGTATTCGCTGCCGACGATGCTGTGGCTTGGCGCGCAGCTGCTGATCTTCGGCGGGCTGCTGTGGTTGATGACGCGCAAGGCCGCGCGGCCGTCGGCCACGGCCGAGGAGGGCAACGCATGAGCCGGTTCCCCAGTTTCCTGGCCGAGATCCTCGGCGCGCTGCGCGGCGTGCTGGGCGATGCCAGCGCCCGGTCGACGATGATCGTCGGCATCCTGATCTACAGCGTGCTCTACCCGCAGCCCTATGTCGGCGAGGTGGTGCGCGACGTCCCGGTCGTGGCGATCGACCAGGACAACTCCACCGCCAGCCGCAGCTTCCTGCGCCAGGTCGACGCCAGCGACAAGACCGACATCACCGCCCGGGCCGTGGACATGGGCGCCGCCCGCAACGCCTTCTTCAGCCGCGAAGTCTACGGCATCGTGGTGATCCCCGCCGGTTTCGAGCAGGACCTGCTGGCCGGTCGCCCGGCGCCGATCGCGGCCTATGGCGACGGCAGCTACCTGCTGGTCTACTCGAACCTGATGACCGCGGTCACCACGGTCGCGCGGTCGATGGGGGCGCAGGTGAACCACGCGCGGCTGACCGCGGGCGGCGTCGATGACGGGCTGGCGCAGACGCTGCTTGGGCCGGTCGAGTTGACCAGCATCCCGGTGTTCAACCCGCAGGGCGGCTACGCCAGCTACGTGGTGCCCGCGGCCTTCGTGCTGATCCTGCAGCAGACGCTGTTGATGGGGATCGGGCTGCTGCACGCCGGCCGCAGCCTGCCATCGGGCCGGCGGATCTGGGCGAGTTCGATCGCCTATATCGGCCTCTACCTGGTCTGGGTCGCCTTCACCCAGCTGCTGCTGCCGTTCCTCTACGGAGTGCCGCGGACCGGCAGCCTGTCGACGCTGCTGCTGATCGCGCTGCCGTTCCTGTGCGCCTGCACCGCGATGGGCTTTGCCATCGCGGCGGCGATCCCGTGGCGCGAGGGGGTGGTGTTCTTCCTCGTGGTGATGGGGATGCCGCTGTTCTTCCTGTCGGGGATCTCCTGGCCGATCGAGTCGATCCCCGAACACCTGCGCCTGCTGTCGCTGCTGGTGCCGTCGTCGACCGCCATCTCGGCCTTCGTCGCGGTCGACCAGATGGGCGCCGCGCCGCAGGACATCGCCGGCGCGGTGCAGCTGCAGATCGCCCTCGCGATCGGCTACACGCTGCTGGCCGTCGCGATCGCCCGGGGCCGGCGTAGCGCAGCGCCTGCCGCCGGCGGATCCTAAGCGGCCGCTTCGGGATCTCGCTAACGGTCCGCCTGCAACCCGGATGGGCTGCGCGGCGTTTATGCTGCAATGCGGCGTCACGGCTCGCCCGTCATCGGGGCGGGCCGGCGTCGTCCCCGCGGACCCGAGGTCAGATGTACGATCCATTCAAGCGCGCCCGAACCAGGGCCAGCAAACGCATCGGGCGACAGGCGACTTCGGCCTTCACCGGGCTGGTGAAGGCGATGCAGATCGCCGCGACTCCGGCCAAGCCCGCGAAACCGGCCAAAGCCGCCAAGCCAAAGACCGCCAAGCCCGCGCCGCCCGCCGCCGCCAAGCCCGGCGCGGCGGCAAGACCGACAGTTCCGGCCAGGTCCCGGGCCGGCTCGGCGGCGCCGCGCGGCGCGTTGTTCATCAAGGCCAGCCACCAATGCGAGTTCGGCGAGCGGTCGTTCAGGCTTTACGTTCCCGCCGCGGCGCGGGGCGCCAGCGCGCCCTTGCCGCTGCTGGTAATGCTGCATGGCTGCGGCCAGACTCCAGAGGACTTCGCCCGCGGCACCGGGATGAACGCGCTGGCCGAGGAGATCGGGTTTCTCGTGCTCTACCCGGCGCAGCCACGCAGGTCGCAGGTCAACCGCTGCTGGAACTGGTACCGGCCCGACGACCAGGCGCGGGGGGCCGGCGAACCGGCGCTGATCGCCAGCCTGGTGCGGCGGATCATCGACGAACAGGGCGCGGATCCGGCGCGGGTCTACTTGGCGGGGCTGTCGGCCGGGGCCTCCGCGGCGCTGATCCTCGCCCAGGCCTATCCGGACCTGTTCGCCGCCGTCGGCGCCCATTCCGGCCTGCCGGTCGGGGCGGCCCACAATCAAGCCTCGGCCGGCATCGCGATGCGGCACGGCGCGCCTGGGCTGCGGACCGCCACGCCGATGCCGACGATCAGTTTCCACGGCGATGCCGACACCGTGGTGAACCCGCGCAACGGCCGTTTCGTGGTTTCGCGGGCGCTTGAGCATTACCCGGGGCTGAGCAAGACCGAAAAGACCGGCCGCGGCCCGGGCGGCCGCAGCTATGTCCGCATCTCGCACCGCATCGGCCGCGGCCGGTCCTTCGTCGAGCACTGGCTGGTGCTCGGCACCGCGCATGCCTGGTCCGGCGGAACCGGTTCCGCCAGCTATTGCGATCCCGACGGTCCGGATGCGTCGCGGGAAATGCTGCGGTTCTTCCTGCGTCATCGAACCACCGCGAAACGCCGGGCCCATCGACCGGGGTGATCCGGGTCGGCTGATCCGCCTTGCCGCGGAGATACGCAAACAGACCGGCCCCGTCGAGGTGCGGCTTCGGCGCAACGGGCGGCGTCGCGGTGCCGGCCCGGGGGTCCTCGGCAAGCGATGCCGACGAGATGGGGCTGGTCGGCGTACTGGCGCAGCAGGTCGGGGTGACGGGCATCTTTCCAAGCGGCCGGTCAGATATGCGGGATCACGAAATCCGGCACGATCCCCGACCGGTCGATGGCCCGCACCACGTCCTGTCCCGCCAGGGACCCGTGATCGGTGACCAGCGCCGAGGCGAAACCCATCAGCC
>JBFGEI010000034.1:0-17624 GCA_041580155.1 Limimaricola sp.
CGATTTCATCGCGGCGATAGAATCGGCGCTGGGCCGGACGGCGCAGCGCAACCTGCTGCCGATGCAGCCCGGCGACGTGCCGGCGACCTGGGCCGATGCCGGGCTGTTGCGGCGGTTGACCGGCTACAGCCCCAGCACCGGGGTGACCGAGGGCGTGGCGCAATTCGTCGACTGGTATCGCGACTATTACCGCTGATCGGCTGCGGCGGCACCGGACCGCGCCGCGATCATCTCCGTGAACCGCGCGAGATCCTCGGAAATCTCGGACCGCAGCTGCGGCGCCTCGGCGCGGATCTGGTCCCGCTCTTCGCCAAGATCGCCGCCGCCGGCGAACAGCAACCGCTTGAGCCGCGGCGACTTGGCGGCGTTGACCAACCGGTTGCCGCCGTTGCGGCGCAGCCGGTCCGACAGCCCGCGCGCCAGCCGCGCCAGCCACGGGTGTTTCGGAATGCTGGCGGCATTGACCGGCCGCCCCATCAGCGCATCGGGCGGGGCGATGTAGTCGAGCCCGAGCGCGGCGCAGAGCTGGCGGCAGAACCGGTCGGGATCGCGCCGCATGTCGTCGTAGAACAGGTAGGACACCCGGTCCGCGCCCAGAAGATCCTCCCAGACCCGGGCGCCGCGGTGATACAGGCTGGCCTCGATCAGATCGGGCCGCAGCCGGGCCATTTCGGACAGGCTGCGCCGCGGATCGCCGGCCTTGCGGTAATGGAAGTAGTGCGACACCGCCCGATCGTAGGGGTCGCGGACCGTGCAGACGACGCGGACCCCCGGCAGATCCCGGGCCAGCCGGCGCGCCGCCTCGGGCTTGTGGAACAGCGACGGCGCGACCTCGACGCAAAGCCGGCCCGGCGCCGCGTCGAACTGCGCGCGATACCAGTCGAGCCCCTTGGCATGGGCCTTGTCGAAGAAGAAGGTCTCCTTGGTGTCGCGCGGCAGCGCCACGTCGCCGCGGTGCCGCAGGTAGGCGTCGATCCAGGTGGTGCCGCTTTTCGTCGGGCCGATGAACACCACGTCTGGCAGGCCGGGCAGGCGGTCGTTGCGGGCGAGATCGCGCATCGCCTCGCCCTCAGCCGGTGGCGCCGTAGCGCCGCAGCCGCCGCGCCGTCGCACCATCGAGCACGCCGCCGGCGATCTTGCCGCGCGGCATGCCGGATTGCTCGATCGCCCGGTCCAGCACCACGGTGTCGGTCCGGCCCCAGCGCGCGACGACCACGAAGCCGGTGATCAGGTCGCTCAGCGCCGCCGCCTCGGCCGATTGCGTCAGGTGCGGCAGGTCGAGGACGATGTGCTCGAAGCTGCGTTCGCGCGACAGCAGCAGCCGCAACCGGTCGACGTCGAACACCGCCGGGTCGAGCGCGACGTCGCGGGCCAGCGACCGGTTCGGCAGGAACGCCATGCCGGTGCGCTCGTCGAACCACAGGTCGGCCTCGGTGATCGGCGCCGGCTGTTCGGCGGTCAGGTCGGCAAGCCCGCGCTTGGCCGTGGGGGTCACCGCGCGGGTCAGCTGCGCGGCGTTCCAGTCAAGGTCGATCAGCAGGGTCCGGGCGCCGCCCAGCGCCAGCATCTGCGCATAGTTGAAGGCGGCGATGCTGCGGCCGATGTCGGTTTCGGCCGACACGAAGCCGACCATCGACACGGTTCCGGCGACCCGCTGGTCGATCGCCACCTTGGTGCGCCGCATGGTCTCGGAATAGACCGACAGCGGGTATTCGGCGGTGGCCCGCATCAGCGGCGGGATCTTCGCCAGCGACAGCCGGCGCGGCGATCCGGGCACCCGTTCGCTGATGTCTTCGGTCGGGCGCAGCCGGTGCAGCATCCGGATCCGCAACCGCCCGGCGCCGCGCAGACCCGAGCGCCGCAGGTAGCGCTTCGGCGGCAGGATCCCCAGCACCGGCGCCTTGATCGCGCTGGCGAAGCGTTCGCGGGTGTACAGCCGGCGGTCGCCGGATTCGCGCAGGAACGCGGCGCCAAGCCCGAGCGACAAGCCGAGCGCGCCGGCGAGGATCATCATCCGCTTGGTGCCGAAACCCGACGGGTAGCGCGGCGTCGTCGCCTTCGAGATCACCAGCGCGTCGGCGCTGGGGAACGACTGCTGCTGGATCATCCGCAGGTAGCTCTCGAGATAGCTGTCGTGCAGTTGCCGGTAGATCCGCGCCTCGCTCTCGAGGCTGCGCAGCCGGATCTGCGGGCTGGCGACGCTGCCGGCCTCGTCGCTGCCGGTGATCGCGGCGCGGAAGGCCTCGCGCGCCGCGGCCTCGGCGACCTCGGCCTCGCCGAGCGCGTCGCGCGCCGCGGCGATGTCGGCCTCGGTCGCCTCGAACCCGCCCGAGGTCAGGCCACGCAGCCGGTCGCGCGCCTCGAGCCGCGCCGACACCGTGTCCTGCAGGTCGCCGCGCAGCGCGTTGAGCCTGATCTCGTCCTGCAGCCGCACCCGCGACCCGGTCTGGAACGCGGCGATCTGCTGCTCGGCCTCGATCGCCCGCAGGTTCAGTTCGGCCATGCGTTCGTCGAACCATTCCGCGGCACGGCCGGCGGTGTTCTGGCGGTTGCTGCGCTGGCCGTCGATATAGGCCGCGGCGACGCCGTTGGCGATTTCGGCCGACAGCTCGGGGTCGGTCGAGCTGTAGGAGATGTCGAGCACCAGCGTCAGGCCGGAGCGGGTCACCGATAGGTTGCTGCGCAGCTGCTCGATCGCCAGCTGGAACCGGTCGGCGCTGGTGGGCGCGACCTCGATGGCCTCTTCGGCGGCGCCGAAGCGCGGCATCCACTCAGAGACCAGGGCGCCAAGCTCGGTCTGCGGCGGGTTCATGAAATCGTCGCGCTCGTCGAGACCAAGCCGGTTCACCACCTCGGACAGCAGGTAGGGCGACCGCAGCAGCTGGATCTGGCTTTCGACCACCGGGCTCGAGGTGCCCATCGCGCCGAACACCTCGTCGGATCCGAAGGCGTTCACCGACGGCGTGTCCAGCAGGATGCTGGCGCGGGCGGTGTAGCTTTGCGGCGTCATCTCGGACACCAGATAGGCGATCGCCGCGGCGGCGAGCGTGATCAGCCCGATCAGCGGCAGCCGGCGCCGGATGATGCTGCGCAGGTAGCGGAAGTCGAACACCGGGGCTGGCGGCGGCGCCGGCGGGTCGACCGGAACATGCGCCATCCGCGGCCGCGGGATGTCGAGGGCGGTGCTGCTGGATTCGTTCACGACGGCAAGGCTCCGATGCTGATCGGGGCGTCGCGCCCGGCGTGGCGCCGGCGGGTCGGCCCACAGGGCAGGGCGGGGCGGGGCGGCGCACCGGGCATGGCCGGGCGAGGCGGGGCGGGGCGCGGGGCGCGCATCGGTCCGGTCACATCCGCACCGACACGACATCCGCCGGCATCAGCCGGGTGCCGGGGTCGGCCTCGATCGCGGTCTCGCCGTCGCGCTGCAGCCGGTGGATCACGATCCGCGGGCCGACGGCGTCGGCGCTGGGCGGGCTTTCGGCCGACACCAGGATGGCGTCGCTGGACAGGCTCCGGATCCGGTGGTCGTAGCCCTGCAAGGCGGTCACCAGGCCGGCCCGTTCGGTGGTCAGCCGGCGCAACCCGTCGAGCAGCTCGAGCCGATGCCGCTGCGCCGACTGGCCCCATTCCTGCGACAGCGATTCGTACTGCGCCTGCGCGGTCACCACGTCGGTCCGCAATTCGGCCAGCTTGTCGACCGCGTTCATGTGGAACCGCTTGGTCTGCGCCAGCTGGTCCGGCGTCTCGAGCAGCCGGCGGACCCGGGACTGGACCCGCGCCACCTCGGATTCCTCCTGTTCGACGATCTGGGTCAGGGTCTCGGTGCGGCGCAGCGTCGCGAACACCGCGTCCCGGGCGCGTTCGAGCGCCCGGCTAGTGATCCCGGCCTCGGCCTCGGTCATTTCGGCGCTGGTCGCCAGCCGCGCCTGCGCCAGGTCGAGCAGCGCGGCCCCGGTCGCCGGGTCGAGCCCGATGCCGTCGAGCACCTGCGGGTCGATCTCGGTGGCCCCGGACAGTTCGGCGCGCAGTCGTTCCGCCTCGACGGTGACCGCGGCCAACTCGACCACCCGGGCCTGGTAATCGCTGCGCAGCTTGGCGATGTCGGCCTCGGACGACTCCGGCCCGCCGAAGCCCGACAGCGACTCGATGCCGCCGGCCTCGGCGATCGCCTGGCGCACCGTCATGCCGATCCGGAACGGCTGCGACCCGGGCTGGTTGACCGCGCCCTCGACGAAAATCGGCCGGTAGGCGCTGACGTCGATCGACACCTCTTCGGGGCGGAGGCTAATCAGCACCTCTTCGCCCTCGCCGCGCTGGCGGTAGACCGCGCCGGACATCCGGCCGGGAATTTCCTCGCGCAGGTCGGCCAGGGTCCGACCCTCGATCGCGACTTCGCCGATCAGCGGCAGCGACACCGTGCCGTCGGGACCGACGGTCAGGCTGCGGTCGAGATCGCTGACCCCGACGAACCGGATTTCGATGGTGTCGCCCGGACCAAGCGCGTAGGCGTCCTGCGCCCGGGCGGGCGCGGCACCGATGGCCAGAAAAACGACGGCCACGCGCAGCAGGTATGCAATGAAACGCATTTGCAAATTCCTGTACTCGTCAATTCGGTCAGCATTGCACATCATCGCGAACCTGTCATCCGCGCAGCGCCCGACAGGGATTCCGACGCCGGCCGAGGCGCCGGGCCGATCAGTTCGAGATAGCCGCGCAGCACCGCCTCGACGCCGAAATCCGCCGCCCGCGCCCGGGCCCGTGCCGCCAGATCGGCGCGCAGATCCGGCGACTCGAGCGCGGCCAGCGCCGCCGCCAGCGCCGCCACGTCGTCGACCGGCACCAGCATCCCGTCCCGCGCCGATCCGGTCGGATCGGTGCCGATCGCCGCGCGGCGGCCGCGCAGGATCTCGTAGGGGCCGGAACGGCAATCGGTGGCGAGGATCGGCAGGCCGAGGCACATGCCCTCGACCAGCGTGTTGGGAAAACCCTCGGCGTTCGAGGTCGACACCAGGTAGTCGGCGCGGCGCAGAACCGGGTAGGGGTTGCGCAGGAATCCCGGCATGTGCAGCCGGTGCTGCAGCCCGAGCGTCTTTGCCAGCGCCGCGAGCGCCGGTCGCTCCGGCCCTTCGCCGAGGATCACCAGATCGCGCTTGGGCTTCGCCGCGGCAAAGCCGCGCAGCAGCAGCGCGAAGTTCTTGTTGGGCACCAGCCGGCCCATCGCGACGGCAAAGCGATCGGGCAGCGGCACCGCCGGCGGCTCGGCGGCGGCGGCGGTGATCCGGCCCGTGTCGATCGGGTTGCCGATCACCCGCAGCCGGTCCGGCGCGACGCCGTAATTGGCCGCGAGATCGTCGGCGACCCCCTGTGCGACGGCGATCACCGCCTCGGCCCGCGGGTAGGCCAGCCGGGTCATCGCGCGAAACACCGCGGCGCCGCGCGCGCCCGACAGGTGGCTGGTGGTGTGCACCCGTTCGCTGATGATCGCCCGGGCGCCGGTCAGCCGGGCGCAGCCGATGTTCAGGCAATTGGCGCGGGCCAGGAAGCTGACGCAGGTGTCCGGCTTCAGCCGGCGCCACAGCCGCCACAGTTGCGACGCGCTGCGCGCCATCGCGCCACGGCCGTCGAGCACGTGCAGCGTCAGGTAATCGGGCAGCGCCTGTTCGATCGGCCGGTCGTCCAGCAGCACGAGATGGGTGTCGATCCCGGCAAGATGCGGCCCGAGCCCGGCCAGCAGGTTGGCCATGGCGCGCTCGGCGCCGCCGCCCTCCATCGAGTTGATCGCGAACACCAGCCGCCCGGTCATGCCGGATCTCCCAACGCGTCCGGCACCGGTTCCGGCACGGGGCTGGCGTAGGGGTTGAACACCTGCCGCATGACGCAGAAGGCGCAGACCGGCAGCACCCAGTAGATCGAGTTGTGCAGCAGCAGGAACGACCCGGCCCAGTTGCCGACCAGGCTGAACACCGCGACGATCAGCCCGAGGCAGGCCATTTCGGGCCGGTCGCCGCCGTAGAGCGCGCGGAACGACAGCTTGAACAGCCACAGCATGAACCACAGCGCGATGCAGAGGCCGACGACGCCGAGATCGGTCATCAGGTCGAGATAGCCGTTATGCGCGTGGTTGACGCTGATCCCGGTCAGCGCCATCAGCCGGTCGTCGATCACCTGCCAGCCGGCGCCGAAGCCGCCGCCCAGCGCCGCGTAGCCGCCGATCGACATCAGCACGCCGGCCCAGATCTCGGTGCGGCCGGTCAGCGTGGTGTCGCGGCCCAGCGCGGTCAGCATCGCGACGAAGATCGCGCTCGAGAAGTAATATAGGCTCAGCGCCGGCGGCAGCGCGGCGACGAACACCACGGTGCGGGCCTGCGGCGACCGGCGGCGCAGCCCGTACAGCAGCAGGAACACCAAAGGCACCAGCAGGATCAGCAGCATCGACTGCGACGAGTTGGTCTTGACCACCAGCAGGAAAGCCAGCGGCAGCAGCAGCCAGGCCAGCCAGCGGCCGCGCCGCAGCAGCAGCCCGGCGGCGGCCAGGATCGCCGCCGACAGCGCCACCACCCGGCCGAAGTCGTTCTTGTGGAAGAAAAGCCCGCGCCACGAGCCGGCATGGTTTTCCGCCGACAGGTCGTCGGCCTGGTGAATCCCGGTCTCGGGCAGCAACAGGATCACCGCGAGGTCGATCACCACCACCAGTGCGGCGCAGGCCACGAACAGCCCGAACAGCGCTCGGGGCGCGAAACGTTCCACCAGCCAGAGCGCGAACAGCGTGGTCAGCCCGAGGCTGCCGGCCCGGCGCAGCGTCAGATCCGGATCGACCGACCACAGCAACGACAGCACCGCCAAGGCCGGCGCCACCAACACCGGCCAGTACAGCACCAGCGCCCGGTTCAGCGCGCCCGGCACCAGCGCCAGCGCCAGCAGCGAATAAAGACCGATCAACCCGCCGATCGCCTGCAGCTTGGCCGATCCCTCGGCGCCCTCGGGGGTCAGCAACACGGTCAGCCCGCCGGTCATGAAGAACAGCGCCGCCAGCGCGTAGCCGAATTCGACCGGGCGCAGCATCCTCGTCATGGCCGTCCCTGCGCGAGATAGGCCTCGAGCACCGCTTCGGTCGAATAGCGCGCCGCGATCCGCGCCAGCGTGGCGGCGGCTACGGGGGCGTCGAGTTCGCGGGCGATCGCGGCGGCCAGCGCCGCCGGGTCGTCCACCGGCACCAGCGCCCGGGGATGCAGCGCCGACAGGATCTCGCGCGGGCCGTGGCCGGCGCAGTCGGTGCTGACCACCGGGACGCCGCAGCTCACCGCCTCGATCAGCGCGTTCGGGAACCCCTCGAGCAGCGAGCTCAGCACGAAGACCCGGGCCCGCACCATGTAGTCGAAGCGGTTCATGCAGAAGCCGGCGAAATGCACGCGCTCGGCGATGCCGAGCTCGGCCGCCAGCGCCTGCAGTGCCGCCAGATCGGGCCCGTCGCCGAGGATCACCAGCCTGGCCGGCCGATCAAGCCGCGCCACCGCGCGCAACAGCGTCGGGTAGTCCTTCTGCGGTCGCAGCCGCCCGGCGGCGACCAGCACCGGGATCGGGTCGTCGAACCACGGGTGCGGCGCGGGGGCGGCGCGGGCCGCGGCGATTTCGTCGGCGTCGGGCGCAGGGTTGCAGATCACCGTCACCGCGCCGTCCGGCAGGCCGGCGACCCGGGCGATGTCTCCGGCGACGCCGCCCGCCACCGCGGTGACGGCATGGGCGCGCGGGTAGGCGATCCGCACCGCGCGGCCCAGGAACAGCCGGCGCAGCCGTGGCGACCGGGCGATCAGGCTGGAGAAATGGTTGCGCTCGCTCACCACCACGCGGGTGCCGCGGCCGGCAATCCGGGCCGCCGCCACCGCCGTGACATTGGCGCCGGTCAGCGCCGAAAACAGCACCGGCGGCGCGTCGCGGCGCAGCAATCGCGCCAGCCGCGGCAGCACCTGGTAGCCGCGCTCCGCCCGCAGGTCGCGCAGCGTCACCGAAGGGTCCAGGATGTCGAGCAGCGGCCCGCAGGCCGATCCGACCACCAGCGTCACCGGCACCCCGGTCAGCGCCAGCGCGTTGGCCAACCGCACGAAGACCCGCTCGGCGCCGCCGCCGCCCAGGTTGGGCAGGTAGAAATACACCGGTTCGGCAATGGGCCCGGCCTCGGGGCGGGCGTCGGAACCGGTCGCGAAGGTCGCTGCGGTACGCATGGCGCGGGCCTCATGAGATCGAGGGCACTGTCCCGCACTGTGCCGGGAATCGCATTTCCTGCCAAGAGAATGCTCGCAATGCTCGATATCGACCGTTTCCTTGCTATCGTGGCGCAAGATCCTTGCGCAATGATCGGCGCCGGGGTCGACTGTTTCATCGGGGCGCGAAAGTGGCCCGACCCGCCGCATCGACCACGGAGCCGTGCATGCCGATCTTCAAGCTGGGCACCAAGACGATCCTGTTCCTGCACATCCCCAAGGCCGGCGGCACCTCGGTCGAACGCTGGCTGTCGCAAAGCGCCACCGAATCGTTCCACCTCAGCCGCAACGCGCTGGGCCTGCCCTGCGTGCCGCAGCATTTCCACGGCGCGCTGATCGACGCGTTGTTCGCGCCGGGCTTCTTCGACTATTCCTTCGCGGTGACCCGCAATCCGTATCGCCGGCTGCTCAGCGAATACAACTACCGCATGGGCCACCGCCGACGCCGCGACCGGCTGCTGCCGGCGCCGTCGTTCGGGCGCTGGACCCGGCGGGTGCTGCGGCGCCAGCCGAAAACCCCTTACCTGCTAAGCAACCACATCCGGCCGCAGATCGAATTCTGCATCGACGGAACCGAGACCTTCCGGCTCGAGGACCAGCTGCCGGAGCTCTACGCCCGGCTTGCCGGGGCCGGGCTTGGCGATCTTGCCGAAGACCTGCCGCAGAGCAACCGGTCGGTGCCGCGGGCGACGCAGATCGACCCGGCGACCGCCGCGCTGATCTACGACTTCTACCGCAGCGATTTCGACCGCTTCGGCTACGCGCGCGATTCGTACCGCTAGCGCTCGATCACCAGCTCCTTGCCGGACCAGGTCGCCCGGCCGGTCAGCAGCTCGCCGTTGACCTTGACCTCTTCAAGCAGCAGCTCGCCGGGCTCGCCGCCCAGAAACCCGGCGCTGGCGCCGTAGTCGATGCTGCCTCGGCGCATCAGCAGCCGCGGCGACCCGGCGTCGGGGCCTTCGCCGAACCGGATCGCATCGGCGCCCGGCCCGGCGCGCAGCAGGCAGTCGACCGCCGTGGCGCGGCCGCCGATCCACAGGCAGGCGGCGGCGTTGTCCGGTCGGACCCGCGGCGCGGTCACGGCGCAGCGATCCAGCAGGTTGCCATCGTTCTGGCGCCAGATCCGCATGCCGTACTTGCAGCCGGTGGCGCTGCAATCGGTCAGCACCACCCCGTCGGTCTTCAGGTCGAAGCCGCCGTCGCCCATGTTGCGGGCGTGGCAGTCGCGGATCATGATGTCGCTGGTGTCTTCTTCGCAGACCAGCCCGTCGCCTTGGATGTAGCTCGATCCGCGGGCCTCGGCGTCGAAGGCGTTGATCGCGTTGGCCATGCGGATGCCCTCGAACCGCAGCTTGCTGCCGCGCTCGACGAACAGGATCTGGCACACCGAGGTGCCGCCGCCATCGACCAGCCCGGCGTCGAGATCGAGATTGCGCAGCACCGCATTGGAAAGCTCGCGGAACCGGGCGAAGCCGCGCACCAGCCCGAAGGCCGAGCAGTTCTCGAGCACCAGCCCGTCGATCCGGGCGCCGCGTTCGGTCTCGATCGCGCGGCCGGCCATGCTGGCGTGGATGTCGGAAAACCGCAGCGCGCGGAACGGTGCGTCGGAGGCGGTCAGCCGGTAGAAGCCGGCGTTTGCGCTGCCGTGGAACACCGGCCCCTCGAGGCCGAAGTTCGAGGCGCCGTCGGCGATCACCAGGAACGGTCGGCCATCGAGATCGGGCGACTGCCTGTTCGGAAACCCGGCCCCCGAAAGCCGCAGCATCGCCGGCGCACCGCGGGGCGGGGTGGTGACGCTGCCGGCGGCGCCGGTGACCCCGAAAGAGATCCGCAGCGGCCGGTCGGTGCTGCCGCCGTGGCGCAGCTTGGCGACCGGGTCCTTCCAGAACACCGGCGCCTCGCGGTCCGGCGCGAACCCGATCAGCACCTCGTCGCCCGGCGCTGCCGCGGCCAGCGCGGCATCGAGCTGGTCCAGCGGCTCGGCGTCCTGCCAGCCGCCCGCCGCGCCGGGCTGCGCCGCCAGCCGATACACGGTCATCAGACAGGCTCCGCAAGCACGAGCTGGCGCCAGTCGGCGACGCTGCCGGTGCCGGTCGAGATGTAGAGCGCGCCCTGCGACAGATCGAGCCACAGCGCCCCGAGCATCGGCGGCGCTGCATCGGGCGGCCGGTCGGTAATGTGGCGCGGCACGAAATCCCCTGGCCAGGTCGCGGCCGAGGCGGTCGGGGTCATCCGTTGCAGCAGCAGCGCCGTCAGCTGTTCGAAGTTCTGGTTCACCTTCTCGAAGGCTAGGCGCAGGCTGTCGCCGCTGCCGTCGTCGGCCGCCGCCCCGAGGTCAATCCGTTCCAGCAAGGCGCACCCCTCCGACGGTGGATAGCGGCGCCGAGGAATCGGCGCGCAGCGGCGCCGCCGCGGCGCCGGTGGCGGCGGCGGTCAGCCCGGGCGTCAGCGCCAGCGCGGTGCCGACCAGCAGTTGGCGCCGGGTCAGCGGCATCGCGGTGGCAAGGCTTGGCGTCATGGTCGCGCGCCACCCGGCCCGGTGGCCCGGCCAGGGGGGGCGGTCTCGGGCCCGGCATCGAGCCGGTCGTAGATCCGCGCGGTCTGCCGGGCGATGCTGTCCCAGTTGAACGCCTTCATCACGTCGCTCGGCGGCAGCGGCGCCGCGTCGGGCGCCAGCCGCGCCGCCAGCGCGTCGATGTCGCCGACCGGGAAGTAGTGTTCGGCGGCCATGCCGAGATCGAGGTTGGCCTGGATGTCGCTCAGCAGCAGCGGCGTGCCCATCGCCGCCGCTTCGAGCGCCGCGATCGGCAGCCCCTCGTGATGCGAGGCCAGCACGAACAGCGCGGCGGGGCGCAGCAGGCAGGCGACGCCCTCGGGGGGCAGGTTGCCGGTCAGCACCACCCGGTCGTCGACCTGCGCGGCGATGTCCTCGTGGTGGTTGCCGCCGCCGGGACCGCCGACGATCACCAGCCGGTGGTCGCTGCCCGAGGCCCGGTGCGCCGCGATCAGGTCGAGAAACGCCTTTTCCGGCACCAGCCGCCCGACCGAAACCACGTAGTCGGCATCGCGCAGCCCGAACCGGTCGAGCAGCCCGTCATCGTCGCCGGCGTTGTTCAGGATGTGATCTGCGCCGTTCGGGATGTAGCTGATCCTGGCCGCCTGCGCCGGGTAGTCGGTCGCCAGCCGCCGCGCCAGAGACGGCGACACCGCGATCACCTGGTCGGAAAACCGCACCCCCAGCCGTTCGCCAAGCCGCAGCACCGCCCGCGCCACCCGGTTCCAGCGTGCCCGCAGGAAGTCGTCGCCATGATGCGTCAGCAGCACCCGCATTCCCAGCAGCCGCGCCAGCGGCGCGAACAGCCCGGGCCCCAGCGCGTGCAGATGCACCGCGCCGGCCCGCAGCCGGAACCGCGCCGCCAGCACCCCGAGCAGGGTGTTGCTGAAGGTCTCGAGATACTTGTTGCGGATCGCCGGCAGTGGCACCACCCGGACGCCGTCCTCGGTCAGGTAGTCCTTGTCGCCGACGTAGCCGCGCCGGCCGATCACCACGATCTGGTCCTGCGGTCGCATCCGGGCCAGCCGGGCCAGCAGGTTCTCGCAGTGGGTCTCGATGCCACCGGCGACGTTCGGCAGGCCTCGCAGCCCGATGATGCATGTCTTCATGTCGCGAACCCGGTGCCGTTGAAGGTGCGGAATAAGGGACGTGAGGTTCGGTCATGATTGACCCGAACCGGTCGCATGGCAACCGTTTCCGCGCCGCGGCGTTAGCGGCGACGCGGCAAAGACAATGGACGCATCGCGATCCACCGCCTATCGTCGGTCGGGTAACCGGCCTTTCTCTAGCCAGGAGAAACGACGATGCGGTACTTGTTTTGCGGAGTGTTCACCTGCGCCATGGCGGTCTGTCCGCCGCTGGCCGCAAAGATCCCCGAGGCCTGCGGCTCGGCCGCGGCCAGCAGCGAATGCGTGATCTCGAGCGAGGCGATGGGCCGCTGGAACATCGCCGAGGTGACCTCGACCGGGCCGGTGCCGACGGTGCTGGTGACGCTGGCCTCGACCGCGCCGCTGCCCGGGCTGTTCGGCGAACCCAAGCCCGCGGTGATGGCGCTGCGCTGCGAGAACGACCAGACCTCGCTGCGGATCTACTTCGGCCAGAACTACATGTCCGACGCCCGCGACTACGGCCAGGTCAGCTATTCGATCGACGGCTCCGAACCAGTGGCGATGTCGCTGCAGGCCGACCCGCGCAACGAAAGCCTGGCGATCGGCACCGGGTCGCAGGCCATCCGGTTCCTGATCGGGCTGTTCAATGCCTCGGAGTTCCGGCTGAGCGCGACCAGCTTCACCGACGCGCCGCTGGCCGCGACCTTCGAGATCGAGGGTCTGGCCGAGGCAATCGCGCCGTTGCGCCGGAGTTGCCACTGGTAGCGCACCGGCCCGCGCCGCGAGGTTCTGACGATCGACCGGACAGGAGATGTTTCACATGAAAATCGCGATGATCGGCACCGGCTACGTGGGCCTGGTGTCGGGGGTATGTTTTTCGGATTTCGGCCACGAGGTGGTCTGCGTCGACATGAACCCCGCCAAGATCGAGATGCTGGAGCGCGGCGAGGTGCCGATCTACGAGCCGGGGCTGGAAGACCTGCTGGCCCGCAACGTCGAGGCCGGCCGGCTCGAGTTCACCACCGATCTCGCCGCCGCGGTCGGCGCCGCCGAGGCGGTGTTCATCGCGGTCGGCACGCCGACCCGGCGCGGCGACGGCCACGCCGACCTGCGCTATGTCTTCGCCGCCGCCGAAGAGATCGCCCGGGCGCTGGTCGGCCACACCGTGGTGATCACCAAGTCGACGGTGCCGGTCGGCACCAACCGGCAGGTCCGCGACATCATCGCCGCCACCGCGCCCGAGGCGTCGTTCGATGTCGCCTCGAACCCCGAGTTCCTGCGCGAGGGCGCCGCGATCGACGACTTCATGCGACCCGATCGGATCATCGTCGGGGTTGAATCGTCGCGCGCCGCCGAGGTGATGGCCGAGATCTACCGGCCGCTGTTCCTGCGGGATTTCCCGATCGTCACCACCGACCTCGAATCGGCCGAGATGATCAAATACGCCGCCAACGCCTTCCTGGCCGCGAAGATCACCTTCATCAACGAGATCGCGGCGCTGTGCGAAAAGGTCGGCGCCGACGTCAAGCAGGTCGCCAAGGGGATCGGGCTCGACGGGCGGATCGGCAACAAGTTCCTGCACGCAGGCCCCGGCTACGGGGGGTCGTGTTTTCCCAAGGACACCAGGGCGCTGGCGCGGATCGGCCAGGACCACGCGGTGCCGATGCAGATCACCGAGGCGGTGATCGAGGTCAACGACAGGGTGAAGCGGCGGATGATCGACAAGGTGCTGGGGCTTTGCGACGGGTCGTTCAACGGCAAGACCGTCGCGGTGCTGGGCGTCACCTTCAAACCCAACACCGACGACATGCGCGAGGCGCCGTCCCTGACCATCGTGCCGGCGTTGATCGGCGGTGGCGCCAAGGTCCGGGTGGTCGATCCGCAAGGCCGCCGCGAGGGCCAGGATCTGCTGCCCGGGGTCGACTGGCTCGACAGCCCCTACGAGGCGGCGCGCGATGCCGACGCGCTGGTGCTGCTGACCGAGTGGAACGAGTTCCGGGCGCTCGACCTCAAGGCGATGGCGCAACGGATGGCGCGGCCGCGCCTGGCCGACCTGCGCAACATCTACACCGCCAAGGAGGCGGCCGGCGCCGGATTCGAGATCTACGTCTCGGTCGGCCGCGCCGCCTGGGGCGATGCGGAAGCCGCCTTCGCCCGCGCGGTTTGACGCGCACCGCTGATTCGACAGGTGAATCGCGCAACGCCCGTGCCTTCCGAAGCGCGGGCGTTTGCCCGTCTCGGAGCCGGTTTCGCACGCCGCCCATGCCGTTTCACGGCTGCTCTCGAACCCCGAATTCCCTGTTCCGTTAACGATCTTTAAATTTAGATTAATTGTTATCTATCAGGGTGTTGCTTCGTAATTTTTGGTTAATTGCGGCGTGACTGTGGCAATTTTAAGTCACAGGACCGTTATATGCTGCTATATTGCAGGGGCCATGGCGGATCCCCGTCGCAGGGGAATGCCGAAGTATTGTGGGTCGCCCGGCTGTGTGGGGCGAGTATCAGGGATGAGGGATTTATGTTTGAGGGCCCGTATTGGGGAGACCGGACGGTCACTCTGTTTCGTCCGTTTCGCAAGGGGCGCCCCCACGCCCAATTCGACAACATCTCGTCGCACAGTGGCATCGATCGTCATTCCGAACATCACGGTTTCCTGTCGCTGGCCCCGCCCGAGCGGGCGCTGTCGGGCGTTGGTCGCGGCGGCGACCGGGCCTGGAGCGATCGGCAGATCGACAACATCGCCTGCCGCGGCCTCGACATCCTCGGCAGCCTCGTCGGGCTGCTGCTACTGGCGCCGCTGCTGATCGGCCTGGTGATCGCGGTCCGGCTGACCAGCCCGGGCGCCGCGATCTTCTCGCAGAAGCGCTACGGCCGCGACGGTCGGCTGTTCAAGGTCTACAAGTTCCGTTCGATGCGCACCGACCTCCAGGACCTGTCGGGCACCTGCCAGACGGTGCGCGACGACCCGCGGATCACCCCGCTGGGGAAATTCATGCGCAAGACCAGCTTCGACGAGCTGCCGCAGCTGTTCAACGTGCTGATCGGCGACATGTCCCTTGTCGGGCCGCGGCCGCACGTGCCGTTCATGCTGGCCAACGGCGTGCCCTACGAGGATTTCGACCCGCGCTACATGGCGCGCCACCAAGTGCGGCCAGGAATCACCGGTCTGGCGCAGATAAACGGCTATCGCGGCGAGACCGACACCGAGCACGCGGCGCGGATGCGGTTGGAGTATGATCTCGACTATATCGACACCCGGTCGGTCCGGCTCAACATCGCGATCATCTTCGCCACGATTCGCCACGAGTTCTTTCAGGGCAGCGGTTACTGACCGCTCCCGACCAGCGCGGCGACCAGCCATCCGATCAGCCCCAGTGACAGCAGGCACGAGCCCCAGAACAGCAGGTTCTTGAGGATCAGAAGGCGTCTGCCGCCCTTGCAATGCCCCGTGCGTTCCGAACCGGGCAGGGCGGATCTGTCCATCGGCTTGGATGTCGGGGTCATCGGGCCTCCTTGGGGATCGCGTTGAGTACCCCTTATGTAAGTCGAGTTCGGAAAATGTATAGCGTCCGGGCCGGTTCGCCGCGCCTGGGCGTTTTGTCGCCTTCGCGGCGGGGCCGGTCGCCAGGCGCCGCGCGGCACCGACCGCCGAACGGCGTCTGGGCATCGCTGCTCGCCGGCCGGGCATCGCGCTGCACAGCTGTCGATTCCACAACCGGCCTGATCGACCGGGTTTGCTGCCCGATCTGCGGCGGATTGCCAAGGGCGCGCGGTGACCTTTAGGCGATCCGCCTTGCCAAGTTGCGATTTCAAGGCGGATCGCCGCTAGTAAAATCCCCAGGATCTGCACTTCTGGGCCGATTGCAGTGGCGCGCCACGGCAATCCCTTGTTCCTGCCACGCTGCGCCGCTCTTTGGTCGCTATGCCCGGACCGTCGGCGCGTCGACAGCGTCGGAAGGGGGTCGGGCAGGTAACGTAGGAAACCACTCACAATGCCAAAATCTATCTGGGTGTCCGCCACGGCGAAAGCTGGTGGCAACGGTACAGTTTCGTCTCCTTTTTCCAGCATCCAAGATGCAATCGACGCTGCCGATCCAGGCACCGACATCAAGGTGCAGGCCGGCAACTACAGTGAAAATCTCAGGTTCCGCGACAGCGGCACCGGGTCCGACCCGATCCGGCTGATCTCGGTCGACGGCAAGGGCGCCGCCGTGCTGCGCCCGGCGCGCGACGCCGACGACACCATCAACATCGACGGCGCCGATCACATCTCGATCAGCGGCTTCGAGATCCACGGCGGCGGCAACGACAAGAAGCAGGCCGTGCACATCCACATCGGCAAGAACTACACCGATCCGGCCAGCCACATCACGCTTGAAGACAACACGATCTTCCGTGGCGCCGGCGACGGCATCAAGGGCAGCAAGGCCGAGCACATCACCCTCACCGGCAACAAGGTGATCGGCGGCGGTGGCAAGGAGGCGGCGATCGACTTCGTCGGCGTCAAGCACGCCACGATCTCGAACAACGAGGTCATCGACTCGGGCCATATCGGGCTGATGCTCAAGGGCGGCTCGTCGGACATCAAGGTGATCGACAACCTGATCTCGGGGACCGGCAGCTCAGGCATCGAGGTCGGCGGCTATTCGACCCTGACCTCCTACTGGCCCGGGTTTCTCGACGACGGCAACACCTACGAGATCCGCAACGTCACGGTCACCGGCAACACCATCACCGGGTCGCAAAGCACCGCGTTGCGGCTGATCGGGGCGCAGGGCGTCGAGGTCTCGGGCAACGTGCTCTCGAATTCCCGCAACCTGGTGACGATCGACGATTCCGGCAAGTTCCACGACACCTGGTACAGCAAGGACATCTCGATCGACGGCAACCAGTTCGACCAGAAGGACTGGCTGAACGACCGTGGTACCGGCGACAAGCCGGCGGTCGGCACGCAGGTGGAATTCGGCAGCGAACCGGCGTCGTCGCCGGCGGGCACCAAGGCCGAAACCCCGGTCGCCGATCCGGCCCCGGCGCCTGCCGCGGTTGCCGAAACCGCTCCGGCCAGCGCCGAATCCGCCACCCAAGAGCGGTCCGGATCGTCGAGCGCGGCCTCCACCCCCGCTAGCCCGGAGCCGACGGCGCCGGCGCAACCCGACGACGTCACCAGGCTTTCGGGCTCCGGCAACCGCGATCTCAAGGGCGGCGGCGGCAATGATGCGTTCGAGGGCAACTCGGGCAAGAACCTGCTGTTGGGCCACGGTGGCGACGACCACCTGTCCGGCGCCGGCGGCAACGACCTGCTGCGCGGCGGGTCCGGCAACGACGCGATGTTCGGGGGCGACGACAACGATCGGCTGTACGGCGGTTCGGGCGACGACTTCGCCTATGGCGATGCCGGTCGCGACTTGCTGAAGGGCCACGGCGGCGACGACAAGATGTTCGGCGGCGCGGGCGACGACCGGCTCTATGGCGGTGGCGGCGACGACATCCTGTCGGGCGGCGACGGCAACGACGCGCTATGGGGCGACGGCGGCGACGACGAGTTCGTGTTCACCGGCGGCCGCGACGTGATCCACGACTTCGAAGACGACAAGGACCTGATCGTGATCCAGACCGAACTGACGCTGGCCCAAGTGATGGACCAGGGCCGGATCGTCGGCGGCGACGCGGTGTTCGACCTTGGTGGCGACCGGTTGACGGTCC
>JBFGEI010000035.1:0-17620 GCA_041580155.1 Limimaricola sp.
CGCCCGACCGAGGAGATCGATATCCGCGAGACCTTCGGCTTCGACAGCGCGATGAAGGTCAAGGGTTTCGCCGAGCGCTCCGATCGCGTGCCCGACATCGACCCGACCTACAAGTTCGATCCCGACACCACCCGCGCCATCCTCGCCGGCTTCAGCCACAATCGTCGGGTGATGATCCAGGGCTACCACGGCACCGGCAAGTCGACCCATATCGAGCAGGTCGCGGCGCGGCTGAACTGGCCCTGCGTCCGGGTCAACCTCGACAGCCACATCAGCCGGATCGACCTGATCGGCAAGGATGCGATCAAGCTGCGCGACGGCAAGCAGGTCACCGAATTCGCCGAGGGCATCCTGCCCTGGGCGCTGCGCCACCCCTGCGCCATCGTGTTCGACGAATACGACGCCGGCCGCGCCGACGTGATGTTCGTGATCCAGCGGGTGCTGGAGACCGACGGCAAGCTGACGCTGATGGACCAGAACCAGGTGCTGACGCCGAACCCGTCGTTCCGGCTGTTCGCCACCGCCAACACCGTCGGGCTTGGCGACACCACCGGGCTCTATCACGGCACCCAGCAGATCAACCAGGCGCAGATGGACCGCTGGAGCCTGGTCGCGACGCTGAACTACCTCAGCCACGACGCCGAGACGGCGATCGTGCTGTCGAAGGCGCCGCATTACAACACCGAGGCCGGGCGCCGCACGATCAGCCAGATGGTCACCGTCGCCGACCTGACCCGCACCGCCTTCATGAACGGCGACCTGTCGACGGTGATGAGCCCGCGCACGGTGATCAACTGGGCACAGAACGCCGACATCTTCCGCGATGTCGGCTACGCGTTCCGGCTGTCGTTCCTCAACAAGTGCGACGAGCTCGAGCGCCAGACCGTCGCCGAGTTCTACCAGCGCTGCTTCGACGCGGAACTGCCCGAGAGCGCGGTCAGCCTCGCCGGACGCTAACCCGGGACGGCGCGGGGCGGCGCTGCGGGCCGTCCCTCTTGCCGCCCTGCGCTTTGGGTGAAATACCACTGCCATGAGCCGTCCGACCGACAACCCCGCCGATCCGTTCAAGAAGGCCCTGACCGAGGCCACCAAGGTCATGGCGAACGACGCCGAGCTGACCGTCAGCTTCACCGTCGATCCGCCGGGGCTGACCGGCGACGGCGTGCGGTTGCCGCAGGTCAGCCGCCGGATGACCCGCGACGAGGTGCTGCTGGCGCGCGGCACCGCCGACGCGCTGGCGCTGCGGCACCGCTACCACGACCCGAAGATCAACGCCCGCTACCAGCCACAGGGCGGCATGGCGCGCGATCTCTACGAGGCGATGGAATCGGCCCGGGTCGAGGCCGTCGGCGCCCGTCACATGCCCGGAACCGCGGGCAACATCGACGCCAAGATCGCCGCCGAGGCGCGGCGCAAGGGCTACGACCAGATCCGCGACCGCGCCGACGCGCCGCTGTCGGTCGCCGCCGGCTACCTGATCCGCCACCTCGCCACCGGTCGGCCGCTGCCGGCGGGCGCCGACAACGTGATGGATCTGTGGCGCGGCTTCATCGAGAACCTGGCATCTGACCGGCTTGGCGATCTCGACAAGGCGTTGGCCGACCAGCGCAGCTTTGCCCGCTATGCCCGCGACCTGATCCGCGATCTCGGCTATGGCGACCAGCTTGGCGACGATCCCGATCTCGAGGACCCCGACCAGGAGGACGAGGCCGAGGAAGGCAGCGACGAGGACCAGGAGCCCGACAGCACCGGCGACGACGACAGCGAGGATGACGAGGCCGAGGCCTCGCCCGAGCAGAGCCAGGACCAGCAGCAGGACCAGAGCCAGGCCCAGGTGTCGATGGATGACGAGGCCGACGCCGAGGATGGCGAGGACCAGGAGATGCCCGAGGGCGAGGCGCCGCAGGATCCGCCCGCCCCGGCCCCGGTCTCCGACGCCGATCCCGACTACCGGGTCTACGACACCGCGCATGACGAGGAAATCGGCGCCGAGGAGCTGGCCGAGGCGGCCGAGCTGGAGCGGTTGCGCGCCTATCTCGACCAGCAGCTCGACCCGCTGAAGGGCGCGGTCAGCCGGCTGGCCAACAAGCTGCAGCGCCGGCTGCAGGCGCAGCAGAACCGGTCCTGGGAGTTCGACCGCGAGGAAGGCATCCTCGACGCCGGCCGTCTGGCCCGGGTCGTCGCCAACCCGACCACCCCGCTGAGCTTCAAGGTCGAGAAGGACACCGAGTTCCGCGACACGGTGGTGAGCCTCTTGATTGACAATTCCGGCTCGATGCGCGGCCGGCCCATTTCGATCGCCGCGATCTCGGCCGATATCCTGGCCCGCACGCTGGAACGCTGCCAGGTCAAGGTCGAAATCCTCGGCTTCACCACCCGGGCCTGGAAAGGCGGGCTGAGCCGCGAGAAATGGCTGGCCGACGGTCGTCCGCCGGCGCCCGGCCGTCTGAACGATCTGCGCCACATCGTCTACAAGCGCGCCGACGCGCCGTGGCGCCGGACCCGCGACAACCTCGGGCTGATGATGAAGGAAGGCCTGCTGAAGGAGAACATCGACGGCGAGGCGCTGGAATGGGCGCATCGCCGGATGCTGGCGCGGCCCGAGGCCCGCAAGGTGCTGATGGTGATCTCGGATGGCGCCCCGGTCGACGACAGCACGCTGTCGGTGAACCCGGCGAACTACCTCGAGAAGCACCTGCGCGACGTGATCGCGATGGTCGAAAAGCGCCGCGCCGTCGAGCTGGTGGCGATCGGCATCGGCCATGACGTGACACGCTACTACAACCGGGCGGTGACGATCACCGATGTCGACCAGCTGGCTGGCGCGATGACCGAACAGCTCGCTTCACTCTTTGACAGCGACCCGCGCAAGCGCGCGCGCGTCCTCGGTATGAACAGGGTCGCCTGATGCATCAGAACTTCACCACCACCGCCCGCCCCGAGCAGGGTCCGCCGCGGCTTGCCGCGCTGCGCGCCGCATTGGCCGAGGCCCAGCTCGACGGCTGGCTGGTGCCGCGCGCCGACGCGCATCGCGGCGAAGACGTCCGGCCGGGAGACGAACGCCTGGCCTGGCTCACCGGCTTCACCGGCTCGGCCGGCTTCGCGGCGATCACCGCCGACTGGGCCGGGGTGTTCATCGACGGCCGCTACCGGATCCAGATCCGCAGCCAGGTCGCGGCCGAGTTCACGGCGGTGAACTGGCCCGAGACCAAGCTCGCCGACTGGCTGATCGAGGCGCTGCCCGAGGGCGGCGTGGTCGGCTACGACGCCTGGCTGCACACGCCCGAGGAAATCGCCCAGCTGCACGCGACGCTGCACCCGCACGGCATCGGCCTGGTGCCGCGCGACAACCCGATCGACCGGATCTGGAGCGACCGCCCGGCGGCCGGCTCTGCGCCGTTCACGGTTTGGCCCGATGCGCTGGCCGGCCGCAGCCACGCCGAGAAGCGCTCCGAGATCGCGGCGCTGCTGCGCGCCGCCGGGCAGCGCTGCGCCGTGCTCACCCTGCCCGACAGCATCGCCTGGCTGCTGAACATCCGCGGCGCCGACATCCCGCACACGCCGGTACCGCTGTCCTTCGCGCTGATCCACGACGACGGCCGGGCCGAGTTGTTCTGCCCGCCGGGCAAGGCCGACGCGCTGGCCGATCACCTGGGCCGCGACGTGGCGCTGCTGCCCGAGGACGCGTTCCTCGGCGCGCTGGGCCAGCTGTCGGGGCCGGTGCGGGTCGACCCGAAGACCGCGCCGCTGATCGTCGAGACCACGCTGAAGGGCTGGGAGATCCGCATCGCCGAGGCCGAGGACCCCTGCATCCTGCCGAAGGCGCGCAAGACCGCGGCCGAGATCGCCGGCGCCCGCGAGGCGCATCTGCGCGACGGCGCGGCGATGGCGAACTTCCTGTGCTGGCTCGATGCCGAGGCCGAGAAGCTGGCGACCGACCCCGATCATCGACTGACCGAGATCGGTGTCGTCCGGGCGCTCGAGGCGTTCCGCGAGGATACCGGCGCGCTGATGGGCATCAGCTTCGACACCATCGCCGGCGCCGGACCGAATGGCGCGATCACCCATTATCGCGTCACCGAGGACACCGACCGCGAGGTCCGGACCGGCGAGCTGCTGCTGGTGGATTCGGGCGGCCAGTATCTCGACGGCACCACCGACATCACCCGGACGATGGCGATCGGCACCCCGCCCGAGACCGCCGCGGCCTGCTACACGCGGGTGCTGCAGGGCATGATCGCGGTCAGCCGGGTGCGATTCCCGCGCGGCCTCGCCGGGCGCGATCTCGACGCGCTGGCGCGGTTTCCGCTGTGGACCGCGGGCCTCGACTACGACCACGGCACCGGCCACGGCGTCGGCGCCTTCCTGTCGGTGCACGAGGGGCCGCAACGTATTTCGCGGCTGTCAGAGGTGCCGCTGGAGCCGGGGATGATCCTCTCGAACGAACCGGGCTACTACCGCGAGGGCGCGTTCGGGATCCGGATCGAGAATCTGGTCGTGACCCGCGAGGCGCCCGCGCTGCCCGGCGGCGACGACCGGGCGATGCGCGATTTCGAGACCCTGACCCTGGTGCCGCTCGACCGGCGGCTGATCGTCACGCAGATGCTGTCTCCGGCCGAACGGGACTGGATAGACAGCTACCACGCGACTACATCTCGTATGATCGGTCCGCGGCTCGACGGCGTGGCGCGGGACTGGCTCGTTGCCGCCTGCGCCCCGCTCTAGGGAGCGGACCCTGCAGAGGGGAAGAACGACATGAGTGACCATATCAAGATCCGGCCGGCCGGAGGCACTTGGGTGGTGCGCGCCGGCGGTGCCGTGCTGGGCGAGAGCAGCCGGGCGCTGGAACTGGTCGAGGGCGACTACCCGCCGGTGATCTACTTCCCGCGCGAGGACATCGCCACCGCGTTCCTCGAGCCATCGCAGACCCGATCGCATTGCCCGTGGAAGGGCGACGCGAAATATTTCACGATCATCGCCAAGAGCGGCGCCATCGAGGATGCGGTCTGGTCCTACGAGAACCCGAAGGAGGGAATGGAGCAGATCAAGGACCATTTGGCGTTCTACAAGAACAAGGTCGCCGTCGAAGAGGTCTGACCGCGGCCCTCGGCGCCCAATAATCTTGCAAGATTATTGAAAAAGTTTTTCGCAAAACTTTTTGCGCGCATCGCGGCTCAGGAATGCTCCTCGGCCGCGGTGCGCGCCAGCGCCCGGTTCATCGCCCGAAGCGCGTCGACCTGGAACAGCGCGCCCCAAAGCTCTGGCGGCGCGTCGCCGTCGCCAAACCGCACCACCGGGATGAAGCTGGCCTGGGTCTTGTCGAACAACGGCATCGCCTGCTCCAGCGTCGCACCGGACTGCAGGAACAGCCCCTCGGCCACCAGGGCGCGGCAGTCGCCTTCGCTGGCGGCACGCGGCGCGCCGACCGCGCGCATGACGCTCTCGACCCGTAGGGTGCACAGCAACCAGGCCTGCGGCCCCGCCGCCAGGTGCACGCCGCGCCGCTCCAGCTGTGTCAGGAAGAAACTGCGGTCGACCAGGCGCGAGGCAAGCGCCGAGGACAGCGCCACCGTCACCATCACGGCAAGACCGGTCTGCCAGTCGCCGGTCAACTCGAACACGATCAGCGTGGTCGAGATCGGCGCGCCGAGCACCGCCGCCGCGACCGCCCCCATGCCGGCCAGCGCGTAGAGCGTGCCCTCGCCCGAGAACTCGGGCACCAGCGCCGTCGCGACGGTGCCGAAGGCCAGCCCGGTCAGTGCCCCGATCATCAGCGACGGCGAGAACACCCCGCCGCCCATCCGCCCGGCCATGGTGATCGACACCGCGATCACCTTGACCACCACGAACACAACCGCGACCTCGAGCACCAGCTGCCCCTGCAGCGCCGCCGAGGTGGTCTCGTAGCCGACCCCGATGACATGCGGAAACCAGATCGCGATCAGCCCGAGCATCAGCCCGGTGATCGCCGGTCGCAGCCAGCGCGGCAGCCGGCTTGCCGCCTGCACCCGGGTCGCCAGGTCGTCGGCCCAGAAGATCGAGCGCATCAGCAGCACCGCGACGACGCCGCAGACCAGCCCGAGGATCAGGAATGCCGGCAGTTCGACGTAGAACGCCAACGCGCTCTTGTCGGGCAGCACGAATTCGGTGACGTCGCCCCAGATCAGCCGGCTCAGCACGGTGCCGGCGACGCTGGCGATCACGATCGGCGCAAAGGCGTGGACCGCGAAATGCCGCAGCACGACTTCAAGCGCGAACAGCGCCCCGGCGATCGGCGCGTTGAAGCTGGCCGAGACCGCAGCGGCGACGGCGCAGCCAAGCAGGTCGCGGCCGGTGATCCCGTCGGCGCGGATCCAGCCGGAGACATAGGTCGAGAACACCGAGGCCAGGTGCACCACCGGCCCCTCGCGCCCGGTCGACCCGCCGGTCGACAGGGTGATCAGCGACGCCAGCGCCGACACCAGCCCGCGCCGCCTCTCGACCCGCCCCTCGGTCAGCGCCGCCCCCTCGATCACCTCGGCGACCGAGCGGACTCGGGCGTCCTGGGTGAACCGGTCCAGCAGCAAGCCGACCGCCAGCCCGCCGGTCACCGGCACCGCCACCAGCCAGTACCAGGGCAGCGACGCTGCAAAGCTGTGCAGCCGCAGCACGTCGTCGGTCCCGTATAAGGTCGATTGCAGCAGGTCGATGCCGAAGCGGAACGCGATCGCGCCGAGGCCCGCGACGATGCCGAGCGCCAGCGCGATGAACCAGAACTGCACCTGGCTGGGCCCGCGGCTGCGGATCACCGCCCAGCCGCTGCGCCAGGCCTCGCGAAGCCGCGACCATTCCGCCCGGACCAGGCCGGGCCGGCCAGGCGGCGGGCTGCTGTCGGGGTCGGTCATCTCGCTGTCACCGTCGCGCCGAAGCCTCCTGTCGCACGCTCTCTTTCTAGGCGGAAGCCAAGGCCGGTTGAAGGCCGTTCTGCGGCATTGCGACGCTGCATCGGCAACGATCTATCCGCAATTGCCGCCTCGCCTGCGCCGGCGCCGCGGGCTAGGCTCGGGCGAGGGCATCGCGGGGACATTCATGGGCGACAGCACGAGACGCGACCGGCTGCGGCTGGTCGGTACGGCGTCGAGCGGCCATGATCCGGCAGCCGGCGCCGCGGCGGCGGCCAGCGCCGACGCCGACGCCGAGCAGGTGATCGACCGGCTTTACGAGGTCGCGGTCGATCCGTCGCGGCTCGAGACGCTGCTCGACCGCTGGGAAGCGATGATGCGGCCGCGGCGCGGCCTGGCCGACGATCCCGGGCTGCACCAATTCGACGCCCATGTGCTGCGCGCCGGCAAGGTGCTCGACCGGTCGGTGCTGGACGCCGAGGCGACCGGGCCGGAAGCGGTGCTGGCGCGGATCGACCGCTCCGCCGCCTTCGCGATCGATGCCGAGCTGACCGTCACTCATGTCACCACCGCCGCGGCCAGCGTGCTGGGGATCAGCGCCGGGGTCCGGCTCGCCGACGTGGCGCTTGGCGACGGTGGTGCGGCGCAGCTGATGCGGCAATGCCGGCTGCTGCTGTCGGGCGCCAACCGCGGCCCGGTGTTGCTGCGGTCGCGCGCCACCCGGACCGACCGCGTGGTGGTGCTGACCCTGCGGCTGGTGCAGCCCGAGGCCGGACCGGCCTTCATGGTGGCGATCACCTCGGAGTTGGGCTGGCCGGAGGGGTTTTCGGAGATGCTGCGCGACGCCTTCGACCTGACACCGACCGAGATCACCGTGGTGCGCGGACTGGCCGAAGGCCACAGCCTGCCCGACATCGCCGCGGCGCGCGACCGCAGCATCGCCACCGTGCGGGCGCAGCTCAAGGCGATCATGGCGAAGACCGAGACCCGCAGCCAGACCGAGCTGGTCCGGCTGACGCTGTCCAGCATGGAGACGGTGCAGCTGAGCGGGGTGTCACCGCAGCCGGAGCCCAGTTCGACCGGATTCGCGACGCTGCAGCCGCGACCGTTCCAGAGCCTGATGCTGGCTGACGGCCGGCGGCTCGACTACCTGATCCTCGGCGATCCCGAGGGCCGGCCCTGCCTGTACTTCCCGCTCGGCTTCGGGCTGGTGCGCTGGCCCGCCTCGGCCGAGGCCGAGGCGGCGCGGCGCGGCATCAAGGTGATCGTGCCGGTGCGGCCGGGCTATGGCCAGTCGACGCCGCTGCCGCGCGATGCCGCAGTGATGCGGCAGATCCCGGACGACCTCGCGGCGCTGCTCGACCATCTCGGCTGCGATCGGCTGCCGCTGCTGTCGCTGGGCGACGACAGTTTGCTCGCCATCGCGTTCCACGCGGCGCATCCAGGCCGCTGCACCGCGCTGATCGCCTGCGCCGGGGTGCTGCCGCTGACCCGGCCCGAGCAATACGAGCGGATGGCCAAGTGGCACCGGTTCATCCTTGCCTCGGCGCGCTACACGCCGACCCTGCTGCCGTTCATGGTCAAGGCCGGCTTCGCCATGGTGCGGCAGCTGGGCAAGCCCGGCTTCGTCGATCTGGCCTACGCCGAGAGCCCCGCCGACCTGCGCACCTTCCAGATCCCCGAAGTGCGCGAGGCGCTGGTCTGCGGCTCCGAGGTGGCGCTGTCGGACAGCCATTCGGCGCATGAGGCCTTCGCCCGTGAAGTGACCGCGCAGGAGGCCGAGGCCTGGCACGACCGGATCGCGGCGCTGGCGGCGATTCCTGTGCATTTCCTGAACGGGTTGCAGGATCCGCAGGTGCCGCCCGAAACGCTCGAGGACTATCGCCGGAAGTATCCCTGGATCGGATTTCGCAGCTTTCCCGAGGCCGGTCAGCTGCTGTTCTTCAAGGAATGGCGCAACGTGCTGCCGCTGCTGGAGATTCACCTCGAATGACGGGATTTGGCGTTTTTACCCCAAATGGGGTATGACGGCGGCGGCTAAATAAGTTAGAAATGGATCTATTAAAGAGTATAAATTTTTTCTGCACCTGACGGTGCCGGAGCGGACAGATTGGCAACGGGCGGAGGTGAGTGGCCACCCATTGCGATGAGAATTTGCCTAATGACGGTAATCCGTCAGGAGGGTGGCGGGAACACCGAGATGTAGCCTTGAGCTGACATTTGGTTGCTTCCGCCGCCTTTTTGACTCTGGCGACAGGCCCCGATCGGCGCGATCCGGGCCACCGCTCAGGCGGCGTCGGCGCCGTCCAGCAACACCCGCGCCGCACCGCGCGCCGCCTCGGTCACGGTATCCCCCGCCAGCATCCGCGCGATCTCGTCGACCCGGGCCTCGGGATCGAGCGGGATCACCTGCGACGTCGTGACCTCGCCGCGCGGCCCGTCGCTGATCGCCTTCTCGACCCGCCAGTGATGCCCGCCAAGCGCCGCGACCTGCGGCGAATGGGTGACGACCAGCACCTGCGCGTCGCGCGACAGCTGCGCCAGACGGCGGCCGACCGCGTTGGCGGTGGCGCCGCCAAGCCCGCGGTCGATCTCGTCGAAAATCAGCGTCAGCCCCTCGCTGTCGCCGGTGAGGCAGACCTTCAGCGCCAGCAGGAATCGCGACAGCTCGCCGCCCGACGCGATCTTCGACAGCGGGCCGGACGGCGCGCCGGGGTTGGTGGCGACCCGGAAATTCACCTCGTCGCGGCCGTCGGGGCCGGGATCGGCGGCGCTCAGCGCTACCTCGAACACCGCGCGCTCGAGCTTCAGCGGCGCCAGCTCGGCGGCCATCGCGGCCCCAAGCCGGGCGCCGGCGTCCAACCGCAGCGCGGTCAGCGCCGCGGCGGCGGCATCGTACTGCGCATCGGCGGCGGCAACGGCATCGCGCAACCCCGCCATGTCGCCTTCCGAGGCGTCGAGCGCCGCCAGCCGGGCGCGCAGCCCGTCGGCAAAGCCCGCCAGCGCGTCGGGCTGCACGTCGTGCTTGCGCGCCATGCCGCGGATCGCGAACAGCCGCTCTTCGGTGGCCTCGAGCTTGCGCGGGTCGAAATCCAGCGCGTCGAGCGCGTCGCGCACCCCGGTCTCGGCCTCTCCCAGCGCGTCGAGCGCCCGGGCCAGCGCCTCGAGCGGCGCATCGAGCCGGCCCTCGGCGGCCTCGGTCGCACCATCGAGCCAGCGCATCGCATCGCCGACCAGCCCTTCCGCCCCCTCGCCGGTCAGCACCGCATGGGCCCGGGCGATATCGCCGCGCACCCGCTCGGCGCCCTGCATCCGGCGCCGCGCCACGTCGAGTTCGTCCTCTTCGCCGGGCTGCGGGTCGAGATCGTCAAGCTCGGCCACGGCGTGGCGCAGGTACTCTTCCTCGGCCTTCAGCTCGGCAAGCTGCGCCTCGGCCGCCTCGAGCGCCCGGCGCGCGGCACGGCGGCCGGCCCAGGTGGCGCGGGTCGCGGCGATCGCGGGCCCTGCCCCGGCGAAGATATCGAGCATGTCGCGATGGCCGCGCGGATCGAGAAGGCCACGGTCGTCGTGCTGCCCGTGCAGCTCGACCAGCAGCTCGGACAGCGCCCGCAGCACCTCGCCCGAGACCCTGCGATCGTTGACCCAGGCGGTCTTGCGACCACCCTCGGTGTTGACCCGGCGCAGGATCAACTCGTCGCCGGCGTCGATCCCGGCCTCTTGCAGCACCCGTCGCGCCGGGTGGATCGCCGGCAGGTCGAACACCGCGGTGACCTCGCCCTGCGCGGCGCCGGCGCGCACCAGCTCGGCGCGGCCGCGCCAGCCCAGCACGAAGCCGAGACTGTCGAGCAGAATCGATTTGCCGGCGCCGGTCTCGCCGGTCAGCACGTTGAGCCCGGGCTGGAATTCGAGCTCCAGCCGGTCGATGATCAGCATGTCCCGAATATCAAGCGCGCGCAGCATCGACGTGATCCGTATGGCGGGGCGTCAGGCCACCGGGTTTCAAAGCCACTCGCCGCGGACCACCTGCCGGTAGATCGCCGCAAGCCAGTTGTCGCCGGTCTCGCGCAGCTCCAGCCCCTGGCCGGTGAGCAGCGCGAAGCTGTCGGCATACCAGTCGGTGCCCTGGTAGTTGTGCCCGAGGATCGCCCCTGCGGTCTGCGCCTCGTCGGTCAGGCCAAGCGACAAGTAGGCCTCGACCAGCCGGTGCAGCGCCTCGGGGGTGTGGCTGGTGGTCTGGAAATCCTCGACCACCACCCGGAACCGGCTGACCGCGGCGGCGTAGTGACCGCGCTTCAGATAGTAGCGGCCGATTTCCATTTCCTTGCCGGCGAGATGGTCGAAGGCGAGGTCGAACTTCAGCTTCGACTGCGCCGCGTATTCGCTGTCGGGATAGGTCTCGATCACCCCGCGCAGCGCCTGCAGCGCCTGGAAGGTCAGCCCCTGGTCGCGGCCGATGTCGTCGATCTGGTCGTAATAGGACAGCGCCAGCAGGTACTGGGCGTAGGCGGCATCGTCATCGGTCGGGTAGAAATCGAGATAGCGCTGCGCGCTGGCCCGGCTTTCGGGGTAGTTGCGGTCGCGGTGATGCGCATAGGCCTGCATGATCAGGCCGCGCTTGGCCCAATCGGAATACGGGTACAGCCGCTCGATCTCGCCGAAGTAATAGGCGGCGTCGTCTTCCTGACCATCGGCCAGCGCGATTTCGCCGCTGTTGAAGATCTGCTCGGCCGACAGGTCGTCGAGCGCGCCCGGCGTCCGCAGCTCCGGCCCGCCGCATCCGGCAAGAAGCCCGATCGCCAGCACCAGGCCGAGGCCACCCCGCCATGTCGCGCGCTGTCCGCTGCCTGTCATGCCCGTGCCCCGATGTCCGTCAATCATCCGCCCACCCCGGGATCATGGTCCCGTTCGTGCCCCCCAGGGGGGCGTTCGGCCATCGGTCTAGCATGAAAAAATCCGGGGCTAAATGGCCTTTTGCCGCCCGTCACCGACGCGCCCCGGACGCGCAGATTCGTGCCGGTTCGGTCACAGAGACCAGAGGTTTCGCCAAGTCTATCAGGCAACTGCCGCAAGGTCGGCGCTGCGCAGACCGCTGCCGGGAAGCCGCGCCGCCAGCGCATCGTCGCAAGCCACCATCCGCCAGGCCTCGGGCGCGGCGAACAGCGCCCGCAGCAGCCGGTTGGTCATCGCGTGGCCGGCCCGGTCGCCTTCGTAGCGCCCGAGGATCGGCGCGCCGGCGGTATAGAGGTCGCCGAGCGCGTCGAGCATCTTGTGACGCACCGCCTCGTCGTCATGGCGCAGGCCGCCGGGCGACAGCACCTCGGCGCCGTCGACCACCACGGCGTTCTCGTAAGTGCCGCCAAGCGCCAGCCCCTGGGCCTGCATCGCGGCGACGTCGGACTGGCGGCAGAAGGTGCGGCTGTCGCAAAGCTCGCGCACGAAGGCGCCGTTGGCGAGGTCGATCTCGCGGCTCTGGTGGCCAATCGCGGCATCGGGGAAATCGATGGTGAAGGCCATCCGCAGCCCCTGCGGGGCCGCGTCGGCATCGCGGTGTGGCAGCAGCCGGGCGATCGCGTCGCCGGTCTGGACCTCGATCTTTCGCAGGATCTCGATCGCCATCAGCGGCGCGTCGAGCCGGCGCTGGCCGGCGCCGAGGATGCCGCGGACGAATTCGGCCGAGCTGCCGTCGAGGATCGGCACTTCCGGCCCGTCGATGTCGATCAGCACGTTGTGGATGCCGCAGCCCGACAGCGCCGCCATCAGGTGTTCGATGGTCGAAACGGTGACCCCGGAGGCGTTGATGATCCGGGTGTTGAGCGGCGAGATCTCGACCAGGTCCCAGCGCGCCGGCACCAGCGGGTCGAGACCGAGCACGTCGCTGCGACGGAACACAACCCCGTGGCCGGCCGGGGCCGGACGCAGCACCAGCCGCGCCGGGCGGCCGGAATGAAGTCCGGTTCCGGCAAAGCGGATCTGTCTGAACAAGGTTGTCTGCACGGCTCTGCCCTGAATCCATTAAGGATATCGTTAGGTAATTGACCTAAAGCCTGCAGCAACCGCGCTCAACTCACTCTTTGCGACACAGTGAAACATCGCAGATCCTGCAACACCCCTCGGGCTGCGCGCCGCAACCACCTGATCCAGAACGGAAAACGGGCCGCCTTTCGGCGACCCGCTAAGTTTGCGTCGATCTCGGCCGCGTCACGACGCGGCGGGATCTCAGTTGGCCTGGCGCCGCAGGAACGCCGGGATCTCGATCCGCTCCTGCTCGGGATCGGTCTCGTTATCGCCTTCCCAGGCAGGGGCCTGCGACTGCGGCTGCGGTCGCTGCGCCGGCTGCGGCTGGGCCCGGGCGGGCTGCGCCGGTGCCCGAGCGGGCTGGGCTGCGGCCGGCTGTTCGGCATGGCCGGTCATCCGGTTGATGAGCGAATTGATGCCGAAACGCGGACGATCGGCTTCCGGGGCCGGGGCACGCGACGGCGCCGCCGGGCTGCGCTGCTCGGGACGGGCCTCCTGACGGTGCTGCGCCTGCGCCGCGGCGCGCAGCCGGGCCAGCGCCTCGGGCGAGGCGGCGCTGGCGCGCGGCGCCACGAAGGCCTCGGGCGCGGCTTCCATGCGCGGCTCGGGCCGCGGCGTGGTGTAGGCCGGCGGCGGCACGTCGTCATGCGACGCCGCGGTGTCGTCGCGGTCGTAGCCGACGTCGAACCCCGCCGAGTAGTCCTCTTCGAACACGTGCTGCTCGGGCTCGCGCTGACGCGGCTGCGGGGCCTGCTGACGCGGCGCAGGCGCCGGGGCCTGGGCCCGCGGCTGCTGCGCCGGGGCGCGCTGCGGCTGCGGCTGCGGCCGCGCCTGGATCGGTGCCGGCGCCGGCTCTTCGGCGCTGACCCGCTCGCGCAGCGGCTCGGACATCTTGCGGCGCGGCAGCGGCACGTCGTCGTGCTTCACCGCGGCGTCGATGCCGGTGGCGACCACCGAGACCCGCATCCGGCCTTCCATGCTGGTATCGAGCGTCGAGCCGACGATGATGTTGGCTTCCGGATCGACCTTCTCGCGGATCTTGTTGGCGGCCTCGTCCAGTTCGAACAGGGTGAGGTCGTAACCGCCGGTGATGTTGATGAGCACGCCCTTGGCGCCCTCGAGGCTGATCTCGTCGAGCAGCGGGTTGGCGATCGCCTTTTCGGCGGCCTGCACCGCGCGATCGTCGCCCTCGGCTTCGCCGGTGCCCATCATCGCCTTGCCCATCTCGTCCATCACCGCGCGCACGTCGGCGAAGTCGAGGTTGATCAGGCCCGGGCGCACCATCAGGTCGGTGACGCCCTTGACGCCCTGGTACAACACGTCGTCGGCCAGCGCGAAGGCCTCTGTGAAGGTGGTGTTCTCGTTGGCGAGCCGGAACAGGTTCTGGTTCGGGATGATGATCAGCGTGTCGACGACCTTCTGCAGCGCCTCGACGCCGTCCTCGGCCTGCTTCATCCGCTTGGCGCCCTCGAACTGGAACGGCTTGGTGACCACGCCGACGGTCAGCACGCCCAGTTCACGCGCGGCCTGCGCGATGATCGGCGCGGCGCCGGTGCCGGTGCCGCCGCCCATGCCGGCGGTGATGAAGCACATATGCGCGCCGGCCAGATGGTCGACGATCTCTTCGATGCTCTCTTCGGCGGCGGCGGCACCGACCGTGGCGCGGGCGCCGGCACCGAGGCCCTCGGTGACCTTCACGCCCATCTGGATCTTGGCGGTGGCACGCGACTGCTGCAGCGCCTGCGCGTCGGTGTTCGCGACAACGAACTCGACGCCGTCGAGTTCCTTCTCGATCATGTTGTTGACCGCGTTGCCCCCGGCGCCACCCACGCCGAAGACGGTGATCCGGGGCTTGAGATCATCCTGCCCGGGCAAGGAGAGATTGAGTGCCATGGTTGTCCGCCTGTGAGTTATGAGCCCGTGCCGCCGGGCGTTATCTGCCGCTCTTTGGTGATTTCTACCCGTGTGTGGCAGCTTCGTCACGGAAAATCATGGCCGTACCTACGAATTGTGGCGAGATTCGCACGCCGTTTCGCATGGTCTGGCCGGTTTCGGCGATATCTTGCGTATCACCAGTTGTCGCGGAACCATTTGAACGCGCGTTTCAGCGATCGCGACGGGTGCCGCTCGGCCGGAACGTCGAAATCCCACCATTCGTCCTGCGGGTGCGCCGCGAACAGGCACAGCCCGACCGAGCCGGCAAACGCCGGTCCGGTGGCGGCCTGCGGCAGGCCCTGGACCCGCAGCGGCCTGCCCAGGCGCACCTGCTGGCCGAGAATCCGGCTGGCCAGCCCGTCGAGACCGGGGATCTGGCTGCCGCCGCCGGTTAGCACGATCTGCTGGCTCGGCAGGTGCTCGAAGCCGGCGGCGTCGAGCCGCACCCGGACCTCCTCGAGGATCTCCTCGACCCGCGGTCGCATGATGCCGATCAGCTCGGCCCGGCTCACGGTGCGGCGGTCGTGTTCCCAATCGCCGGTGTCGCCGCCGATCTCGATCATCTCGCGGTCGTCCATCCCGGTGGCGACGACGCCGCCGTAGAAGGTCTTGATCCGCTCGGCCGTCGCCATCGGCACCTGCAGGCCCATCGAGATGTCCGAGGTGACGTGATCGCCGCCCATTCGCACCGAATCCGCGTAGATCATGTGCTTGCGGATGAACACCGAGATCCCGGTCGAGCCGCCGCCCAGATCGATGCAGGCGGCGCCGAGTTCCTGTTCGTCCTCGACCAGCGACGAGATGCCCGAAACATAGGCCGAGGACGCCAGCCCGGCGACCTCGAGGTCGCAGCGCTTGATGCAGTAAAGCAGGTTCTCGATCGCGGTGGCGTCGACCGTCAGCAGGTGCATGTCGGTGGTCAGGTGGCGACCGATCTGGCCGCGCGGGTCGGCCAGGCCGGAGCGCTGGTCGAGCGCGAAGTTCACCGGCTGCGCGTGCAGCACCTCGCGGCCGTCGCCGTAGTCGGGGACCTCGCAGGCCGCCAGCACCCGGCCGATGTCGCCGCCCTCGACCACCGCGCCCTCGACCTCGACCTCGCCGTCAAGCCCGTAGGACCGCGGCCGGGCGCCCGACAGCGTCGCGATGACGTGGTCGACCCGGACCCCGGCCATCTTCTGCGCCGCCTGCACCGCGGTGCGGATCGCGCGCTCGGTCTCGGCCATCGCCGCGACCTCGCCGAAGGCGACGCCGCGCGACCGCGTGGTGGCGGCGCCGATCACCCGGAACGACGACTGGCCGGCCATCGACCCGACGCCGTCGGCGGCGGGGACGTCGGGCCCGTCGAAGCGCAGCACCAGACAGGCGATCTTCGACGTGCCCACGTCGAGGATCGCGATCACCCCACGCTGCATCGCCGCCTTGCGCATGTTCCGCATCGCGCGTTGAGTCTGGTAGAGCTGCCCCATCATCTTCCCCGTCACCTGTCCCTATTTCTTTTCGTCACTGACGCGGCGAAGCCGCACCAGCGCCTGCTCGGTCAGCCTGATCGTTGGCCGGTCTTCGTTTCGCACGTCGACCGCGGCGATGTCGCGGCCCAGCATGTCCTGCGCCGCATCCAGCGCGATCACCCGCTCGAGCGCCGGCACCGGCGCCTTGGTCGGCAACAGGATCCGCTGGTCGCGGTCCAGCACGAGGTCCCAGCGCCGCTCGCCCATCCGCACCAACCCGCGCACCCGATCCGAGATCGGCTCGGCGGCGGCGAACAGCTGGATCGCCTCGCCGATGTTCTCGCGGGCGCCGTCACCGGCGATCAACGGCAGGTCGCCGCGATCCGAGCGCGCTGCGATCATCCCGGTCATCACCCCGTCGCCATCGACCAGCCGCAGCCCGTCGACATGGCGCCAGACCGCGACCGGCACCCGCTGGGTGACCTCGATCGCCAGCGTGCCGCCGGGCCGGACCCGCACCGTCGCATCGGCAACGGCGGTGAGTTCGCGAATCCGCAACCGGATCGCCGGCAGATCGAGATCGAAGGACGACACCGGCATCTTCTTGGGCAGGAACGCCTGGATCGCGGCGGCGAGCGCCGGCTCGGCGCCATCGATCTCGACCGCGGTCACCATGAATTCGGGACGGTGCTGCACCTTGGACTTCAGCGCGTCGAACTGCGCCGACAGCGCGGCGCGATTCGACTCCTGGGCGAACCAGATCCCGGCGATCAGCAGCACCAGCAGCAGCGGCACGCCGAAGCGCAGGCCGACCCGAAACCCCGGGGTCAGCATCATCCGCTGGTAGCGATAGCCCCAGCGGGTCGGCGCCGGATCGCGGCGCATGCCGATTTCCGGCTTGCTCGGGCGGATCATGCGGATCATGCGGATCAGCGATCGCATGACGCATCCTCCACCATCCAGCGGCACAGCGCCGGGAAATCGATGCCGACATGCGCCGCCTGTTCCGGCGCCAGCGAGGTCGGGGTCATGCCGGGCTGGGTGTTGGTCTCGAGCAGCACCAGCCCGTCGAGACCGCGGCTTTCGTCCCAGCGGAAATCGGTGCGCGACAACCCGCGGCAGCCCAGCGCGCGATGCGCCCGGACCGCGTAGTCCATGCAGGCGTCGAAGATCTCGACCGGGATCTCGGCCGGCACCACGTGCCGCGAGCCGCCGGTCTTGTACTTGGCGTCGTAATCGTACCAGCCGTCGGTGATGATGTCGGTCACGCTCAGCGCCCGGTCGCCCATCACCGCCGTCGTCAGCTCGCGGCCCGGCAGGTAGGTCTCGACCATCACCGTC
>JBFGEI010000036.1:0-17447 GCA_041580155.1 Limimaricola sp.
CTGGTCGCCGAGGGCATCCTGCGGCTGCTGGCGAAGCTGCAGGACGAGCTGGGGCTGAGCTACATGTTCATCACCCACGATCTCGCCACGGTGAAGGCGATCGCCGACGAAGTCGTGGTGATGAAGGACGGCAAGGTGGTCGAACAGGGCCCCAAGCGCGAGATGTTCACCCCGCCGCACCACCCCTACACCGACCTGCTGCTGTCGTCGGTGCCCGAGATGGACCCGGACTGGCTCGACCAGCTTCTGGCGCAGCGGGGAGTTGATAACATCGGCGACGCCGCGGCTGATAAGATGTGACCAAGCGACCGAATCGCCCTGAAACCGGGGCTGTAGATGCAACAGGGAGAGAAAGATGCCACAGATCAGCAGACGCGGACTTCTGAAGTCCGGCGCCGCCGCGGGGCTTCTGTCCGTCACCGGCCTGCCGCTTCGGGCGCAGAGCCGCGGCGGCACGCTGCGGCTTGGCCTTGCCGGGGCCAACACCTCGGACAGCTGGGACGGCCGGACCCATTCCGACACCTACATGATCCTGACCGCGCATGGCGCGGTGTTCGACTGCCTGACCGAAATCGCCGCCAGCGGCGAGCTGGTCGGCGAGCTGGCCGAAAGCTGGGAATCGAGCCCCGACGCCAAGACCTGGACCTTCAACCTGCGGCAGGGCGTAAGCTTCCACAACGGCGCGCCGTTCACCGCCGACGACGTGATCGCGTCGCTGAAGCTGCATCTCGACGAGGACGCCCGCTCGGCCGCCCGGCCGATCGTCGAGCCGATCTCCGAGATGAAGAAGCTCGGCGACCATCAAGTGCAGTTCGTGCTGACCGCCGGCAACGCCGACTTCCCGTTCCTGATGTCGGACTACCACCTGCTGATCTACCCGCATCAGAACATCGAGGAGGCGATCGCGCAGGGCATCGGCACCGGCCTCTACCGGGTCGAGAGTTTCGATCCCGGCGTCCGCACCCTGCTGTCCCGCGTCGACAGCCACTACAAGGACGGCAAGGCCGGCTGGTTCGACCAGATCGAGGTGATCGCGATCAACGACGGCTCGGCCCGGATGACCGCCCTGATGACCAGCCAGGTCGACGCGGTGAACAACGTCGAGTTTCAGACCGAGGCGCTGCTGAAGGCGAACCCGAAGCTGACGCTGAACGAGGTGACCGGCAACCAGCACTACACCTTCCCGATGCTCACCGACCTGTCGCCGATGGACAACCTGAAGGTCCGGCAGGCGCTCAAGCATGCGGTGCGGCGCGAGGAGATGGTCGAGAAGATCCTGCTGGGCCACGGCCGGGTCGCCAACGACCACCCGATCGGGCCGGCGAACCAGTATTACTACGCCGATCTGGAACAGAACTCCTACGACCCCGACAAGGCGAAGGCGCTGCTGACCGAAGCCGGGCTCGACGGGCTGAAGATCGATCTGTCGGTGTCGAACGCGGCCTTCGCCGGCGCGGTCGACGCCGGTCTGCTGTACCAGGCCAGCGCCAAGGACTGCGGCATCGACATCAACGTGGTGCAGGAGCCGGCCGACGGCTACTGGTCCAACGTCTGGATCAAGAAGCCGTGGTGCGCCTCGTACTGGTCGGGCCGGGTCACCGAGGACTGGATGTTCACCCTGGGCTACGAGACCGGCGCCGCCTGGAACGACACCCATTGGGTCGACGACCGGTTCCAGACCCTGCTGAAGGACGCCCGGGCCGAGCTCGACAGCGACAAGCGCCGCGAGATGTATCACGAGATGCAGGCGATCTGTTCGAAGGACGGCGCCACGGCGATCCCGATGTATGCCAACTTCGTCGACGGTCACAGCACCGCGCTTGGCCATCCCGAGGTGGTCGGCAACGTGTTCGACCTGGACGGCAACCGGATCTGCGAACGCTGGTGGTTCAGCTGATCGCGGCCTGATCGGGGGCATGGCGGGATCTCCGCCATGCCCCGCTAGTCCTGCGGCGCGGCCGCGGGACGCGCCAGCTTGGCGATCTGGCCGCTGATCGACCGGGCGATCCGGTTCAGCAGCCTGACCCATCCGATGTCGAGCAGCACCAGCGGTATGCAGACCAGCCCTGCGGCGACGAGCGTCAGCCCCAGGGTGAGCGCCGCGACCAGCCAGGCGTTCATCCCGGCCGTGGTCATCGCCACGAAGCCGGCGCTCGACACCGAGACGATGACCAGCGTGTGCACCAGGTAGAGCGGCAGCGAAATCTGGCCGAGCACGATCCCGACCCGGCCGGACAGCCGGTCCGACCAGCCCTTGTTTCCAAGCGGCAGGGCGATCAACAGCGCCGAAGCCAGCAGGTCGAGCATCCAGCCCGACACCGCGAACAGCGCCAGCGCTACGACCAGCAGCACCCGGCCGCCGGTCCGGCCGGTCACGAACAGCGCCGGGCGATCGGCGTAGAGATAGGCGAGATACGATCCCAGCACGAAGGGCGCGATGTGATCGACGATGCTGTGCACCCCGATGAACGCCAGCAGATGCGCCAGGCTGACCGGCCAGAAGCTGCGGCAGCGCAGCAGCCCGACGGCGCCGACGATGCCGAACACCAGCATGCTGCCGTAGAACTCGTAGACCATCGTCCACATGTTCGAGTTGTAGTAGAAATCCCAGCGATGCAGGAACACCGCGACCGATTGGCGCAGCGCATCGAGCAGCGTCGGTTCGAAATTCGCCGGCAGCTGGGCGTTGCCGAAGCCCCCCAGCCAGTCCGATCCGGAAAGCGCCGCGGCCTGTTGGTAGAATGGCGGCAGGAAGGCCAGCACCAAGTAGCCCAACAGGATGCTGGCGCCGACCGGCACGACCAGCCGCGGCAGGCGCTTGAGCACGGAGGTCACCAGCCGTGCCATCGAGAGGTCCTGGTAGAACCGCACCGACAGCACGAAACCCGACAGCACGAAGAAGAAGGTAATCGCAGAGGAGCCGTTGATCACCGCCAGAAACGGGGCGAGACCGAGGCTGCCGTCGGCCACCGAGGATTTCACCCATGGGTAGAACGCCAGCACGAAATGGTGGCAGAAGACGATGACCGAAGCGATGCCCCTGGCGCACTCCAGCCCGATATGTCGCGAACTGCCCACGATTCTTTACCCTGGCACCGTTGTACAAATCCCGTGCGTCGGAGTTGGACCTGACGCGCTGGGTCGAGCCGCTATCACGCTGCGCCCGGAATTTCCGAGAAAATATGCAGATCGCGGACCGCGACCGGCGAAGTGTTGCGAGCCGGCGTCGCGGCGCCGCGACGGCTTGCCCTTGCAGACTCGGCACGAGCCGCGTATATCGCCTTTTGAAAGCGGCGCGCCGGCCTCCACACCCGGCGCACCACCGGGTAATTCCAACGGGCCGCGCGCCCGTTTTTTTGTGTTTGGGAGGCTCATGTCCGATCTTATCGCCAAGGCGGCGATCGACCGTCGCATCACCGAAATCATCGACCCCGTCATCACCGACATGGGCTACGAACTCGTGCGCGTGCGGCTGATGTCGGGCAAGTCCACGACGCTGCAGATCATGGCGCAGAAGCCCGATGGCACCATCGAGGTCGACGATTGCGCCAAGATTTCCACCGCGGTCTCCGCGGTGCTCGACGTCGAGGACCCGGTGGTCGACGCCTACACGCTGGAAGTCAGCTCGCCCGGGATCGACCGGCCGCTGACCCGGCTGAAGGATTTCGACCTGTGGAAGGGCTACGAGGCCAAGATCGAAACCGACGAGCTGATCGACGGCCGCCGCCGCTTCAAGGGCGAGCTGGCGGGTGTCGAGGGCAACGAGGTGCTGATCGAGATCGAGGAAGGCACCATCGGACTGCAGTTCGAATGGCTGTCCGACGCCAAGCTGGTGCTGACCGACGAGCTGATCCGCGAAGTGCTGCGCAACCGCAAGGACGCCGGGCAGATCGACGAGACCCAATTCGACGATGTTGAAACCATCATTGATGGTGATGAGGAGAACAACTGATGGCCATCACGTCCGCCAACCAGCTCGAGCTGTTGCAGACCGCCGAAGCGGTCGCGCGCGAGAAGATGATCGACCCCGGTCTCGTGGTCGAAGCGATGGAAGAGTCGCTCGCCCGCGCGGCGAAGTCGCGCTACGGCGCCGAGATGGACATCCGGGTCCACATCGACCGCAAGACCGGCCGCGCCACCTTCACCCGGGTGCGCACCGTGGTCGCCGACGAGGATCTGGAGAACTACCAGGCCGAGTTCACCGTGGCCCAGGCCAAGGAATACATGGACGATCCGCAGATCGGCCAGGAATTCGTGCAGGAAGTGCCGCCGGTCGAGCTGGGCCGGATCGCGGCGCAATCGGCCAAGCAGGTGATCCTGCAGAAGGTCCGCGAAGCCGAGCGTGACCGCCAGTACGAAGAATTCAAGGATCGCGCCGGCACCATCATCAACGCGACGGTCAAGCGCGAGGAATACGGCAACATCATCGTCGACCTCGGCGCTGGCGAAGCCGTGCTGCGCCGCAACGAGAAGATCGGCCGCGAAGCCTATCGCCCCGGCGACCGGATCCGCTGCTACATCAAGGACGTGCGCCGCGAGGTCCGTGGGCCGCAGATCTTCCTGTCGCGCACCGCACCCGAGTTCATGGCCGAGCTGTTCAAGATGGAAGTGCCCGAGATCTACGAGGGCATCATCGAGATCAAGGCCGTGGCCCGCGACCCGGGCAGCCGCGCCAAGATCGCCGTCATCTCCTATGACAGCAGCATCGACCCGGTCGGCGCCTGCGTCGGCATGCGCGGCAGCCGCGTCCAGGCCGTCGTCGGCGAGCTGCAAGGCGAGAAGATCGACATCATCCCGTGGAACGAGGACATGCCGACCTTCCTGGTGAACGCGCTGCAGCCGGCCGAGGTCAGCAAGGTGGTGTTCGACGAGGACGCCGAGCGCATCGAGGTCGTGGTTCCGGAAGAACAGCTGAGCCTCGCGATCGGCCGTCGCGGTCAGAACGTGCGTCTGGCGTCGCAGCTCACCGGGCTCGACATCGACATCATGACCGAGGAACAAGAGAGCAAGCGCCGCCAGGCCGAGTTCGAGGTTCGCACCAAACTGTTCATGGACACGCTGGATCTCGACGAGTTCTTTGCGCAACTTCTCGTCTCCGAGGGCTTCACAAATCTCGAAGAGGTCGCATATGTCGATCAGGACGAGCTTCTGGTGATCGACGGTGTCGACAGCGACACCGCCGCCGAGCTTCAGGCGCGCGCCCGTGACTACATCGATGCGCAGAACAAGGCGGCGCTCGACCGGGCCCGCGAACTGGGCGTCGAGGACAGCCTCGCCGGCTTCCCCGGTCTGACGCCGCAGATGCTTGAGGCGCTTGGCAAGGACGGCGTGAAGACGCTGGAAGACTTCGCCACCTGCGCCGACTGGGAACTGGCCGGCGGCTGGACCACGGTCAACGGCGAGCGCAGCAAGGACGACGGCGTGCTCGAGCCGTTCGACGTGAGCCTCGAAGAGGCGCAGGAACTGGTGATGACCGCCCGCGTTGCGCTTGGTTGGGTCGATCCCGACGAGCTGGCCGCCGACGAGGCTGCCGCCAAGGAGGCCGCCGACGCGCAGGCCCAAGCCGAGGCCTGATCCGGAATGGGTCGGGGCGGAGCAAAATCGGACCACGACGATGGCCCGGAGCGTCGCTGCATCGTCACCGGTGACGTGCAGCCGAAGGCCGGGTTGATCCGGTTCGTGATCGGCCCCGACGGCCAGGTGGTGCCCGACATACTGGGCAAGCTGCCCGGTCGGGGGCTGTATGTGACGGCGGATCGCGCCGTATTGGACAAGGCGTCGCGCGGGCAGTTCTCGCGCGCCGCCAAATCGCCGGTCAAGGTCCCCGAGGACCTGGCCGACGAGGTCGAACGCCAGCAGGCGCGTCGGGTCGTCGACCTGATCGCGCTGGCGCGCAAGGCGGGGTTGGCGATCGCCGGCTTCGAGAAGGTGAAGTCGGCGCTGGCCAATGATGCGGTCCGGGTGCTGCTTCAGGCCTCCGATGGATCCGAGCGTGGCAAGGCCAAGCTATGGACCCCGACAGGGGCAAGATATTACGGCTGTCTGACCTCTCAGGAATTGGGTTTGGCATTCGGCCGGCAAAGTGTGATACATGGCGCGCTCGCGACTGGCGGACTCAGCGACCGTGTTGTAGAGGAGGCCGCGAAACTACGCGGTCTACGAGAGAGCAACGGCGGCGATACGGCCTCCGGGAAGGATATAGAAATCTGATGAGCGATACCGACGGCAAGAAACCTCTTGGTCTGCACGGGTCCCGTCCGGGGAACGTCAAGCAGAGCTTCAGTCATGGCCGGACCAAGAACGTCGTGGTCGAGACGAAGCGCAAGCGCGTTGTCGTTCCGAAGCCCGGCGGTGCGGCACAGACCGGTACTGCCACCGGCGTCGTGAAGGGCGATCCGTCCAAGCGTCCGGCTGGCATCAGCGAGGCCGAGCTCGAGCGCCGGATGCGCGCTCTGGCGCTGGCCCGTTCGCGCGAGGCCGAAGAGGCCGAGCAGCGCGCCACCGAAGAGCGCAACCGCGCCGAGGAACGCGAGCGGCGTCGCGCCGAGATCGACGCCAAGGAGCGTGAGGATCGCGAGCGCGAGGAAGCCCTCAAGGCCAAGGCCGAGGAAGAAGAGCGCAAGAAGCGCGAGGCCGAAGAGGCCGCGCGCCGTGCGGCTCAGCCCGCGGCCCCCGCAGCCAACCCCGCCGCCGCCGCCCAGCCGGGCGAAGGCCCGGCCGGTGGTGTGCGTCCGAACTCGGCGCCCCGGAAGGTCGGCGACCGGGATCGCGAAGCCCGTGAAAAGGCCAACGCCAAACCGACCCGTCAGGACGACGCGCGCCGCTCCGGCAAGCTGACCCTAAACCAGGCGCTGTCCGGCGAAGGTGGCCGCCAGCGGTCGATGGCCCAGATGAAGCGCAAGCAGGAGCGGGCGCGTCAGAAGGCCATGGGCGGTCAGGTCGAGCGCGAGAAGGTGGTGCGCGACGTGCAGCTGCCCGAGGCGATCACCGTCGGCGAACTGGCGAACCGGATGGCCGAACGCGTGGCCGACGTGGTGAAGTCGCTGATGCAGAACGGCATCATGGCGACGCAGAACCAGTCGATCGACGCCGACACCGCCGAGCTGATCATCGAGGACTTCGGTCACCGCGTCGTGCGGGTGTCGGATGCCGACGTCGAGCAGGTCATCGAACAGACCCGCGACAACCCGGCCGACATGAAGCCGCGTCCGCCGATCATCACCGTGATGGGTCACGTCGACCACGGCAAGACCTCGCTGCTGGACGCGATCCGCAAGACCAAGGTCGTGTCGGGCGAAGCCGGTGGCATCACCCAGCACATCGGTGCCTACCAGGTCGAAGCCAGCAACGGCAGCACCCTGACCTTCCTCGACACCCCGGGCCACGCCGCCTTCACCTCGATGCGGGCCCGTGGCGCGCAGGTGACGGACATCGTGATCCTGGTGGTCGCGGCGGATGACGCCGTGATGCCGCAGACCATCGAGGCGATCAACCACGCCAAGGCCGCCAAGGTCCCGATGATCGTGGCGATCAACAAGGTCGACAAGTACGACGCCAACCCGGACAAGGTCCGGACCGACCTGCTGCAGCACGAAGTCATCGTCGAGAAGATGTCGGGCGAAGTGCAGGACGTCGAAGTCTCGGCCACCACCGGCCAGGGTCTCGACGAGCTGCTCGAGGCGATCGCGCTGCAGGCCGAGATCATCGAACTCAAGGCGAACCCGAATCGGGCCGCCGTGGGCGCGGTGGTCGAAGCCCAGCTCGACGTCGGCCGGGGTCCGGTCGCCACGGTTCTGGTGCAGAACGGCACCCTGCGTCAGGGCGACATCTTCGTCGTCGGCGAACAGTGGGGCAAGGTGCGCGCGCTGATCGACGACAAGGGCGATCGCGTCAAGGAAGCCGGTCCGTCGGTTCCGGTCGAGGTTCTCGGCCTGAACGGCACCCCGGAAGCCGGTGACGTGCTCAACGTGGTCGAGACCGAGGCCCAGGCCCGCGAGATCGCGGAATACCGTGCCAACGCCGCCAAGGAAAAGCGCGCCGCCGCCGGTGCCGCGACCACGCTGGAACAGCTCATGGCGAAGGCCAAGGAAGACAAGAACGTCTCCGAGCTGCCGATCGTGGTGAAGTCCGACGTGCAGGGCTCGGCCGAAGCCATCGTCCAGGCGATGGAGAAGATCGGCAACGACGAGGTCCGGGTCCGGGTGCTGCATTCGGGGGTCGGCGCGATCACCGAAAGCGACATCGGTCTGGCCGAAGCCTCGGGCGCTCCGGTGTTCGGCTTCAACGTCCGGGCCAACGCCCCGGCGCGCCAGGCCGCCAACCAGAAGGGCGTGGAGATCCGTTACTACTCGGTGATCTACGATCTCGTCGACGACGTGAAGGCGGCGGCCTCGGGCCTGCTGTCGAACGAAATCCGCGAGAAGTTCATCGGCTACGCCAAGGTGAAGGAGGTCTTCAAGGTCTCCAACGTCGGCAAGGTCGCGGGCTGTCTGGTGACCGAAGGTGTGGCACGGCGGTCTGCCGGTGTCCGTCTGCTGCGCGACAACGTGGTGATCCACGAAGGCACGCTGAAGACCCTGAAGCGCTTCAAGGACGAAGTCTCCGAGGTCCAGTCGGGCCAGGAATGCGGCATGGCCTTCGAGAACTACGAGGACGTCCGTCCCAACGACGTCATCGAGATCTTCGAGCGCGAGTCGGTCGAGCGGTCGCTCTGACCCGACATCGCCTGACGGAACATGGGGCGGCCTTCGGGCCGCCCCTTTTCGTTGGGGCTTGACCGGTTCGGCCCGGCCTGCACCCTGAGGCCGATGCAGCGGGTGATGATCATAGGCCAGCCGGGGTCCGGCAAGTCGTGGCTGGCGCGGCGGATGGGCGAGATCACCTACCTGCCGGTGTTCCACATCGATCATGTCCACTGGAGCGCCGGCTGGGTCGAACGCGACGCCGCCGAGAAGGCGCGGCTCTGCGCCGAGATCCACGCCAGGCCGGAGTGGATCTTCGAGGGCAACAACTCGGCCAACTTCGACGATCGGCTGGCCCGGGCCGACACGGTGATCTGGCTCGACCTGCCGATCCGGCTGCGGCTGCCGCGGCTGATCTGGCGTAGCCTGAAGCATCGCGGGGCGACCCGACCCGACATGGCGCCGGGCTGTCCCGAACGGCTGAGCCTCGGGTTCCTGCGCTGGGTCTGGGACACCCGGCTGACGATGCGCGCCAAGCTGGCGTGGTTCTACGCGCGCGTGCCGGATCACAAGGACCGGTACCGGCTGCGCAGCCGGCGCGAGGTTGCGCGCTATCTCGATGGGCTGTCGCGGGCGGTGGCGGTCGGCAATCTCGGCCTGCCGCATCGCTAGCCGATGAAGAAAGGGACGCCCCCCGGGACGTCCCTTTTGCATTCGAGGATAAACCACAATCGACAGGGGCGGCTGCGCCCCCGCGCGGCGCTGATCAGGCGGCCTTGTAAACGTCGTTCGCGGGGCGGCCTTCGTAAAGGCGGTCGCCGACGCGAATCATGATGCGGCCATTCCCGAGCTTCTTGACCAGAAGACCCTGAACCGACACGCAGCTACCGATGATGATTGTCCTAAGCATCCTCTGTTCTCCTCAGACATGGCTGCACCACTGAGAATAGAGCGATCTGGTAAACAATGAATTGCCGCTGACGCATAGTTGACACGATGAGAGCACAATGTTGCGTTTTGAACGCAACGTCAGTCGGAACCGGTCACAGCCAGTCGCGCAGCACCGGGATCAGCGGCAGGTCGGCCGGCGGCATCGGCATCTCGCGCAGCCGCTCGGGGCGCACCCATTTCAGCTCCTGGCCCTCGCGGCCGTGTGGCGTGCCGTCCCACTTGCGGCAGGCGAACAGCGGCATCAGCAGGTGAAAGCTGTCGTAGGCGTGGCTGGCGAAGCTCAGCGGCGCAAGGCAGGACGACCAGGTGTCGATGCCCAGCTCCTCGTGCAGCTCGCGGATCAGCGCCGCCTCCGGGGTTTCGCCGGGCTCGACCTTGCCGCCGGGAAACTCCCACAGCCCGGCCATCGACTTGCCCTCCGGGCGCTGCGCCAGCAGCACCCGGCCATCGGCATCGATCAGCGCGACGGCCGATACCAGGACGACCTTGGTCACGACCGGTAGTCGGCGTTGATGTCGATGTAGCGATGCGTGAGATCGCAGGTCCAGACCGTCGAGACGCCCGAGCCAAGCCCGAGATCGACGGCGATCACCAGCTCCTGGCCCTTCATGTAGGCGGCGGCGTCGGTCTCGCTGTAGGACGGCGACACCCAGCCGTTCTCGGCGACCAGCAGATCGCCGAAGCGGATCGTCAGCAGGTCGCGCTCGGCGGCGGCGCCGGATTTGCCGACCGCCATCACGATACGGCCCCAGTTCGGGTCTTCGCCGGCGATCGCGGTCTTGACCAGCGGCGAGTTCGCGGTGGCCATCGCCACCTTGCGCGCATCGTCGTCGGAGGCGGCGCCGGTCACCCGTATCTCGACGAACTTGGTCGCGCCTTCGCCGTCGCGCACCACCTGATGCGCGAGGTCGAGCATCACCCGACCGAGCGCCGCTTCGAATTCGGGGTTGCCGGTGGCGTCGACGCCCGACGCGCCGGTTGCCGCCATCAGCAGCGTGTCCGAGGTCGAGGTGTCGCTGTCGACGGTGATGCAGTTGAAGCTGCGGTCGGTGAGCCGGCCCAGAACATCCTGCAGCGCGGCGCGGTCATGCACCGCATCGGTGAAGATGTAGACCAGCATCGTCGCCATGTCGGGCGCGATCATCCCCGACCCCTTGGCGATGCCGGCGATCCTGACCGGCTTGCCACCGATCTGCACCGTTTCGGTGGCGCCCTTCGGGAAGGTGTCGGTGGTCATGATGGCGCGGGCAGCGCCTTCGATGCCATCCTCGACCAGCGCCGCGTTCAGATCTCCGAGCTTGGCGATGATCCGGTCGTGCGGCAGCGGCTCTCCGATCACACCGGTCGACGAGGTGAAGACCCGGGCGGCGTCGATCCCGGTGGCATCGGCGACGGCGGCGCAGATCGCGTTCACCGACTCGACACCGCGGCTGCCGGTGAAGGCGTTGGAGTTGCCCGAGTTCACCAGGAAGGCGGCGCGGCCCGAGGCCGCACCGCCGATCTTGTCCTGGCAGTCGCGCACCGGCGCCGAGCGGGTCGAAGAGCGCGTGAACACCCCCGCGACCGCCGACCCAGGCGCCAGTTCGGCCAGCATCACGTCGGTCCGGCCCTTGTAGCGGACCCCCGCCGCCAGTGAAGCGAAGCGCACCCCGTCGATGACGGGCAGCGCGGGAAAGCTTGCGGGCGCCAGCGGCGATACCGGACCGGCCATGATTATTTGTCGAGCAGGTCGGTGTTCGACAGCAGCGCGGCGTCGATCTCGCCCTCTTCGGGGCGGGTGATCTCGGCGGCGGCCTGCAGCTCGGCCAGCTTGTCCTCGATCGCCTTCTGCTGGATCTGGCTCGACAGCTCCTCGCGCACGTCCTCGAGCTTCGGCGGCTCCTGGGTCCGGGTTTCGGTCAGCTTGATGACGTGGAAGCCGAACTGGGTCTCGACCGGTTCGGAGACCTCGCCGGCCTCAAGCTCGGCGACCGCCTCTTCGAACGGCGGCACCATCATGCCGGCACCGAACCAGCCCAGGTCGCCGCCATTGGCGCCCGAACCCGGATCGGTCGAAAGCTCCTTCGCGAGGGCTTCGAACTCCTCGCCGCCCTCGAGCCGCTCGAGCACCGCCTTGGCCTCTTCCTCGGTCGCGACCAGGATGTGGCTCGCGTTGTATTCCTGCGCCGGCTCGGTGGCGCCGTAGGTCTCGTCAAACGCGGCCTGGATCGTGGCGTCGTCGACCGGCTCGAGCATCATGTCGTTGACGACCTCGCCGGCCAGCAGCGACCGCCGCTCGTTCTCGAGCGCGTAGTCGACCCGGGCCGGAACCTCGGTCACGGTGTCGGCCAGCACCTGCTGCTGGATCAGCTGATCGAGGATACCGGTGAACAGCACGTCGGGCGGCAGTTGCTGGTACTGCGGCGGCAGCTGGCTGCGGGTGATGATCATCTGGCCGAGCGTGATTTCGGTGCCGTTCACGGTGGCGACGACATCGGACGCCTGCTGCGCGGGGGCAGCGGCGGCGATGCCGGCAAGCAGGGCGGCGACGGGCAAGCTACGACGGATCATGTATCTTCCTTCCTCGGCCGCGCCGGGGCTGTCCCGGGCGCGACGTTGACACTGATGCAGCCGCCCCTTACATCGCCAGATGGGCTGATGAAGGGCGGCACTCGAGCCCCTATCTAGGCCCCGGATGCAGGGGCGACAAGCGACCTCCTCGCAGATCCATGTCAGACAGGGCCGGAGAACAATCGCAGATGCTGGGTATCGGATCGATCGCCAAGAAAGTCTTCGGAACGCCGAATGACCGCAAGATAAAGGCGACGCGCCCGCTGATCGAAAAGATCAACGCGTTGGAGCCTGAGATTCAGGCGCTCACAGATGACGGGCTGCGCGACCAGACCGCCAAGTTGAAGGCCCGCGCGATCGGCGGCGAAAGCCTCGACGATCTGCTGCCCGAAGCCTTCGCCACCTGCCGCGAGGCGGCGCGCCGTGCGCTTGGCCTGCGCGCTTTCGACACCCAGCTGATGGGCGGCATCTTCCTGCACCAGGGCAACATCGCCGAGATGAAGACCGGCGAGGGCAAGACCCTCGTCGCCACCTTCCCGGCCTATCTGAACGCGCTGACCGGCAAGGGCGTGCACGTCGTTACCGTCAACGACTACCTCGCCAAGCGCGACGCCGAATGGATGAGCAAGGTGTATGGCGCGCTCGGTCTGACCACCGGCGTGGTCTACCCGCAGCAGCCCGAGGCCGAGAAGAAAGGCGCCTACGCCGCCGACATCACCTATGCCACCAACAACGAGCTGGGCTTCGACTACCTGCGCGACAACATGAAGTCCGAGCTGGCCCAGATGAACCAGCGCGGCCACAACTTCGCGATCGTCGACGAGGTCGACAGCATCCTCGTGGACGAGGCGCGGACACCGTTGATCATCTCGGGCCCGAGCCAGGACCGCAGCGACCTGTACCTGCAGATCGACCGGGTGATCCCGGAGCTGACCGAAGAACACTACACGCTGGACGAAAAGACCCGCTCGGTGACCTACACCGACGAGGGCAACGATTTCCTAGAGACCCGTCTGCACGCCGCCGGCATCCTGCCCGAGAACCAGACGCTGTATGATCCCGAAAGCACCACCGTGGTGCACCACGTCAACCAGGGTCTGCGGGCGCACAAGCTGTTCACCCGCGACAAGGACTACATCGTCCGCAACGACGATGTCGTGCTGATCGACGAGTTCACCGGCCGGATGATGGCCGGGCGGCGCCTGTCGGACGGTCTGCACCAGGCGATCGAAGCCAAGGAAGGCGTCGCGATCCAGCCCGAGAACGTGACCCTCGCAAGCGTCACCTTCCAGAACTACTTCCGGCTTTATAACCGGCTGTCGGGGATGACCGGCACCGCGCTGACCGAGGCCGACGAATTCGACGAGATCTACAAGCTCGGCGTCGTCGAGGTGCCGACCAACCGCCCGGTCGCCCGGGTCGACGAGCACGACCAGGTCTACCGCACAGCCCGCGAGAAGTTCGACGGCGTGGTCAAGTCGATCCGCGAGGCGCATGCCACCGGGCAGCCGATCCTGGTCGGCACCACCTCGATCGAGAAGTCCGAGTTCCTCAGCCAGCTGCTCACCAAGGAGGGGATCGCGCACAACGTGCTGAACGCCCGCCAGCACGAGCAGGAGGCGCAGATCATCGCCGACGCCGGCAAGCCCGGCGCGGTCACCATCGCCACCAACATGGCCGGCCGTGGCACCGACATCCAGCTTGGCGGCAACGTCGAGCTGAAGGTGCTCGAGGCGCTGGCCGCCGATCCCGAGGCGAACCCGGACGAGATCCGCGCCCGGATCGAGGCCGAGCACGCCGATGACAAGAAGAAGGTGCTCGATTCCGGCGGCCTCTACGTGCTGGCCACCGAGCGGCACGAAAGCCGGCGGATCGACAACCAGCTGCGCGGCCGCTCGGGCCGCCAGGGCGACCCCGGCAAGTCGAGCTTCTTTTTGTCGCTGGAAGACGACCTGATGCGGATCTTCGGCTCCGAGCGGCTCGACAAGGTGCTGTCGAGCCTCGGCATGAAGGAAGGCGAGGCGATCGTGCACCCTTGGGTGAACAAGTCGCTCGAGCGGGCCCAGGCCAAGGTCGAGGGGCGCAACTTCGACATCCGCAAGCAGCTGCTGAAATACGACGACGTGATGAACGAGCAGCGCAAGGTGATCTTCGCGCAGCGCCGCGAGATCATGGAAGCCAAGGACCTGTCCGAGATCGTCGCCGACATGCGGCACCAGGTGATCGAGGACATGGTCGCCACCTACATCCCCGAACGCGCCTATGCCGACCAATGGGACACCGAGGGGCTTTACGCCAAGGCGATCCAGACCCTCGGCATCGACGTGCCGGTGATGAAATGGGCCGAGGAAGAGGGCGTTGACGACGCCGACATCCGCGAGCGTCTCGAGGAGGCCTCGGACAAGCTGATGGCCGAGAAGACCGAGGCCTTCGGTCCCGAGACCATGAAGAACATCGAAAAGCAGATCCTGTTGCAGACGATCGACGCCAAGTGGCGCGAGCATCTGCTGATGCTCGAGCACCTGCGCTCGGTGGTCGGCTTCCGCGGCTATGCGCAGCGCGATCCGCTGAACGAGTACAAGACCGAAGGCTTCCAGCTGTTCGAAACGCTGCTCGACAGCCTGCGCGCCGAGGTCACTGAAAAGCTGTCGCAGATCCGGCCGCTGTCGAAGGACGAACAGCAGGCGATGCTGCAGCAGGCGATCGAACAGCAGCAGCGCCGGGCCCAGGCGGCGCAGGCCGCCGCCGGCGGTCAGCCCGCAGCGGCTCCGGCTCCCGCAGGTGCCGCGGCCGCGGTTGCCGCGACCCCGGCGCCCGCCGCCGGCCAGCCTGTGCCGCAGGCCACGGGCCAGACCGCCTTGGCCGAGGCCCCGACGCCGAAGCCGGGCTTCGTCGAGGACAACCCGGCGACTTGGGGCAACCCGGCGCGCAACGACCTGTGCCCCTGCGGCTCGGGTCAGAAGTTCAAGCACTGCCACGGCAAGCTCTGACATCAGGCGATGGGTGGCGCGCCCGGCATTGACCGGTGCGCGCCGCCGCTTCGGCCCGCGGCGATGCAATTGCGCCGCATCCGGCGCGCGGCACCGCCGCATCGGGTCGGCGGGCTTGCCAAGCCCGCCGACCGGGCGGACAGTCGCCGCAACATGACGCCCGGCCAATACGATCCGATCCGACGCCTTGTCACATACGCCGCCGCGCTGGCCGCGGTGCTGCTGCTGTGGGTACCCGACAGCGGGGCTGCGCAGGAGGCCGAGGTGACTTTGACCGCGCGGCAGGGCGATCTTTCGGTCACCGGCACGCTGCTTGGATTTGACGGCAGCTTCCTGCGGATCGCTACACAGCATGGCGAGTTGACGTTGCCCTATGACTCCGTGACCTGCAGCGGCGCCGCCTGTCCCGACTCCGGCAGCTTCGTGCCGGTGCTGCGGCTGTCCGGCGCGGCGCGTCTGGGCGAGGTGATCCTGCCGGCGCTGGTCGACGGCTACGCCCGGGCGCGGCAGCTGACCTCGGACCGGCAGGTCGGGACCGACGGCCATGTCGTCTACGTGCTCTCGGTGCCCGAAGGCGGCCCCGAGGTGATCCGGTTCGACTTCCACCTGACCTCGACCGACGACGGTTTTGCCGACCTGCTGGCCAACGAGGCCGACATCGCGATGACCGAACGGCCGCTGACCGGCGAAGAGCTGGCGCTGGCGCGCGACGCCGGGCTCGGCCAGCTCGACGCGCCGGGGCGGCTGCGGCTGGTGGCGCTCGACGCGCTGGTGCCGGTTGCTGCGCCGGGGCAGGTGGTCAGCGTGCTGTCGATGTCGCAGCTGTCGCGGGCCTTCGCCGGCGAGGTGGTCGACTGGGCCCGGCTTGGCGGCCGGGTGCAGCCGATCACGCTGCATCTCGGCCCCGAGGACAACGGCCAGATGCAGGGCTTCACCGAGATGGTGCTGGCGCGCAGCGACCGGGTGCTGGCGCCCGGCGTGGTGCGGCATCCGACCCACGAGGCGCTGGCCCAAGCGGTGGTGGCCGATCCCGGCGCGCTCGGGGTGCTGCCGTTCGGCGAGATCGGCAACACCCGGCCGCTGGCGCTGACCGGGCCTTGCGGGTTGCGCGGCGAAGCGCGGCCCGAAACGGTGATGACCGGAGATTTCCCGCTGACCCTGCCGCTGGTGCTGTACCTGCCGGCGCGCCGGCTGCCGCCGGCGGCCGACGCGTTCCTGGGCTGGATCAACACCTCCGAGGCGCAGCTGGTGTTGCGTCGCGCCGGGGTCACCGGGGTGGTGCCCTTGCCGATCCCGCTGGCGCAGCAGGGCGACCGGCTGGCGGCGGCGGTGATCTCGGCCGGGCGCGAGGTGTCGCTGGGTGATCTGCAACGCATGGTGCGGGTGCTGGGCAAGCAGCAGCGGCTGTCGCCGACCTTCCGCTTCGAAACCGGCTCGGCCCGGCTCGACGCGGTGTCGCGGTCGAACGCGGTACAGCTGGCCCAGGCGATCCGCGATGGGCGGCATCGCGGCGACGCGCTCAGCCTCGTCGGGTTCAGCGACGGGTTGGGACCGGCGGCGGACAACCGCGATCTGGCGGCGGCGCGGGCCGAGACCGTGCGCGACGAGATCTTGGCGCTGCTCGGCGACGCGCTGCCCGAGGATGTCACGCTCGAGATCGAGGCCTTCGGCGAGGCGATGCCGATGGGCTGCGACGATACCGAGAGCGGCCGTCGGACCAACCGCCGGGTCGAGCTGTGGGTGGCGCAGCGCCGCTGAGCGACGGCTACAGCAGCCCCTGCGCCCGGAAGCTGATCTCTCGGGATTTTCCGATGATCAGGTGGTCGTGCACCGTCATCCCCAGCGCCTTGGCTGCGGCGTCGACCTGCTCGGTCATCCGGATGTCGGATTCCGACGGGGTCGGGTCGCCCGACGGGTGGTTGTGCACCAGGATCAGCGCGCTGGCGTTCAGCTCGAGCGCGCGCTTGACCACCTCGCGCGGGTAGACCGGCACGTGGTCGACGGTGCCCTTGGCCTGCTCCTCGTCGGCGATCAGCACGTTGCGCCGGTCCAGAAACAGAATGCGGAACTGTTCGGTGTCGCGATGCGCCATCACGGTGTGGCAGTAGTCCAGCACCGAGTCCCAGCTGGAGATCACCGGCCGTTCGATCACCCGGGCCCGCGCCATCCGGTGCGCCACCGCTTCGGCGATCTTCAGCTCGGCCAGGATCGCCTCGCCGACGCCATCGGTGTCGAGCAGCCGGGCGGCGGGCGCCGACAGCACCCGGTTCAGGTC
>JBFGEI010000037.1:0-17336 GCA_041580155.1 Limimaricola sp.
GCTGGTCGACCCGGTCGGCGGCGCGCTGCCCGAGCCCTTGCTGGCCGAGCTTGTCGCCGCCCGCGCCGCGCGCCGGCCGGTGGCGCTGGTCGCCGAGATCGACGGGCCGGCGCGGCGGCTCGACCAGGCGTCCGACCACGCCGAGCGATTCCGCACCGACCGGTCCGGGTTGGAGCCCGACGGCCGCGTCTTCGTCGGTCTGCACAACCCGCCGCTGCGGCTGATCGTGATCGGCGCGGTGCATATCGCGCAGGCGCTGCTGCCGATGGCGCGGATCGCCGGCTTCGACCCGGTGCTGATCGACCCGCGGCCGGCCTTCGGTTCGGCGGCGCGGTTCCCCGGCACCGTGCTGATCGAGGAGTGGCCCGACGCGGCGCTGGCGGCGCTGAAGCCGGACGCGCGCAGCGCCGTGGTGACGCTGACCCACGACCCCAAGCTCGACGATCCGGCGATCGTCACGGCGCTGGGCGCACCGGTGTTCTACCTTGGCTGCCTGGGATCGACCCGGACCCATGCCAAGCGGGTCGAGCGGCTGCGCGCTGCCGGGTTCGACGCCGCGGCGATCGACCGGATCGACGCGCCGGTCGGACTGGATATCGGGGCGCGGGGGCCGGCCGAGATCGCGGTCAGCATACTTGCCGGGATCGTGGCGAAGCTGCGCCGCGACTGAGGCCCGGACGTGAAAAGGGCCGCCCGATGGGCGGCCCGATGAATCGGTGAAACAGGCGGCGGCGCCGTTATTTCTGGCTCGGCCCGATCATCATGACCATCTGGCGGCCTTCCATCTTCGGCATGTTCTCGACCTTGCCGATCTCGGCGACGTCGGCGGCGACGCGCTCGAGAAGCTGACGACCGAGGTCCTGGTGCGCCATCTCGCGGCCACGGAACCGCAGGGTCACCTTCACCTTGTCGCCGTCCTCAAGAAACCGCAGCACGTTGCGCATCTTGACGTCGTAGTCGTTGGTGTCGGTGTTGGGCCGGAACTTGACCTCTTTGATCTCGATGATCTTTTGGTTCTTCCGGGCCTCGGCCTCTTTCTTCTGGGTCTCGTACTTGAACTTGCCGAAATCCATGATCTTGCAGACCGGGGGTACGGCGTTCGGCGAGATCTCGACGAGGTCCAGCCCGGCCTCTTCGGCAAGGGCAAGCCCACGCTCGGGGCTGACGACGCCTACGTTTTCTCCGTTCACGCCGATCAGGCGGATTTCGGAGACGCGGATGCGGTCGTTTACGCGGGGGCCGGTGTCGCGCGTCGGGGGCGCGTTGTGAGGTCTGCGGGCTATGGTGCACGTCCTTCGGTTGTTTGGTGTCGCGTCCGCAAGGTAATCGCGCGGCCCGGCCGATTCAAGCCGCAAAACAAGGCATGGCGGCCATCGGAGCTTTCCCGGCGCGGTCGCATCTGCCATAGCGCGCCGCGGGCCACCAGCATGGCCCACGAGTTTCAGAAGGATCAGACCGAACATGAAGATCGCCATCATCATCGCTGCCGTGATCGCCGCCATCTGGGCCGGCGTCACCCTGCTGGGCAACCAGGAGCCGGCCCCGGTCGCGGAGACCGAGACCAGCACCGAGATCAACGCCGAAGCCGCCGCCGAGGCCGAAGCCGAAGCCGAGGCCGCGGCCGCTGCCGAAGCCGCCGAAGAGGCGCTGGCGCAGGCCGAGGCGGAAGCCGATGCCGCACTGGCCGAAGCCGAGGCCGAAGCGGCGCGGGTCGCCGAAGAGGTCGAGGCGATGGTCGAGACCCAGCGCCCGGTGATCGTGCTCGACGGTACCGAGGTCGAGGCCGACGCCGGCACCGCCGAAGCGGTCGGCCAGATGGTCGACACCGCGATCGCCGAGCAGGTCGGCACCGTCGATCTCGACGCGCTGCTCGACCCCGAGCGCTTAGACTACGACGCCGTGGTCGCCACGGTCGAGCAGTCGGACATGGTGCAGTCCACGAAGGACATGCTGCTGACCGCGCTGGAGAAGGCCCGGCCGTTCGAGGCGCTGCGCCCGGCGGTTCTCGAGCAGATCCGCGCCGCACTCGGCGGCAACTGAGCCCTGCTGCGCGCCAAGGCGGCGCGCGGCAAAGGTCACGAAAAACGCCGCGCGGAGCGATCCGCGCGGCGTTGTCGTGTCAGGGCAGGGCGATCGGGATCAGCCGACGAAGGCCTTCTCGATCACGAATTGCGCCGGGTCGGAATTGGCGCCCTCGTGCAGACCGGCGGCTTCGAGCAGCGCCTTGATGTCGAGGTTGAACGCCAGGCTGCCGCAAACCATCGCCCGGTCGGTCTCGGGGTCGAGCGCCGGCACGCCGAGATCCGAGAACAGGTCGCCGTTTTCGATCAGATGGGTGATCCGGCCCATCTTCGGGCTCTGTTCGCGGGTCGTGGTCGGGTAGTAGCGCAGCTTGTCGAGGTTGTCCTCGCCGATCAGTTCGCGCAGCATCTCGTCGGACTTGATGCTCTCGACCAGCTCGCGGCCATAGGTCAGCTCGGCGACATCGCGGCAGGTGTGGGTGATGATCACCTCGTCGAACTTCTCGAAGGTCTCGGGGTCGCGCAGCAGCGACGCGAAGGGCGCGAAGCCGGTGCCGGTCGAGAACATGTAGAGCCGCTTGCCCGGCAGCAGCGCGTCATGCACCAGCGTGCCGACCGGCTTGGGCCGCAGGATCACCTTGTCGCCCGGCTGGATGTGCTGCAGCTTCGAGGTCAGCGGACCTTCCTGCACCTTGATCGAGTAGAACTCGAGCTCGTCGTCCCAGGACGGCGAGGCGATCGAATAGGCCCGCATCAGCGGCTTGCCGTTGTCGCCGATCAGCCCGATCATCACGAATTCGCCGGACCGGAACCGCAGCGTCTGCGGCCGGGTCACGCGGAACGAGAACAGGCTGTCGGTGTAGTGGCGAACGTCGGTCACGGTCTGCGCGTCGGGCAGCGTGGCCACGCGGGTTGCGGCGGTCTGGGTCACGGGGCTCTGCTCGGTCATTGTCATCTCGTCTGGGTAATAGGGGAAAGGGCGGGCCGATGAAAGCCGCGGCTCAGCCGCGCAGCCGCGACTGGTAGTCATGCGCCCGCCAGTCGGCGCGGGCGCGCCACTGGTCTTCGGGCTGCCGCGCCGCCAGATCGTCCGAGATCTCGACCTCGTCGAAGCCCGAGCGCCGGGCCATCGCGTATTGGTCGGCGATCACGTGGCCGGCGGCGCGCAGCCGTCCGGTGAAGCCAAGCTCGCGCAGCGCCCGCGCATGGGTGAAGCCGCGGCCGTCGGAGAACGTCGGGAACAGCACGCGGATCGCGGTCAGCTCGCCCAGCCGGCCGACCAGCGCCTGCGGATCGTCGGAGGGCGCGATCTCGGCGGCGGTATCCTGGGTCCCCAGCTCGGCCAGCGGCGCGAAGCTGCCGGAGAAATCATCGGGGGCGAACCCCGTATCGGTCACGATCACGGTCATCGTCATCCTCATCCGGGACCGCAGCCCCGTTCAGTTCCAGTCATTGCGCGGCGCGTCCGGGTGGTCTCAGGCGGTGACGCCCGACCCCCGCACCATCTTGCCATCCACGAAATGGATGCCGCATTCTTCCTTGCTCTGGTCGCGCCAGCGCCCGGCGCGCGGATCCTCGCCGGCGGCAACCTTGCTGGTGCAGGGCTGGCAGCCGATCGACGGGTAGCCCTGCGCCACCAGCGGATGCCGCGGCAGCCGATTCTCGGTGATGTAGTCCTGCAGGTCGTCGCTGGTCCAGTGCGCCAGCGGGTTGATCTTGATCCGCCGGTCGTCCTCGTTCTCGAAGAACTCGAGCGCCGAGCGGGTCTTGCCCTGGTAGCGCTTGCGGCCGGTGATCCAGCTGTCGAAGCCGCCAAGCGCGCGTTGCAGCGGCTCGGTCTTGCGGATCGCGCAGCAGGCGTCGGGGTCGCGCCGGTGCAGCAGGCCGTCGGCGTCGATCGAGGCCACCGCCTCGGGCCGGGCCCGGATGGTGCGGACCTCGGACAGCCGCAGCCGCTCGGACAGCTCCATCTGGTAGGTCAGGGTCTCGGTGAACAGCATCTCGGTGTCGATGAACAGCACCGGGGTGGTGCGGTCGATCACCGAGACCAGGTGCAGCAGCACCACCGATTCCGCGCCGAACGAGCTGACCAGCGCGATCTTGCCCAGCGCCGGGTCCGACAGCGCCCGCTCCAGCACCGCGGTGGCGCCGTGGTGCCGGTAGCGCGCGTTCAGATCGGCGACGTTCTCGGTGATCGTCAGCCCAGTATCATGCGGCATTCGCCCGCTCCTGGTTCTGCGCATCCGGATACAGCACCGCCTTGAACGGCGCCGCACCGAGGCGACGGTAGGCCTGCAGGAAGGTCTCCTCGGGCGCGTCGCGCAGTTCGAGATAGCCGAGCACCAGCCGTTCGATCGCCGGCACGATCTCCTCGGCCGAGAAACCCGGTCCGGCGCGTTCGCCGATCGTGGTGTCGTCGGCGCCGTCGCCGCCCAGCGTGACCTGGTAGTTCTCGACCCCGGCGCGATCCAGCCCGAGGATGCCGATATGGCCGACGTGGTGGTGGCCGCAGGCGTTGATGCAGCCCGAGATCTTGATCTTCAGCGGGCCGACGTCGTGCTCGAGCTTCAGCTCGTCGAACCGGGTCGCGATCTGCTGCGCGATCGGGATCGACCGGGCGGTGGCCAGGGCGCAGTAATCCATGCCGGGGCAGGCGATGATGTCGCTGACCAGGCCGATGTTGGCGGTCGCCAGATCGGCGTCGCGCAGTCGGGCGTGCAGCGCCGGCAGGTCCGATTTGTGGACATGCGGCAGGATCACGTTCTGCTCGTGGCTGATCCGCAGCTCGCCGTGGCCATAGGCGTCGGCGAGATCGGCCAGCACCCGCATCTGATGCGCGCTGGCGTCGCCCGGCGTGGCGCCGTGCTTCTTCAGCGACACCGACACGATGGCGTAGCCCGGCGCGCGGTGCGCCGCGAGGTTGGTGTCGGCCCAGGACCTGAACAGCGGGTCCACGCCGTAGGTCGCGTCGAAGGCGTCGGTCGGCGCGGTCTTGAATTCGGGTGCCGCGAACTGCGCGGTGATCTCGGCCAGCAGCTGCTGGTCGACGCCGGTGAACCGGGCCTTGGTCTCGACGAACTTGGCGTCGACCGCGTCGCGGAAGGTGTCGATGCCGTTCTCGAACACGGTGATCTTGATCCGTGCCTTGTACTTGTTGTCGCGCCGACCCATCAGGTTGTAGGTGGCGACGATCGCCTCGCAATAGGGCAGCAGGTCTTCCCAGGCGAGGAACGGGTGCAGCACCTTGCCGACCATCGGGGTGCGGCCGAGACCGCCGCCGACCAGCACTTCGAAGCCGGTCTCGCCCTTGTCGTTGGTGACGATCCGCAGCCCGATGTCATGCGCCTTCACCACGGCGCGGTCGGCGCTGGCGCCGGTCACCGCGATCTTGAACTTGCGCGGCAGGAACTGGAACTCCGGGTGGTCGGTGGACCACTGGCGCAGCAGCTCGGCCACCGGGCGCGGGTCGACCGCCTCGTCGGCGGCGGCGCCGGCGAAGTGGTCGGCGGTCACGTTGCGGATCGTGTTGCCGGAGGTCTGGATCGCATGCATGCCGACATCCGCCAGCGCCTGCAGCATCTCGGGCACGTCCTTCAGCTCGGGCCAGTTGTACTGGATGTTCTGCCGCGTGGTGAAATGGCCGTAACCCTTGTCCCAGCGCTCGGAGATCATCGCCAGCTGGCGCATCTGGTCCGAGCGCAGCGTGCCGTAGGGGATCGCGACCCGGAGCATGTAGGCGTGCAGCTGCAGATACAGCCCGTTCATCAGCCGCAGCGGCCGGAACTCTTCCTCGGTGAGGCTGCCGTCGATGCGGCGCGCGACCTGGCCGCGAAACTGGTCCACGCGGCTCTGGACGAAGGCGCGGTCGAATTCGGAATAGTGATACATGCTCAGAGGTCCACTTGCTTGCCGTGGGCGAGGTTCGACGGGCCGCGGGTGCGGAACGCCTCGCGGAAATGCACCGGCTCGGGGCCGGCATCGCCCGCCCTGGCGTCGACCAGATAGGGGCCGACGACGATGCCGGGCTGGCTTTGCGCCACCAGCAGCCGCAGGTCGGCATGCGCCTCGTCATCGATCAGCTCGGCCTCGCGCATGTCGGGCGACCAGCGGTCATCCATCGTCAGCCAGACGGCATCGCCTTCGAGAAGACGGTTCGCGGTGACGACCTTGGGCGTGAACTTGCGGGGCATGGCGCGATCTCCTGCGGCGTTGATTGCATGTGATATAGGACATCCGTCTTGCTTTTGGCCATCCGCCGCGGCAGATAAGGAATGTATGTTCCCCTGAACGCCGGAACCGGGACATGCGTTCCGAATTGAAGGAAAGCCGCGAATGTCGTTCCAGCCCGACGAGACCGATCGGAAGATCCTGATCGAACTGCAGCGCGACGCCGGCCGATCGCTCGATGAAATCGCCAAGGCGGTGGGGTCGTCGAAGACCCCGGTGTGGAACCGGATCCGCAAGATGCGCGAGGCCGGGATCATCGGCACCCAGACCGTGCTGCTCGATGCCGAGGCGCTGGGTTTCGAGGCGACGTTCTTCGTGCTGATCCGCACCTCAGAGCACGAGGCCGCCTGGCAGTCGAAGTTCCTGACCACGCTGCGCGACCGGCCCGAGGTGCAGGAGGCGCATCGGCTGGCCGGCGACATCGACTACATCCTGAAGGTCCGGGTGCGGAATGCCCGCGCCTACGACGCCTTCTACCAGGCGCTGATCGCCGAGGTCCGGGTGCAGAGCGTCACCGCGCTGCTGTCGATGGAAGAGATCAAGTCGACGGTGGCGCTGCCGCTGTAGCCCCGGCTAGCCCATGCGCAGCAGCAGCCGGTCGAGCCCGTGGAAGTGATACAGGTCGGCGTAGCGCGGCGGTTCGGCCAGAACCAGGCCGGGGCAGCGCGCGAACAGCGCCTTCAGCGCGATCTCCAGTTCCAGCCGGGCCAGTGGCGCGCCGACGCAGAAATGGATGCCGGCGCCAAAGCTGGTGTTGGCCGGCCCCTGGCGCGCCGGGTCGAAGCGGTCCGGATCGGGGTAGGCGGCGGGGTCGCGGTTGGCGGCGCCCAGCAGGCAGGCGACCCGGTCGCCGCGGCGGAAGTCGTGACCGAACAGGGTGACGTCCTCGTAGACCCAGCGGGTGAACATGTGCAGCGGCGGGTCGAAGCGCAGCAGCTCTTCGACGGTCGCGGCGTCGATCTCGCGGATGTCACGCTCCAGCAGCGTCTTCACCGCGTTGCCCAGGGTGTGGACCGTGGCCTCGTGGCCGGCGTTCAGCAGCAGGATGCAGGTCGCGACCAATTCGTCGGTCGACAGCGTGTCGCCGGCCTCCTCGGCGGCGATCAGCTCGGAAATCAGGTCGTCGGCCGGGGCGCGGCGCCTGGCGGCGATATGGGTTTCGAGAAACCCCCGGAACGCCGTGGTCGCCTGAACCGCGGCGTCCTCCATCGCCCGGGTGCGGCGCGCCTGATACATGCCGACCATCGCGTTCGACCAGCTCAGCAGGTCGTCGGCGCGGTCCTCGGGCACCCCGAGCAGCCGGGCGATGACGATCACCGGCACGGGCCGCGCATAGGCGTCGAGCAGGTCGAACGGACCGGCCGGAAACCGATCGATCATCCGCTGGCACAGCGCCTCGATCTCGGGTCCAAGCGCGGCGATCCGGCGCGAGGTGAAGGCGCGCAGCACCAGCCCGCGCAGCCGGGTGTGGCGCGGCCGCTCGAGTTCCAGCATCGAATGCGCCTCGACGTCGTAGAACGGCGCCAGATGCGCAGCGATCGGCGGCGCGTGTTCGGTCGGCGCCTCGCGGCCCAGCCTGCGGTCGCGCAGCAGCGCCGACACCGCGGCATGAGACACCGCGCAGGGCATGTCGTAATCGGACCAGAACACCAGGTCGCCGCCGGCGCGGGCACGGTGATAGAACCGGTAGGGGTCCTGGACGAAGTCGGGATCGGTGGGCGATTGGGTCAGGCGCAACATGGCGGCATGGTTGGCGCGCGGCGCTGGCCATTGCAAGCGCCGAGGCGGTAGACAGGGGGCGGGGGATATTCATGCGGCGGGTTCTGGCGGTTATCGGCTTTCTGGCACTGGTCGCGGGCTTCGCGGCCGGTGTCGGTGCGATCGGCTACCGTGCCGCGCTGGCCGAGCTGTCGCTGCGCGGTCAGTCCGACCTGGCGCTGGCCTCGGACCGGCTGACCGGTGAGCTGCAGCGCTACCGCGAGCTGGCGGTGCTGCTGGCCGATCACCCGGTGCTGCGGCCTGTCCCGCAGGGCGCCGATCTGCAGCAGGTCGCGCCGCTGCTGCGCCGGGTCGCCGACATGACCGGGTCGCTGGAGATCGCGCTGGTCGACGCCAGCGGCCGCGAGATCGGCGTCGCCGCCTCCGGGTCGGCGGCCGGGGCCAGCCACGCCGGGCAGCCCTGGTTCGAACGCGCGATGGACGGCGCGCTCGGGGTCGAGCATTTCGCAAGCCCGCGGCACGACCGGCGGGTCTTCGTCTTTGCGGCGCCGGTGTTCTCCGAAGCCGGTCCGGTGACAGGCGCGGTGATCGTGTCGGTCGACATCGAACAGGTCGAGGCGGCCTGGCGCGGCGACCAGCCGGCGGTGTTCTTCACCGATGCCGCGGGCCGGGTCTTCGTGTCGAACCGCTCGGAATTGATCGGCCAGGGCCGCGACCCGCAGGGATTCGGCCCGGAACAGGTGCGGCGCCGCGGTGGCCACGAGATCTGGCGCATCGCCGGCGAACCCTACCTGCCGTCCCGGGCGCTGCACCTGACCCAGTATCTGCCGGTGATCGGGCTGACCGGCGAGGCGCTGCTCGACGTGGCGCCGGTGCGGCGGATCGCCGACCTGCAGGCCGCGGCCGCGGCGGCGCTGTGCCTGGCCTTCGGGGCGCTGCTGTTTCTCGCCACCAACCGGCGCCGCACGCTGGCCCGGGCCAACACTGTGCTGGAGCAGCGGGTGGCGCGCCGTACCCGGGCGCTGCAGGCGGTCAACGCCGACCTGCGCCGCGAAGTGGCCGAGCGCGCCGCCGCCGAGGCCCGGCTGACCCGGGCGCAGGCCGACCTCGTGCAGGCCGGGAAGCTGTCGGCGCTGGGCCAGATGTCGGCCGGGATCAGCCACGAGCTGAACCAGCCGCTGATGGCGATCCGGTCCTTCGCCGAGAACGCCGAGACCTTTCTCGCGCGCGGCAATCTCGACGCCGCGGCCAGCAACCTCGGCCGGATTTCCGAGCTGGGCCGCCGCATGGGCCGGATCATCCGCAACCTGCGCGCCTTCGCGCGGCAGGAAAGCGAGGCAGTGGTCGACGTCGATTTTTGCGCGGTGGTCGACGTGGCGCTGGAGATGGCGGCGCCGCGACTGCGCCAGGCCGAGGTGGCGCTGTCCTGGGCCGCGCCGGCCAAGCCGGTCCTGGTGCGCGGTGGCGAGGTGCGGCTGCAGCAGGTGGTGCTGAACTTGGTCGGCAACGCGATCGACGCGATGGAGCAGTCCGAGCACAAGCGCGTGTCGATCGGGCTCGAGACGACCGGGGCGCGGGCGGTGCTGACGGTGCGCGACACCGGCCCCGGGATCGGCGAGCCGGACCGGATCTTCGACCCGTTCTACACCACCAAGGAGGTCGGCGCCTCGGAGGGCATGGGGCTCGGCCTGTCGATCTCCTACGGGTTGGTGCAAAGCTTCGGCGGCGCGATCCGCGGCCGCAACCACCCCGGCGGCGGCGCGGTGTTCACCGTCGAGCTCGACCTCGCGCAGCGGGCGGCGGCGGCATGACCCGGCGGGTGCTGCTGGTCGACGATGACCGCGAGGTGCGCGAGGCGCTGGGCCAGACGCTGGAGCTCGGCGATCTCGAGCCGCTGCTCGCCGGGTCGTTCATCGAGGCCAAGGATCACCTTGTGGCCGATTTCGACGGGGTGGTGGTCACCGACATCCGGATGCCGGGGCGAGACGGGTTCCACCTGTTGGCGCAGGCAAGGGCGGTCGATCCCGAGCTGCCGGTGATCCTGCTGACTGGCGAAGGCGATGTCCCGATGGCGGTGCGGGCGATGGAGCAAGGCGCGCATGCGTTTCTCGAAAAGCCCTGCGCCCCGTCCGAGTTCCTCGCCGCAGTCCGGCAGGCGCTGGGCCTGCGCGACGAGGTGCTGGCGGCCCGCCGGGTCCGGCTGGCGCGGCAGTCCGGCGACGCCGCCTCGCGCATGCTGGCCGGCAATTCGCTGCAGGCCGAGGCGCTGCGCGACCGGGTCCGCGCCGTCGCCAGGGCCAGCGCCGAGACGCTGGTCTGCGGCGCGCCGGGCAGCGGCACGTCGAAGGTCGCCGAGGTGATCCACCTGCTGTCGGCCTCGGCCCGTGCCCCCTTCGTCAAGCGCGCCAGCGCGGCGCTGGACGAGACCGCGCTGCACGCGGCGCTGGACGAGGCCGGCGCCGGCACGCTGTATCTCGACGAGGTGACGATGCTGCCGCCGGGGGCGCAATACGCGCTGCTCGACCGGCTCGAAGCCGCCGGCGCCGGCGCCGCGCTGCCGCACGCCCGGGTGATCGGCGGCACCACCCGCGATCCCGGCGCCGAGGCCGAGGCCGGTCGCTTCAACCCCGAGCTGTTCTGGCGGCTCGACCTGATGCGGGTGCGGATTCCGGCGCTGCGCGAGCGGCCGGACGACATCCCGGTGCTGTTCCGGCACTACGTCGCGCAGGCCTGCGAACAGGCCAACCTGCCCGTGCCCGCGATCACCCCCGACCTCGTTGCCTGGCTGATGGCGCAGGACTGGCCCGGCAATGCCCGGGCGCTGACCAGCGCCGCGATGCGCTTTGCGATGGGCGTCGGCCCGCGACCCGGCGAGGCCGAACCCGGGTCCGACGCCGGCGATCTCGGCCTGGCGGAACAACTGGCGCTGGTCGAGCGGTCGCTGCTGGTCGCGGCGCTGCGCCGCCACGCCGGCCACGCCACCCGCACCGCCGAGGCGCTGAAGCTGCCGCGCAAGACCTTCTACGACAAGCTGGCCCGGCACGGGCTGCGGCCCGAGGACTACCGCGAGGGCTGACTGTGCGGTTTTCCGCACGGTTAGCGGAAACAGCTGTGCGGTTGCTCGCGCAATACCGATGTCCGACCCAGCGCTCCACCGGACGCCGCGCGCACAAATATATGAATTTCATATATTTTTACCCGAGCTCCCGGCTGGGCGGAATGCCGCTTGAGACGGATCCGGTTTCCGCGGTTCTCTGCGGCAGGAGTCACATTTCCTTGAGGGAGGAGCTTTCCATGAACTACCTGTCCGTCGCGGCCACCGCCGCCGCCCTGGCAATCGCAGCCCAGGCCGCTCAGGCCGACACCGCCGGCTGCGATGCCGGTGAGACCGTGGTGAAATTCAGCCACGTCACCAACACCGACAAGCACCCCAAGGGCATCGCCGCCGAGCTTCTCAAGACCCGCGTCAACGAGGAGATGGACGGCACGATGTGCATGGAGGTGTTCCCGAACTCCACGCTTTACACCGACGAACAGGTGATCGAGGCGATGCTGCGCGGCGACGTGCAGATGGCGGCGCCGTCGCTGTCGCTGTTTGAGTCAATCACCAAGGCCTACCGGCTGTTCGACCTGCCGTTCCTGTTCGACGACATCGCCGCGGTCGACGCCTTCCAGGCCTCCGAGAACGGCCAGGCGATGCTCGACGCGATGCAGCGTCGCGGCGTGCAGGGCCTCGGCTTCTGGCACAACGGCATGAAGCAGATGTCGGCCAACAAGCCGCTGCTCGAGCCGACCGACGCCAACGGGCTGAAATTCCGCGTGCAGCCTTCCGACGTGCTGGTGGCGCAGATGCAGGCGCTCGGCGCCAGCCCGCAGCCGATGGCCTTCGCCGAGGTCTACGGCGCGCTGCAGACCGGCGTCGTCGACGGCCAGGAGAACACCTGGTCGAACATCTACGGCCAGAAGTTCTTCGAGGTGCAGGACGGCATCACCGAGACCGACCACGGCGTGCTCGACTACATGCTGGTGGCCAGCGTCGACTTCCTCGACAGCCTGGACCCGGCGGTGCGCGAGCAGCTGGTGACGATCACCGAAGAAGTCACCGCCGAGCGTAACGCCGCCGTCACCGAGGTCGACCTCGAGGCGCGGCAGGCGATCCTCGACGCCGGCGGCGTGATCCGCGAACTCACCGACGAGCAGCGCGCGGCTTGGGTCGAGATGATGAAGCCGGTCTGGGCCCAGTTCGAGGAAGAGGTCGGCGCCGACATGATCGCCGCCGCGCAGGAATCGAACGGCGCTACTCAGTAAGCATCGGCCAAGAACCTGGGGACCGGGCCGCGCGGCGGCCCGGTCCCTGTCGCATCAGGGCACATCATCGGGGGGCAACAGGATGAACGCGGTTCATTCCAAGGCAGGCGCGGGACGCTTCGGGCGTTTCGTGGAAGACTTCGAGGAGGGCGTGATCGCCTTCCTTCTCGGGGCGATGACGCTCCTGACCTGCTTCAACGTCATCATGCGGTACGGCTTCAACAGCTCGATCATCTGGAGCCTCGAGACGGTGCTGACGCTGTTCGCCTGGCTGGTGCTGTTCGGCGTCGCCTACGGCTTCAAGATCACCGCCCACCTCGGGGTCGATGCGGTGATCAACCTGCTGTCGCCGCGGCCGCGCCGGATCGTCGCGCTGCTGGCCTGCGCGCTGTCGCTGTTCTACGCGGTGCTGCTGCTGAAGGGCGCCTGGGACTACTGGGCGCCGTTTGCCGACCTGCCCAAGACCACCGGGGTCTGGCTGCCGACCGGCTTCGACACGGTGTCGCGCACTACGTCCTATTTCGAGACCGACCAGATCCCGATGTTCGAGTGGCTGCGGTTTCTCGAGGAGTGGATCAACTACGGCGACCGCTATTCCAAGATGCCGAGGGTGATTCCCTACCTGATCCTGCCGATCGCCGCGGCGCTGATCCTGTTCCGGCTGATCCAGGCCACCTACCGGGTCTGGACCGGCGAATCCGCCAGCCTGATCGTCAGCCATGAAGCCGAAGACGCCGTCGCCGACGCCGCCCATCTGAACCGGGAGATCTCCTGACCATGGAAGTCGCACTTCTGTTCCTGATGATCGTCGGGCTGCTGCTGATCGGCGTGCCGATCGCGATCTCCCTCGGTCTCGCGTCGATCATCTTCCAGCTGGCGTTCTCCGAGACGTCGCTGGCCTCGATCGCGCAGTCGCTCTACCAGGCGATGGCCGGGCACCCGTCGCTGCTGGCGATCCCGTTCTTCATCCTCGCCTCGTCCTTCATGTCGACCGGCGGCGTGGCGCAGCGGATCATCCGCTTCGCCATCGCCTGCGTCGGCCATCTGCAGGGCGGCCTGGCGATCGCCGGCGTCCTGGCCTGCATGATGTTCGCCGCGCTGTCGGGATCGTCGCCGGCCACCGTGGTGGCGATCGGCTCGATCGTGATCGCGGCGATGCGCCAGGCCGGCTACACCCGCGACTTCGCCGCCGGCGTGATCTGCAACGCCGGCACGCTGGGCATCCTCATCCCGCCGTCGATCGTGATGGTGGTCTACGCCTCGGCCACCGACGTGTCGGTCGGCCGGATGTTCCTGGCGGGCGTGATCCCCGGCATCCTCGCCGGCGTCATGCTGATGGTGACGATCTACGTGATGGCCCGGATCAAGAACATGCCGAAGGGCGACTGGCTGGGCTGGGGCGAGATCTGGGCCAGCTTCCGCGACGCGTTCTGGGGGCTGTTCCTGATCGCGATCATCATGGGCGGCATCTACGGCCACCCCTGGATCAACCTGTCGGGCGGCTTCCCCATCGTCTGGGCGCCGGGCGCTTTCACGCCCACCGAAGCCGCCGCCGTCGCCGCGGTCTACGCTTTCCTCGTTGCGACCTTCGTCTATCGCGACATGGGCCCGCTCGCCGCGGCCCAGAAGGGCGGCCGGCCGAGCTCGCTGCTGCGCAAGCCCTGGGCGCTGGTCACCGGTTTCGGGCACCGCGACACCCGCGCCACGCTGTTCGAGGCCGGCAAGCTGACCATCGTGCTGATGTTCATCATCGCCAACGCGCTGATCCTCAAGCACGTGCTGACCGACGAGCAGATCCCGCAGTCGATCGCCAACGCGCTGCTGGGGCTGGGGCTTGGGCCGATCACCTTCCTGATCGTGGTCAACATCATCCTGCTGATCGGCGGCCAGTTCATGGAGCCGTCGGGGCTGATCGTCATCGTGGCGCCGCTGGTGTTCCCGATCGCGATCCAGCTTGGCATCGACCCGATCCACCTTGGCATCATCATGGTGGTCAACATGGAGATCGGCATGATCACCCCGCCGGTCGGTCTGAACCTGTTCGTCACCTCCGGCGTCGCCGGCATGTCGGTGATGGGCGTGGTCCGCGCGGCGCTGCCGTTCCTCGCGGTGCTGGGCGTGTTCCTGGTGATCATCACCTACGTGCCTTGGCTGTCGACGGTGCTGCCAAACGCCACCATGGGGCCGGAGATCATGGTCAACTGACCGATCATCACCGCTGGACACGAAAAAGGGCGCCCCTCGGGGCGCCCTTTGCACGACGTGCGGCTCGCGGCTCAGGCGCTTTGTTCGAGCGCCGAGACGATCGGCGAGAAATCGGTGGATTTCAGGCTGGCGCCGCCGACCAGCGCGCCGTCGACATCGGCCACGCCGAAGATCTCGGCGGCGTTGTCGGGCTTGACCGACCCGCCGTAGAGCAGCCGGATCGCGTCCGCCTCTTCGCCGAACCGCTCGCGCAGCTGGCCGCGCAGATGGCCGTGCACCTCGGCGATCTGCTCGAGGCTCGGCACCTTGCCGGTGCCGATCGCCCAGATCGGCTCGTAGGCAACGACGACGTCCTTGCTGGTGACGTCGTCGGGCAGCGACGCCGCCAGCTGGCCCGACACCACCTCGAGCGTGTCGCCGGCCTCGCGCTGGGCCAGGGTCTCGCCGATGCAGATGATCGCCCGCAGCCCGGCCGCGATCGCGGTCACGGCCTTGCCGCGCACCATCTCGTCGGTCTCGCCGTGATCGGCGCGGCGTTCGGAATGGCCGAGGATCACCCAGCGGGCGCCGGCATCGCGCAGCATGGCCGCCGAGATGTCACCGGTGTGGGCGCCGGCGGCCTCGGCGTGGCAGTCCTGACCGCCGACCGAGATCGGCTGGCCACCCAGCGCGAAGGACATCTTCGCGATCAGCGTCGCCGGCGGGCACAGGACGATCTCGGCTTTCGGCGCGGCCCAGGCGATGGCGAGCGCCTCGACATCGGACATATCGGCGGCGGTGCCGTTCATCTTCCAGTTTCCCGCAACGAGCTTGCGACGCATGGCACTTCCTTTCCGGTGAGGTTCCCCGCCTGTCTATCGACAACTCGGGCAACACGAAAGGGAAGGCGGCTCTGCACGGCCGTTGCATGGTAAAACGGCCCGCGCCGGGGGCGTGGGCCGTGATCGGGTCGGAAGAAAAAGCGGCGCGCGCGCTAGGAGCGTTCGGCCTTCAGCTCTTCGACATCCTTGAACTTGATCGATTCGCCGCAGCCGCAGGCATCGGCGACGTTCGGGTTGCGGAACTTGAAGCCCGATTCCAGCAACGAGGTCTCGTAGTCGATCTCGGTGCCGAACAGGAACATCTGCGCCATCGGCGCGATCAGCACCCGAGCGCCGTCCTGTTCGACGGCCTCGTCCATCGGATCGGCCTCGTCGACGTAATCCATGGTGTATTCCATGCCGGCGCAGCCGCCCTTCTTGACGCCGATGCGCAGCCCGGCGTGGCCGGCCTTGTGCATCAGCCGGGCGATCTGGGTGGCGGCGGCCGGGGTAATGCTGACGGCCTGCTTGCCGGGGATCGAGAACATCTGGATCTTCCTTTTGCGTCCACCGTCAATATAGGGATGACCGCCGGATGGCTCAAGCCACGGTCATGCCGCCTCGGCCGGATTGGCCTGCGGGAACACCGGCACGCCGGTCCGCGCCAGCTCGCGTGCCTTGACCAGCAGCGCCTCGCGGACCTGGCACGACAGCATCCAGGCGGTGTTGGCATCGGCGCAGGCGAGGCAGAACCAAACCTCCTGGCCGAACACGTCGTGATCGTTGACCATTACCATGTGGTCGTCGCGGTCGCAGACCTGGTCGGGCTCCTGGTCGTCGATCACCTCGAAGAAGGCGCGGCGCAGCGCGTCGACATCAGCGTCATGCGCCAGCTTCAGCTTGACCACCCGGTACATCGACGGGTTGCGCATGGTCCAGTTCTCGAACGGTTCGGACACGAATTCCGATACCGGCACCACCAGCCGGACACCGGTCCAGTCCAGCAGCTGCACATAGGTGAAGTTGATCCGCTCGACGGTGCAGATGTGGTCGCGGAACTGGATCTTGTCGCCGATCTTGGCCGAGCGGTTCATCGCGATCTGCAGGCTCGACAGGATGTTGCCGAGGATGGTGCGGGCGGCGAAGCCCAAGATCAGCGTCACCGCCCCGGCCGAGGCCAGCAGCGACACCCCGAGGCTGCCGAACAGCTGCGCCTCCGACAGCACGATGCCGCCGCCGATCAGCACGATCAGCACGATCAGGATGCGCCGGAACGCGGCAACCTTGGTGGCGGTGTCGCGCCGCGCCTCCTTGCCGGCCTCGTGCAGCGTCGATTCGTCGGGCGACACGATCCGGTCGAGCACCGCGTCGACGCCGTTCAGCACAAACATCAGCGCCGCCGTGGTGTAGCCCAGCGCGATCAGCGGCGACAGCACGGTGTCGATCCGGCCCGAGAAGATGAAGAAGGCGCCGGTGACGGTGCCGACGGTCAGCGTCACCGCGAAGATGATCAGCGGCAGCCGCACCGCGCGCAGCACCGCGGTCGCGGTGCGGCTGTGCACCCGCCGCGCCAGCATCCGCGCCAGCCGGCTGGTGATGAAGGCCACCGCCAGCGCGGCGAGGATCAGCAGCGGCAGCCCGGCGACCTCCCACCACATCAGCCCCCAGAACGCGGGCTGCCGCAGCGCCGTCGGCAGCGACAGTTCGAGATCGGACGGGCCGTAGCGCGCGTGCAGCGCCGGCAGCCGCATCGCCGCCTGGCGCGAGAACACCCAGACCGGGTCGCCGCCCTCGGGCTTGACGCGGTTCAGCCGCAGTTCGATCGGCCGGCCGTCCAGTTCGATGGTGTCGATCAGCAGCGACAGCTGCGACTGGCCGGCGACCGCGCTTTCGGAGGTCGCCCGCGCGTCGAGCGCGTCGGGCCGGTCGAGCAGCGCGTTCCAGTCGATCACCGCCTTGCGGTTCAGCACATCGACGAGGTAACCGGCCAAGCGCGGCCCCATCTCGGGCTGCCGCATCGGGTCGATCGCCCCGAGGTCCAGAAGATGCGCCGCCA